>JBIIOE010000125.1:0-9884 GCA_044337105.1 Bdellovibrionota bacterium | reverse complement strand
AGTGCTGGGCAACAGCATTCAAACCATGAGCATTACAAACACTCGAACCGAGGAATATTTCAGAAACGAAAAAGTCTTCGGCGAAGCTGTCCAATGGATGAGAGACAACTCTACTGGCATGACGGATGTCTTCGGACGTACCAAATTTTACTCGGCTTTCAAGCGTAGACCCCCGAGCGTCGGATCCAACGATCAAGGGAATTTTCAGGTACCCACTAAGATAGCTCCACGCACGGAGCACGAGAAATCAATAATCCTGGTGAGCGATCCGATCCTCCTACACGGCGGCTCCAACTCCGGCGCACAAGGTAGCTTCCCGCTCACGACCGATACTAAGTCGGGTGCGGCGTTCGATTCTCTCTCCGCATTGAAGACATCACACTTCAGCGGTAAGAAAATACGAATCACACTGGTCGATGCGATTCCCGTGGATCCCGCGAAGGACTACGGAGATGCCGGCGTTCCGCCACAAACAGATTTTCAGCCTCTCTATCGAATCGATGTTTTCGATCGAGAAAAAGTATCAAGGGGAGATGCAGAAGGCCCTCAAGCCGGCACTTCCTCGCGCACCTTTTTCAAAGACAAGGGAGGGCATTTATTCGGGCATGTTCTCGGTAAATTGCACTATGACTACGGCGTTGGGTTCTATGGGCGCGACCAGGTAGAGATTCGCCAGCCATGTGACTCCTATATCTCTAACAGCGGCCCCTACTCTCAGACATCGGCCCGACCACATTGCCCAATCGGTTCGAATGGACCAGTGTCGATTCTCAATAGTACCGCCGTGTACGGGTCAGTCCACACCAATAACGCGATCAGTGCCCTTCCCCCCTTCGGCGGTAGGGTATGTGCGAATGCTGCCTGCTCAGAAGCGGGAACGACGTGCCAAGGGGATACCTGTCAGGTGCCTGGACTACCGAACTTCAGCGCTTGGAACACCTACTGCCCAAGCAATCAAGGCGCCACTATACCAGTGAGCGGCTCGTTACTGACAGTCTCGGGCAATGACCCTATGCAAAAGTGCTGGTCAAAGGTGAGGATCGCCAACAATAGGGTGGTGACCCTCACATCGACAGAATATCCCTACTTTATCGACGAATTGGATATCTCGAACACAGGGCGCTTGAACTTTGCACCTTCTCCTGCCACCGGCACAATCACACTCTACGTCCGCAAAATCACCGGTGATTCATTTAATGGAAATCAAGTGTTCAACGTGAACAACAAGCCATACCAGCTTCGACTGAATTACCTTGGAGTCGATCGCTTACGCCTCAACGGCACAGCCGACATGAGCACTTTCATCATCGCACCCTCAGCGGCTATCGAGGTGCTTGGAAATTTCGTCTTCAGAGGGGGCATCAAGGCCACGGCTCTTACCTTCAACGGTAATGGCTCCCTTCATTACGACGAATCCGGAGATATCACGACCCTAAAAGGAATTTCGTATCAGTTCCGAAACGTGACGCAATTCTATCGGCAGTGAGAAGAGTTGCAAGCTTGAGATGGAGAACCCGATGAACAATATATTCGTAGCGATTATTTTTGTGACATTGCTTGGTAGCGTAGCAATCGACAGCGGAGTTACCGAAGATGCTGTGCCATGGTACGAGAATGAGCAAGCTGTTCCCTATCCCGACAACACCAAAGCACTCGATCACTCGACTGACAACTCGGTAGACATTTTAGGCAACGCTTCGAACGACAAGCTACAGGCGCTTCAGGGAGAGATCATGCTCAAACTTCGAGATGACATCACACAGATTTACTCGAACGGTAACCTGGTCGAACAGATCGTCAAAGGTGTAGGCAGTACAGGTGTGATTACCTCGATCGAATCGAATGGTTTGAAATTCACTCCTACAGGAAGGCCAGAGCTGACATGCGTAGCACGAGAGAACGGCTGGTTCGGTCCCTGTCGAGTAGAGCAGAACTCTGACCAGGGATAATGCAACGGGTACAGGGGCACTCGTCGTCCTGCCTATTATTTTCGACAACAGCTCCCTGTGCTTCTTTGCCAAGGCGGAGCGAGAGCCTTTTGATTCCAATAGCTTAGCAGCCTTGAATGAAGCAGGTTGGCCGTAAACCCCTGATTGTACTACCCTGAGCAAGTTGAGTCTTTACCCTCAACTAAATGCTACCTCGTGGCCGATTAGATCATTCAGAATTGGATTTACTATAAGGATCTCCTGACGAGCGATGCTGCGCGCCCTTGAAATAGCACTGCTGAATTTCGCCGAAGCATTCTACGGCATGAGTCCGATCGTGGGCATCATGACCCTTGGGGTCATAGCACTCGGGTGTATCCTCACCCAATTCTTCATCAGCGGAAACACCACCATGGGGAAGACTATGATCCCTGGTGTTGTTGGTATCGTGTTCCTCGTCGCGGAGGCCTACCACCTTATTAGCCCCCAAAAGGCACTCGACAAGATACACGCTTTGCAGTCTGTGGTTGAGAATGCTTCGTCTTCTCTTTCTCCCGTTCCGATTATTGAGCCCCTACTGAGCTTTTTCATAGCTCCCGTAGAGAAACGCTTCATCATTGAGGAGAGTTGTTTTGTCATATTCGTCGGGTACCTCCTTCTCGTAGGGCGCCTGAGCTGGCTCGAGTACAAGAAAACCGGCGTGATCGTCGGTGACATGTCGGTGTCGGCACTGGTCAAAGACAAGTCACGTCGCCCAAAACGCTCCAAGAGCAATGAGCTGGGATCGGGAGATCTCGCAAACACCGAACAGATCGCCAAGTGGACCAGATCCAGTGGAAAGCCCGGCGACTCATATCTGGTCGTTAACGAGCTGCGAGGAAGCGAGGGGATCGCGCTCACTCAAGGAAAGCTGGCGATCGGCTGTGAAGAACGAAACCGACACGTTCTCGTAGTCGCAAAAACCGGAGGCGGTAAAACATCGCGCTTCATCCTGCCGATTTTGTACAACGACTGCATGGATCCGGATCGCTCGACTATCGTCATCGATTCTAAGCCGGAAATGTGGCGAAAGCTCGCCGCGATGACGCAAAAGTACAATCCCAATAAGAAAATTATACTCTTCAATCCGCTAGATAGAGCGCGTTCTCTCAGTTGGAATATCCTCTCCAAGATCGAGGACGATACGGACGCTAAACTCATCGCCAACACGATCATCATGGCGACGGACCAGCCTCAAGCGAAATCTGATAGCCCGTTCTTCCGAAACAACGCTCTGTCGATCCTCAACTCAATCATGGTTGGATTGCTTCACGATCCAAACGAAATCCTCTCAATGCCGAGGATTCACGAACTGGTGCAGTCAGGTATGAAACCGCTCTGCGACTGGCTTGAACAGCATCCAGCGGCGATTCGAAATACCCGTACGTTCGTGGACCTCGCGCGCTCAGGCTCTCAGAACGCTGACACTATCATGTCAGAGTTGAGTATGCGTCTCAGCGCCTGGGACCTTACTGCTATTCGTGCTACAACCTCTCTCGACGAGCTCGACATCGAGGATCTGATTCAGAAGCCGACTCTTTTCATCGTCGAACTGCGCGAGTCCGAGCTCGAAATGTTGCGGCCGCTCGCTAACGTTATCGTAGTCGAGATTCTTCGATTCCTCACCAAGCGGGCAGAGCAATGTCCTGGAGTCAAACTTCCGCGCCCGGTAGGATTGGTAATCGACGAGTTCGCGAGCGCGCTGGGTCGCCTTCCGGACATCCATGTCAAGCTGAACACATTACGTTCGCGTAACGTAAGTATTGTAGCAGCCATCCAGTCGACAGCTCAGATAAAGGCGAATTATTCGGATGACGCTGACTCCGTTCTGGCGGGCTTCAGCACGAAGATATTCATTCCTGCACTCGATTTAGCAGACGCCGAGTGGGCTTCGAAAGAAAGCGGACAGATGACGATTCGCTTTCAAACCCAATCGACCGGTGCAAACCGCAAACTGATCGAGTGGTTTGCGAGCAGAAACGACAGCACTCAAGAGCAAGTACAGCAGCGCGCGGTTCTTACCCCAGACGAGATTGGACGCCCCGCCGATAATATCTCCACTTTCTTCATGCCGAATACCCCGGTATTCCAGGGCCATCTCGTACCGTTTTTCAAGATCCCTGAGATGCTCAAGAGGCTCACGGAGTTCGACTCGGATCAATACGAGCTGAAGCTACGCTCTGAGCCCATTCCTTTCGAGGAAAAGGAACCTCAGGCTGCGCCGGCATCACAAGCTGCTGCTGCCGCCGGAGGCCTCCCGCCTGGAATAACGAACACGAAGGGGTGGACCGATGACCAGGTCACCAAGAAATTAGAAGAGGTTAAAAAGACCTTAGATTGGGATAATACGACCGGAAGTGCTCGAAAATGGTGGGAAGCATTCGAAAGCGAAAACAAGACTCGTATGCCCCTGGTTTTACGTCTGGCCGAGGAGCTCCAAGTACGAAAGGCCACAATCACTGAGTTCTTCTTGGCTTACGTCTACAGCAACACGGACAACATTCAAGCGAACTTGAGCTATCTCGATTATACGCGCCTCAAGAAGGAAGAGGAGAAGAAGAAAAAGGAAGCGGCAGCGAAAGCCCTCCAGAGTTCGGGAGCCGCTCCCGGCGGAGCCGCGGCAGGAGAGCGCTGGTAGCTGATAGGCTCGCCGCAGCAGGGACTGAGCCAAAAACTCTCAACAGGCTTTCTCCTGTACCTCACCTTCCGAGCTTATTCGCGATCCAACTCTCTCGTGACAGTGTTCACTATCGACCGAGCAAGAGGCGACACATAGGATCTCCACCGACCTACAAGACGCCCCTGTTTGTCGAGCAGGAATTTCTCGAAGTTCCATTTAATCTCTCCACGCAGGTCAGATGGCCCTTCCTCCGTCAGACGTCGAAAGAGTTCCTGTTTCGACGGCCCTCGGACCTCGCCTTTCGGAAAAACCGGGAAAGTCACACCGAAGTTCAATCGACAGAACGACTCTATTTCAGCATCAGAGCCCGGCTCCTGGTTAGAGAAATCGTTACTCGGGAAAGCTAGCACGATCAACCCGCGAGTAGAGTACTGCCCATACAGAGACTCTAAAGCATCATATTGTTTGGTAAAGCCGCACTTCGATGCAGTATTGGTCACAAGCACCACCTTACCCGCATAAGCTCCCAGCTCGACCTGCTCACCCCCACGCGCAACCAATGTGCACGGATAAACAGAAGCGATGCTGGGCCGTGACACCGAAGTTACTCCACCATAAAGCTTCTTGAGTATGCTCATAACTATTCCTATGAAAAACTATCCCTTGAGCGTCGCCCATAATCATCGGCTGGCTCGACGTGAACGAGTACTTTGGTAATTAGAGGAAGAGCCTCCTGCAGAGCCTCGCCCACATTGTGCGCTATCTCGTGACCTTCCCTGATAGTCGCGTTCGGATCACATAAAACATCCAAATCAACGAAGTGATCCAAGCCAACCTTCCGCACATGGCATTTGTGAGTTCCTAGCACCCCGGGCACCTGAACAGCGATGCTCTTAATCCGCATGGAAATTTCGGGGTTCGGAGCGGTATCCACCAACTCCCGTAATGCCGGATGAAGAAGCAACAGCGCATTTACAGCAATAACCGCTGAGGCAATCAGCGCAGCAAAGTCATCTGCACTTTCGTATCCCGGCCCCCCAATCAGGGCGATCGATATCCCAAGAAATGCTGCCAAGGAGGTTATCGCATCGCTACGATGGTGCCACGCATCAGCGGTCACGGCAGTACTTCCTGTTTGCGTCCCCACATCGATCACAAACCGGAACAAAAGCTCCTTTACGACAATTACCCCTGCTAGAACCATCAACGTGAAAGCTGCTGGGGCATGATGCGGCGTTCGGATCTCTTGAATGCTTTCAACAGCGATCACTATAGCAGCCCCCAGCAGCGTCAGCGCCACTACGACCGCTGCTAATGGCTCGAATTTGCCGTGCCCATACGGATGATTACTGTCTGCCGGCTTCCCTGCCATCTTGAGCCCAAGCAGCACTATACCCGAAGTGAGCACATCCGAGGCAGACTCGATAGCATCCGCTATTAGAGCATAGGAATTACCCAACACCCCCGCGAAACCTTTGGTTGCAGCGAGAAGGATGTTCACGAGCATTCCTAACAACGTGCTCTTAACGCCAGCTTGTATTCCTTTGTGGCTTGCCCTCATAGCTGCAAACTCTGCGAGCGGATTCGACGAAATAGTGCGTACATCTATCGTTGCTGTGATTGATACAAAGATAGAACCACATAACATTACTAGGGTTAGGCGGTGGTGTCGACCGCGTTATGTGAGGTAGCCCCTTTTCTCTTGAAAAAGGAAGGGAGGCAAGACCTTGATGGACCCACTTGATTCCACGATGAGCCGTTTTTAAGTAGTCGTAGGACGTTACCGTGCTATGTCATCCCGACTGAGCCAGCAACCCAAGATCCGCTTTCGCAGCAGGGAGGGGTTTGCCTTGTTACCCGAGAACCAATCACATCCAACTTTTTTCTCTTTCCAATCATAGCCGATCGACGATTCATAATGAAAGCTACCCAACTCATCCTCAATCCATATCGGGCTTTATACTACCCAGCAAAGCGCAAAAAGTTTCGTCTAAAGGAAGATAGAGATTGGTCTGTAGGACTCGTGCCGCCTGAACCATCGACAGCAATGTAAGAGCTCTAGTTAGTCCTATCGATGGGTGCGTATGGCGCACGGCCCAACTAAAGTTGACTGGAAATCCATGGTCCAGAATTGTGAAGATTCGCCCTTTTGATTTAAGGATGTAGTCTCTGCCGTTGGTATCGAGGCGATCTTTGTTGGACGACAGGAGCGAAGAGAATTCGATATCGCTCGAAGAGCAGCTCGCAACAAGTAGGTGCCCACTCGCTACTGAGAGAAACTCCGATATGTCGGAGCCAGTACATCCGAGTAGAAGTCGCGAGCTGCGTACGAGCTCTCTCGGATCTGAGATGAGGCGTGCTCCTGTCTCAGTGATACGTTGTTGACTCTGACACGGGTCGCTCGCAACGACCTCGTATCCGCATGTCGTAAGGGAGTGCGCTACGGCCTGACCGATGGGGCCCATACCGAGGATGCCGATGCGTCCGGCATCGAGCACCCCAGCTCGCTGCCTCAGTGAATAAAGTATCTCCTCGGCTATGACGTGGTTCTCAATCTCCCTCTTCGGGGTACTCCGTGCCATGTCAACACAGAGGTCTCGATTGCTCTCTTCTTTGTGCGTACCACGACTCGTATGCTCCACGAATACGCACCGCCACGGTACCTGGCGAGGATATGTCGTGCGAAGATAGCCCCCATGATCGACGCCAATGAGCTTGATATGGTCGGAACGCTCTGGAAGTTTCTGCCACGTGGCTAAGGCGTATTGCCGTAAAGAATCATCGTATGTGCCCGGATGTATGGCCGGAGCGACATCGACAGTACAACCGTAGGATCTTGCCCATGTCACGACGTGAGGATCCGCTGAGTAGCACTTTCCTAGTATCGTCGTGCGGGTTGGAGCGAGGCCGAGCTCAAAGAGTAACTCGAAAAGAGGAGCCACAGACGGGAGTAGGTGTTGGCATATCACCGCATGCAGGTCCCTAAAGGGCTGCTCTCGGCGCAGATTGAATGCGTTGGCTGCCTGCCCAAGGAGGGGCAGCGATGGCCACACGTATTCACTTCTTGCTTGGGCGGCGTTCGACATCTCTCTATAGTGGTAAAGCGAACACCAAATATGCTAATATTGTTATATTGAACGGTGATAAATGACTAATAACGTGCAAAATGACACATTGAATCTCTCGACACGTGACCAGCATGTAATAGCTGCGGCATATCACCGAGCTCTATCGCCGGTGAGTGAGATCGCTCGCCATGGCAAGCTGCGGACGCACACGGTTCGCAGAACTCTCCAACGATGCATAGAGGAGAGAGTGATTACTCCCAAAGCGTTTGTCGATGTGTATCGACTTGGCTACACCCAGTTTGAGTTGTGTTACGCTACCGCAGCGCCTTCACAAAGGGCGACGCAGTCTTTTCTCGCAGGATTGCAGCGCTCTCCGCGAGTCGCATGGATCGGTGAGTATTCGGGGGAGTATCAATACATCCTTACCGTGTGTTGTCGCTCTCCACGTGAGTTGGTGCGCTTTATCGAGGAGACTACTGCGAGCCCACACGTGTCGGTGACGAAGCGGTTAGTCGCGGTGAGGGTTAGCTATACGGAGTTTCCGCTCACCTGCCTTTCAGAGCGGGTGAAGGGAGATCGCCCACTTATGTTCGGAGTGGAAGGAGTCGAGCGCATCGACGAAAAGGATCATGAGATCCTGAAGCACATAAGTGAGGATGCCTCCCTAACAACGCGTGAATTGGCCCGCACCATAGGGCTTTCGCAGAGTGCTACCATCCAACGAGTGCGCTCGCTTGAGCGCAGAGGGATAGTTCCTGGGTATTCTTATGTGGTAGATTTCTCTCGGTTGGGGCTACAGGCATTCAGTATCATCATCAGCGCGAAAACCCATACCGCACAACTTACCAAGAAAATACTTGAGTTCGCCCGAACTCACAGTGAAGTAATCTATGTCGTCGAGGCAGTGGGAGCGTTTGACTACAAACTGGGTGTACTCTTAGAGCGACCCTCCAATATCGTGATGCTCGCTCAAGAGGTGAGTGAGCAGTTCGCTGCTGAGATTTCGTGGCTTACGACCCTCACGGCATTTGACTATCGAAAGGTCTCTCGATATCCGTTTCATGAGCTTGAGCCCTAGGGAAGCGAGGCGTCGATGCCATGCTCAGTTAATGCCTCTCATTGATAAGACACCACATCTTCACGAGCGAGAACGATCTGCCGGTACCCGCGACCTCCGCGAACCACACCAACCACAAATCGCAACAAAGGCACAGGCTACTAGCACATAAAAAGCTGTCCCGATTATAAACGCCTCAGGATAAGGGACTAATCCCACCAACTTACTGTGCTCGAAGTACTGAGGAACCACCGCATGAATCGGCAGCAGATACGTCGACGTGACTAACATGTGAATGCACCAACTCACAGTAGACAAGAGAGCGCCTACCGCACCCAACCTATCAAGGAACTCCGAGCCAGGAGAGCCCCGTACCACGAACAGATACGAAGTCAAAAAGGCGCCTACAGGTGTGAGAAAAAAAACTGACAAGATGATTGAGAACCGCTTCTTACTCGTGATCATGGCAGCTACCTCTTGCGACTACACACCCTTGCCTATGGAAGCGATGCAAAAACCCTTTTATTGGATAGGCACTGGCTTACTGGGCCCCTGATTTCTATCGGGCGTCACCCCAATCAATAGCGACACCATCTTTTTCTTGGCGTTGCTGCTCTTGAAAAACTTCGTTACATCATCGATGAGCGAGCCGTACCCAGCGTTTTGAGCCCAATGTGCATTGTATGCTCGCAGCAGCCGATCTCGATGCCTAGTACCTCGAGTCTCCAGATGTGCACATAATCGCTCCTCTGCGTAATCGGGGTTTATTCTGCCTTCTTTTGCGTTCTTGAGAAGATTGAAAAGCTCCCGCGCGGATACGCACACTTCATGTCCAAATACTTTACTCGTCAATTCCTCTAGGGTCTCGCTCGGAACACCCTGAGCACGTAAGGCTGCTATGAACTCGACGCCACGCTCACGTTGATAGGCAATCGCAATCTGATAAACCATCTCATCCATCCAGTTTATGTCGACCGGGATTCGATGATTTGGCCGTGAGGAAGATGGGGCAGCAAGTAGCTCCGAGCAAGCACGACCAAGTTCCTCTCCGTTGAGCGTTTGGGAGAGCTCGTGAATCTCTGCAGCGACATCTCGAGCAAAGAAACACTCCAGATGCAAGAGCGTCTCGTTTATGAGGTCGAGATCGACCTTCATCGCCTTGATTGACCTTC
>JBIIOE010000211.1:0-3035 GCA_044337105.1 Bdellovibrionota bacterium | reverse complement strand
GCTCTTATCCGGAGTCGGCAAACTACTACCGTTTCAACACCGTCTCGAAGTTTCGACAGGTCATCAGAGGTTCACTCGCGTTCATCTCCTTGGAACTTACCTGACGGGTCTAACCCCGCCTTTTCCAGCGCCGTTCACCACCAAGTCACTTTCGCGCTCAGCAGCGGCTGGTAGTTTGTAGCCTCCCCCTCAGCAGGCGGCTACGGTGGACCTACCACCATCGGTTTGTGCGCCTCGTGGCACAATTGCCTCGCTTCCCTAGGGCTTCACCCTGACCTGTGCCTTTATGGCTAGACTCGCGTCTATTTCCTGCTACCTTTCCTGACATGAGTTGTCTGTCACATACTCGCCGTAACTATCTCCGTTCGAGCCTTCCCTATCCAAATCTTCGCAGCCGCAGCTCTCAGAAAGGAACAGATACTATGCGCTCTGCTGACTTCTCTGGCATGGTCAGATGTAGTCACCTACATCTCAGCCAATTTCAGTGGCTCACCACTTCCCAGGGCATGCAAGAGATCTCACGTGGTAAGATCATCAACGTGTCAGTGCCACAGCTGCTGGAGTTTACAAAACACGTCTCTTGAAGGATGGGTCTTTGCGATCACGTGCCCGCTCTACCCAGACGTCGTCACGCCTCAAATCCAGTTCGTATACCTCAGCTCGGCACCATCGCACTCGGGGCTTCCTTCAGACATCACCTCACGATGATACCCTTGCCTCCTTTGCTAAGCCTCCAACTCCTCCTGTCTTGACTAACGGACTTACACCGTCGACGTTTATGTCATGCACGTCACACACGGCTTGGTGAGCGGGCGGTTCACCGCTCAACTCGACTATATTGTTATACCTTCTATCACTTCAATCAATTCCACGGAGAGGCCTTCATGCTCACTTGGAACTTCGAACCATGAGAGCTGCTTGTCAAATTCGTCTTCAGATATAACGACGGAATCATTAGCGATAGACTTGTTGCGCCTTAGCACTCGCTCTCTTCGCACCTCGACTGGAACGTTGAGAAAATGAACGACACTACGAATGCCCAGTTCGTTTGCAAAATATTTGGCTCTTGCTCGTTCGTGCCTATACCAAAAGCCATAATCCCAAATGACGCTAATCTCCCGCTCTAGTAAACGTCTTGCGATAGTCTCTATGCACGCATAGCACCGAGGCTCGTATTGGCTCCACTGATCGGGCGTAATGTGCCTTCCGTACGAGGAAACCATCCACTCATCTTTAGTAAACCGAAATGCGTTCAGTTGCGTCTCTAGCTGCTTAGCATAGGTCGTCTTGCCGGATCCGGCCTGCCCACAGATCAGATGAAGTACCGCTCTATTCGCCATATCAACCTACATGCAGTTCAGAGGTATAACACCGCTATCAGCAGGCGCATCAGCGCTCTGCTGGATTTGATTGTTATGCGCGAAGCATACTAAGCACCTCCTGGGCAATCAATAAATTAGTTGACGCAATGTCGCTCATAGGCGACACTAAGCTATATGGAGGCGCGCCCTCGAAAAATCAAAACCTACGTTCGTGCAAATGGAAAGTCGCCATTTGAAGACTGGGTAGCCGATCTGCATGACAAGTCTGCCAAAGCGAAGATCTTCACACGCATTGACCGTATGAAGTTCGGGAACTTTGGTGACTGTAAGAGCGTAGGACAGGGCGTGTTTGAGCTGCGCGTTCACCTTGGACCAGGGTATAGGGTTTACTTCGGACTCGTGGGGTCGGAGGTTGTACTCCTGCTAATTGGTGGAAATAAGGCGTCGCAGCCAAAGGATATTAATCTCGCGCAACGTTACTGGAAGGAGTTCCAAAATGGCTAAGCAACAAAAACGAACAAAGAGCCGTAGCTACGATTCTTTTCTTAAGAAACAATTGCGAGACCCTGATATGGCGGCCGAGTATCTGTCGACTGCGGTGCGAGAGGGATCCCTCGAGGGGTTTTTGGTTGCCCTTAAGAGCGTTGCCGAAGCACACGGTGGCATCGGCACTGTAGCTAAGGTTACCAACCTCAACAGACAAAGTATGTATCGGATGTTCTCGGAGCGAGGCAACCCAACTGTCTCAAGTCTCCTGACTGTGCTCAACGCACTAGGACTAGAGATCTCGTTTACATCGCAGGAGAAGAAGCGTCGCGTAGCGTAGCGTGAGAATCGTCTTCTGCACTTACATCCTGTCATGCCGTCTTGTCAGTCCGTGCCTCTTCAATCCATTCGGGCACTTCCGGCTCGTGACGGAATGCCTTACCCTTGGTAATCCACCATCGTTGCAACCATAAAATTCCGTCTCGACCTACGTAGCCGTCAATGGATTGGTATGCTGGATCCCTCAGGGCCGCACCCAAAGAAATAAACTTATATTCTCGCTGCTCAACCATGTGAATGAGGCTGCCTAGGCAATCTGCATTGAGCTAATTCGCATGTATCGTGTCCGTCCTCTAGCCGACAGGTTTCTTTTTCCAATTCATCGGCAGCAGACTAACGGCGGTATCATCTGAAGCAACGTTGATTCTCACGAGTACATCTGAAAGCCACTCCCAGGAATTAACCTTATTGAGCCGACAGGTTCCAAGGATGGAGTAGAGCACCGCAGCGCGACGAGCTCCTGCGTGAGAGCCAGCGAAGTAGTAGCTCTTTCGACCGATAGCGATGTACTTCATCTGCCGCTCGATGGAGTTGTTATCGAGCTCATACATCCCACTCTCCATGATGCGCATAACTTCTGCCTCTTGTTTGATGGCGTACGAGAGCGCCTGAGCGAACTGACTCTTAGGGAGCGTCTGGGTCATGCAGGCTTTAAAGAACACAAAGAGTTTTTCAAGAAGAGCTGGCGTACGTGCTTTGCGTACGGCAAAACGAGCTTCTGGGGTCTTTGCGCTCGCTTCCGCGCGGTATACTTCAGAGACACTCTTTAAGATCCGCGCGCACTCAGAGCCGGCTGAAGCTTGTGCCTCAATAAATTTCCTCCGAATATGCGCCAAGCACGCAAGCCGCAGACACCCTTCAGGCACAAATACCTCGTTGTACCCAGCA
>JBIIOE010000210.1:0-3062 GCA_044337105.1 Bdellovibrionota bacterium | reverse complement strand
CGTTCCACTATCCGCCTACTCGTTCGTGTGTTCACGTGCCTCCTCCATGACTCTTTACGCATGGAGTGAGACATCATTTGAGGTGGGGTCGGATTCGTGGGGTTTCTCTCCTAAAGGTGGGTTCAGTTGTGTGGGACGCAACAGGTGCAGCGTACCTTTAAAACGAACTATTCAGCTCATCAAGGAGAGCGCAGCTTAGTCGTCTTATCGCTAACACAATCGATTGATTGCGGTTTTTATATTTCTATCTTACGAGGGTAGCGTGTGCTATGCTCCCTGAGCACCGTTACTCCGTGGTTTAAGCTTCGGCTTGCTTCAGGGGATGTGACATGTTGGTTACTGGTGCCTCCTCCAGAGGCCGCTCATTCCAAAGACTCACCTTAACGGAGCACTGTACGGCATCGAAAGGACCTCGAATAGCGCGCCGGGCGTTATCTCTCCAGGTCTTCGAACAGGTAAGTCCGTACATACAGCTTGAATCTTTGGTTTGCGGGCTTCGTCAGCGAATTACGCACCGGGTGGTTTGATACTCGCGAGAGTGACCACACAGGTGTGTCCTTGACGTCCTAGTCTTTTCTCAAATCTTCAAGTCCTCGTAGCGAGAAGTGTCTCGGAATGTCGTACAGATGTACGGCCTTCTGACTTCTCGTTGCATGAGTTCGAGGTACAGGCATACCGGCGGCTTGTATCTCTCTGATTAACGATCTTTTAAAGGTCATCTATGAATGTTTCTCCTGAAAACCTCGCAGTAGCCGAGAATGACGGTTTTAACACTTTCAATCTCTCGCCTTTTCTCCATAAAACCATCGAGGCGGTGGGCTACGTAAAGCCAACGCCGATCCAAGCTCGAGCGATTCCTCTTGTCTTGGAGGGGCACGACCTGATCGGCCTGGCGCAGACCGGCACAGGAAAGACTGCGGCATTCGTGCTTCCACTGCTTCAGAGGCTCACTACGGCCAAGACTCGCGGATCCAAGGTGCTCGTGCTTGCTCCGACGCGCGAGTTAGTCGAGCAGATCCGAGATGTAGTGACGCTTCTGGCCCCACGCACTGGGATCAAGAGCATCACGGTGTACGGTGGTGTTTCTCATCAACGCCAGATTCGCGACCTGTCGCAGCATCCCGAAATAATCGTCGCGTGTCCGGGTCGTCTTCTCGATCATATTCGGGGCAAGACTGTGGATCTCTCGACGATTGAGTACCTCGTTCTCGACGAGGCTGATCGTATGTTGGACATGGGATTCCTCCCGGACATCAAAAAGATCATAGCTCAGCTCCCTCGAGAGCGTCAGACGATGCTCTTTTCGGCTACGATGCCCAAAGAGATCGAGATGCTTTCACGGGACGTTCTGCGCGATCCGCAAACCGTTCGGGTAAATCTCGAAGCTCCCGTTGCGGCGGTCACGCATACGCAGCTTAGCGTCGAAGCCGCAGACAAGATGGGGACACTTACCACATGGTTGCAAGAGAATCCGGAGGCTTTAGTCGTGGTGTTCACCAAGATGAAGCACACAGCCAAGAAGATTAGCGAGAGGCTCGCCAAACTGGGATTCGATGCGACATCGCTTCACGGTAATCTTTCTCAGGCCAAGCGGCTGCAGGCCCTCAACGGGTTCCGACAGGGAGATTATCGTGTGCTGATAGCAACGGACATCGCGGCTCGCGGGATCGACGTTGAAGGTGTGACGCATGTCGTGAATTACGATATGCCAGATACTCTCGATGCCTATATCCACCGCACGGGTCGAGCAGGCCGAGCATCGAGAACTGGAGATGCCATCGTCTTTGTAACACGTCAGGACCGCGTGATGGTTCGTTCAATCGAGAAGTGGCTCGGTGCTCCGCTCACTATGATGAATCCTCTAACTGTCGCGGCCTCTCCGACGACTAAGGAGGGTGACGATAGAAAAGGGGAGCGGGTTCACGAGCGTCAGGAGCGCAGAACTCGGAGTCCTCGTCGAGAAGGAGAGCGCTCCTCAGGGCAGCGCGCACGGCCACAACCGCGTCGGGACCGAGAAGCAGGTGGCAGTTCTCGCCGTTTTGAGCGCGGTGCTTCAGATAGTCGCGATGCTGGCTCCAGAGGCCGTGATGCCGGCCCAAGAGGCCGCGATACGTATTCCAGGGGGCGTGATATTCAGCAACCACGCGATAGCAGCGAGAACCGCGGTAACAGCGAGAACCGGGGCAATAGCCGCGAGTGGAAAGAGTGGGACGAAAAGCGTTTTTCGGGTGATTGGAACGAGCGACGTTACTCGCAAGATTCCGGTCGCTCGTTCGGTCGACGCGGAGAGTCCGCTCGTCCGGACCAGCGGGAGGATAGGCCAAGAGCTGGCCGCGATGACTCACGTGGTCCTCGCTATCCTCGCACAGGTGAGAGAACAAACGATAGAAACGAATCGCAGCAAGGTGCTCGGTCGCAGAGTCGAGGATCCTCACGAGGCGGTCCGGGGCGTTTTCAAGAGCGTGGACCTCGCAGCGAGGAGGGTAGCCGTGCACGCTTCGGAGGCGAGCGGAGCTATGCTGGTCGCAGTCGTGAAGGTGGAGAGCGTCGCGAGCCTCGCGAAGAGCGCAGGGGCGATGGCGCAGCTCCGCGAAACAGCGAGCGCGCTTTTCAGGGAAATCGCCGTGGCGGTGGATTCAATAGGGCTCGATAATTAGTGCGGGACCTGCTTATTGAACGTAAAGCCGACAGGATCGTCATCGCATCGCGCAGACGATCTTGTTGGCTGAGCGATCCGTGTGGTCATTTACTATGCATTAAATCATGCGACACCTGTTGTCTCGCGAGCTTTCGCATTTCAGAGCGTTGAACCAAAAGGCGCAGTCGCTTCTCGTATCCTTTGTTTCCTACAATATCGCGGCGCCTCTGCTGACCCTCTTTTGTGGCTCATCGCGTTTTAGAGTGGGTGATAGCGAGCTTGGAGATAGCGTAAGCTCTTGTTTTGACCTATAAATCGCGCCTTTCCACGTGAACGTGCTCGTGCACGTAAACGTGAACGTACCCGAAAAAGCAACTTTTTCCGCTCCCGCCCGAAATAGAGCAGTATGCTCGACTATGAAAAA
>JBIIOE010000124.1:0-10131 GCA_044337105.1 Bdellovibrionota bacterium | reverse complement strand
GGAAAACGAGCGAAACAACCGGAGGTGTATCCACTGAGATACACTGAGGATTGTTTCGCGAAGTTTGACGAAGTCGCAGCCCGCATATCGTCAACCGAAGCAGAAGATACTTTTGAGACCAGTTCTACGTAACGAGGGAACCACGAATCTCACTCGGAACAGGGAAAAGAAGTATAGGGCAGAAGCCTCCTTCGCAGAAACTCCATCCTACTACCGATGGCTGCTCTAGCGCGAATGCAGGCTGTGAACACAGGATGGTTATCCACAATTACCAACACCATGATGCGTATGTTGATAACAGAGCCAAGAGCCTGTAATGTTTAGGCTATACTCATGAACGACGAGCTCAAAAAGGGCCGCTTAACACGTTTTTTCCACAGGGTCCCCCTATCCAAAGGGCTGGGCCCGCTTTCGCTTCGCAGCGTAGTTATACTGCTCGCATTATCGTACCTGTTCTTAGGGCCCGTTAACACCAGCTCAGATATCGTCTCTGCAGGGCTCGCCTATGGAGCACTGACCGTTATCGCGACTCTCGTACTTTTGGTGGTGTTCCAGGGCATCATTCTGGAACGTCGTGTGTCGGTTCAGGTTCTGCCCCCCGAGACGCGCATCACATCCGAAACCTCCGCACGAATAGTACTCCACATCGAGAACCTAAGGGTCTTCCCGCTCAGCCACCTAGACCTGCTGATAGATTTCGAACACCCGATTTCATTCCCAACTCTCGTGCGTGTCACGGGGCTTTCTGGCAGTGAACGGCGAGTGCCCCTCGATATCACGTTTCCGCACCGAGGGTCGTGGCTCATTAGAGGGGTACGCTGCACGCTGGAGGATGTTGCCGGGCTTGCGCGTCACTCGTGGCATTGCAGCCAGGAAACCTCGGTTGTGATTGCTCCCCCAACAACCACGGAAACGAATCTGCCGATCTTGAGCTCCACACAGAGACCGGGAGACCTCGTCATCGACACCTTGAATCGCCAGGGAGACCCATTCGACATCAAACCGTATCACCCCTCAGATGGTCTGAAGAAGATCGTCTGGAAGGCCTTTGCCAAAAGAGGAGAGTTACTCTCACGGCACCCCGAAGCGTCGATGACCCCTGAAGGCTATGTCGTCATCCTCGTGCTCGCTGGACCACTCGACGACGATGTGTGCGCTCGCGCGCTCGCATACACACGAACCCTCGACGAACTCAAGTTGGACATCGTTGTAGGATGCCAAGGGGGGCGCAGTTACATACCGGCCTCGACACCAGAAGCGGCTGAGGAGCTGCTCATCGATGCGGTGTGGGAATCGGCGCGCGCATCACTCCACGAACTCCGCGCAGATACCATGGCACTCCTTGACCACTGCCGTGAAACGACGCGTGGTATCAAGGTCAGCAAGGTTCTTATCTTTTGCTCCGGAGACCGACTGAGCAACGCTGCGGAAGCTCGCACAGTCGGAGATCTCGCCTCATGGATGAGCTCTCAAGAGATCTCCCCCGTCTTTTGCCTAACATCACCGACGACTTCGAAAAAAAGTGCGGATGCGGGCAGAGCTTCGCTCGTTACGGGCTGGTTCGTACTACCGGATAACAAAGGCGCATCGAACTCTTCTCCGGCAACGTATCACGACTTCCTCTCTGGATGTCTTCAGAAACAGTGGGAGGTATTCGTGTGAGCGGATCAGCACACATACAGCAGCATATCCCGTTCTTTGGAGCGGTGGTCTCGTTCCGCGCGTTTTGGTTCGTGCTCTCTCTGGTAGGGCTCAACGCTATCGTGCCGCTTGGAACGCCTTTGACATATGCGAGCACTGCGGCCATGCTAGGGGTCGTTGCCGCTTCATTCCTTGCTCGCACACGCCTCAACGGGTGGGGCTTCGTCGGCTTCTCGAGCCTTCTATGGCTCGTGTCCGGAGCGTTGTTTTGGATAGCCGATCAATCGCTACCCGGACTTTCCAGCCGATTCTTTCTCAACGATGCGATAGAGATCCACGCCACGACGTGCCTTTTGGTTTTTTCGTTCACTTCCCTTGCAACATGGATATTTTGGCGCCTTCGCTTCGCCGTAACTCTCGAGATGCTGCTGTTTGTGACAGCGGCCGTTTTGATATTCGCTGGGCATCGCAACTTCCACCTCGACCGACCCAAGATCATCAACTCCCTAGCATGGCGTCTGCACATCAATCATCTCACCATGCTCTTGATAATTGGATCGATGTTGCTGGTAGCCGCCATCTGCTACCTCTTCGTTGCATCGAGAGCCACACGTCCGCGCGTCGATCGCATGCGAATACAGAGAGCGACTTCGGGGGATCGGGGAAAAGTGTGGTCGTTAACCCTACTCGTTCTTACTCTTCAGGCAGGATTAGTGTTTCTCATCCAGCGAGCAGTCTACAACCATTTCAATCAGATCATGCTGGCTCGAGTGGCCAACGGAGTCGGCATGGGCAACGAGCAAGGCGTCAGCCCTTTGAGTTTTCAGTCGGCTTTGGGAAGCACCAACCAACCCGCAGGGCTCGTGCGTCTTGAGGGAGACTACACAGACAACCCCTTCTCCCCAATGCTCTACCTGCGAGAAAGCGCCCTGTCGGCCTTCAACGGACGAGAGATGGTATTTGCAGGAAGAGCCTACGACACCGATCTTCCGGTCATCAAACCTCAGGAATCGTTCACCGGAAAGGAAGACTCGGAACTACTATCCCGAACTCCTGTGGTTCAATCTTTTTATCTGCTCGCAGACCACGACAACGCTTTCGCGCTCGATTACCCGGTATCGATCGTTCAGCTGAAGAATCCAAAGCCCGGGCGATTCCGGAGCAGCTACCGTGCTTACTCAATCGGGCCAGCATTCAAGCCGAGCGAGATCTCGACCCTTGCTATAGGCGACCCTCGTTGGTCGCCAGAGATCCGCCAGCACTACCTCGTAGCGCACCCTGACAAGCGCTATGCGGACCTTGCCGCTGAAGTAACCAAAGACTTCCAATCTCCCGTAGAGAAGATGCGCGCCCTCACGGACCATCTCTCCCGCACAGCGATCTACACCCTGACTCCGAATCACCCCGTCCAACAAGGCGAGGATCCCGTGGCGCCATTTCTGTTCGGAGACCATCGCGGGTATTGCGTACATTTTGCTCACGCCATCGTCTACATGGCTCGCTCCTTGGGCATACCGGCGCGCATCGCAACGGGATACCTTACAGACCTCAGTCAGGCAAAAGATGGGCACATTCTATTACGAATGAGCGACCGCCATGCGTGGGCTGAAGCGTATGTAGTAGGGATAGGATGGGTGCCCTTTGACGTTCAGCCTGATCAGGTCGAGAGCCATGCCGACACCCAGGTGGATTCCAAGCTACTCGAAGAGCTTATGGGTGTGCTCGAGCCCGGCGAGGAGATCCTGCCTTCCGAGACTGTCAAAGATGAGGCGGGGATGGTCGATCCCGACGATATCTGGACGCCGGACATGAAGCAGGTCACGACCACTGTGTACTCCATACTCGCTGCTTTCGTCGCTCTCAAACTTCTCCTCATGTTCGGCTGGCGCCTCCCAGCCAAGCCCAGTACCAAGTTACGCTGGGGCTACACCGCTCTGGCCTCTCGTTTGTACGATCTCGGCATCGCGCGCTCCTATGGCGAGACTCGCGCGGAATTTGCAGCCCGTACTCCGAATCGTGCTCTTGAAGGGGCAACTGACCTCCTCATACACGCCACCTACAGCAAAGACAAAGTTGCAAAACTCTCGAGGGAAGATGTCGTGTCTGCTCTTTCTGGGGGGCTCTTGAGCCTCAAGAGGATCCCACGCTGGAAACGCCTCTTGGCGATAATAAACCCTGCGTCTGTCTTCAAGTTTTTAGGAGGGCGCACATGGTAAGGGATCTTCTTAGCCACACAAGAAAACTCGCGGCCCTCTTGATTACAGTAGGGCTGTCGCTCACTAGCTCAACTTCGCTTCACGCGCAGTCCCCGACAACGGGCTCCGAATCACAGCAACTTCTCGATCCTTTTGACCCGTTTGATATCTGGGGAGCCGAGGAGCTACTCGGTTCGCGTGATGACAACGACAAATCCGCAGACGAGCTTTTGAAAGAAGGCACCCTACTTCTCGAGAGCGAACACTTGCTCGATGCGCGAACAAAGCTCCTGAAAGCCCTCAAAAAGGATCCGGAAGACTACCGCATACACATCGTGCTTTCGAGCTATTACCTCGTCCATGTCGGCCATTACCGGCTGGCGATGAAGTACATCAAGAGAGCCGAGGAGCTTTTCGAGAAAAAGTACGGGCCCCCGCCCTATCACCGTAGCGATCTTCAGTACCAGCATGGGAACATCCTGTACTACATAAGCCAGACCCGTCTGAATCTCGACAACTACCAGGGAGCACTCGACGCCTTGGATCGGTTCAGCAGCCTAGGGTACTACAACGATTGGTATCCGGGCTCACGCGCTTGGATTCTCATGAAGCTGGGCAACATCAAGGAAGCGGTCCGAGTCGCTCGACTTGGCATCCTTTCCGGGGCCGAACCGGGTCGCACGCTCAACATGCTGGGAATCCTGTTATCCATGAACGACCAACCCCAGGAATCGATAGAGGTCTTCAAAAAAGCGATCGCAAGTGAGTTTTCCCTGGGTTCTTCTGGTCAGCCTGCTACCCCACTCAACAACGTGGGAGAGGTGTATCGCGAGCTCTTCCAGGAAGACACCGCTGAATCATCGTTTCTCAGAGCAACGAGCCTCAAAGACGGCTGCGAGCACGTACTCCCCGCACTTAACCTCACCTTGCTGTATATTGAGCAGATGAGGTATGAAGCTGCGATATCCGCAATGGACGGCTTTGCTCGGTGCGCTGCTCAATTTCCTCTCCGAAACACCGAAGATCATGCGGCGCTCGTCAGTTTGGCTCGCGGTAGGATCGATCTTCATACTGGCAACGTGGACCGCGCCATTGAGCGCTTTGAGAGCACCCTCCAGGCCACACAATGGCTCGGCAAGATCGGCACCAACCAAAACGACCTGATGGTCGGGGCCACAATCTCTCTTGCGCAAGCGCTTGACCGCAAGAACAACATATTGCGAAACCACCGCCCCCTTAGCTGGCCCGAGTGGCTTTCAAGCAAAAAAGAGATCGCATCCAACGAAGTGCGGTCCTGGTGGCTGATGCGTCGCGCTCGACAAATGCTCGCGAGCGAACTGAACGACATCGAGGACCTCATCATTCGAAACACAGATAGCCTCCTCGAATATCCCACTTTGGGTGAAGTACTCGCCGGCTACTCCAGAGGTAACCTACGGCGCCGTCTTGAGCATCAGCGAGAGATCGACAAGCGTACGCCCGCCACGACCTACTACGACGCATATGAGGCCGAAGGTAAGCTCGGATGGTTCTCCAAGAAAGAGGCGAATGTGCTGCTCGAATCCGTAATCCAACGAGCGCGCCCCAAAACGGACGACCTCTTGCGAACTCATGTATCTCTACGGCGCATGCGGTCTCTCGATCCTGCATCCGACGCGTATCGAGACATGGCCTACCGAATCTTTTACACGGCACCGGCGGAGCTGCGAAATTACGGATTCAAGCTCCCAGTCGCTATCGATACCGACGGCGCCGACAGCGCCCTTAGAAGCTCCATTGTGAGCGGACCCTTCCTGGATGCTTCGGGGCAGAGTAACGTCTGTGTGCTGAAGGGTGAGTCGAAGGGAGATGCAAGCGGGTACAGCTTACGTCTTTCCTGCCCCGGAAACACAGCGAAGAATCGCTCTGTCGAAGCCAGTGATCACAACGACGTAGTGAATAAACTTTCGGATGCCCTATTTAGAGAGGAGATTAAAAATGGCGGTAGCACCTGAAGATTTCCAAGCAGCCTGCGCAACAGTACAAGCCCTGTGCTCCTCTTTGCAGCGGGTCATTCGCGGTAGAGACGACACCATAAAACTGGTCATTGCCGCCCTAGTCGCAGATGGCCATGTCCTGCTCGAGGACTATCCGGGTTCGGGCAAGACGACACTCTCCAAGACCCTTGGTCGCCTCATCGCTCCAGACGAAGCCGGTAGGACACGTTTTCCCTCGCGAGCAACCGATCCTATCGTTCCTTTCCGACGCATTCAATTCACCCCCGACATGCTCCCAGGAGACGTTCTTGGTGTGAATGTGTTTGACCCCAAGACTGGACAGTTCCACTTTATGCACGGACCGGTGTTCGCCCACGTCCTATTGGCGGACGAAATCAATCGAACCGGTCCTAAGGTTCAAGCCGCCTTTCTCGAATGCATGGCCGAGAAGCAGGTCACGATGGACAACGTCACTCGTCCTCTCGACGACCTCTTCTTTGTGCTGGGAACTCAAAACCCTCTCGACATCGCTGGAACCTATCCACTACCACAGGTACAGCTCGATCGGTTCCTCCTCAAAATTCCGATGTCGTATGTGGATTCGAAAACCGAGTGCGAGATCCTCGAGCAGCACTCAGCCATCCGAGAAGGCTCGGTATCCATCGAACCCGTATGCACACGTAGCGACGTGTTGGCGGCAAGACAAGCCTGCGATGCCATACACGTCAGTCCGAACCTACGAGAAACAATGGTGAACATCGTACAAGCCACGAGAGGAAATCCGCTGATCCAATTCGGCGCCTCGACGCGCGCTGCGCTCATGCTCCAAACGGCAGTCAAATCGTGGGCCCTGGTGGAAGGTAGGGAGTTTGCGAGCGAGGACGATCTGCGCGCGATGGCGCCCTTTGTGCTTCTGCACAGATTGCGATTTCACGCAGGCGCGGGCGATGCGCGACAGGCGTTGGAGCTCTTGATGCAGCCCCACATAGAGGCGCTGGTGAGGAAGGGCTTAAAATAGGCCTGATTACTATCGAAGGATCGCTCACGGGCTTGTAGGGGCAGACTCTTTGTTTCTTTGAGACTCAAAGGGGCTCAATACGAAGCCCGCGACCGATCGTCCTGCATTCAAGGTAGTGCCCAGAACGTCGCCTACCAGGGTGATTCCTGAGTTATCTTTCACTAGCGTAACTACATCTGGAATTACGGAGATGTTAGGGACCTGTCCCCGTATGAATACCGGTATTTCTACTTTGCCCACGCGCCCCAAAAGCGACCCGAGCCTATCGAATCCTCCTCCGAGACCACTCAAGGTCTGCTTCATGAAGGTCACCGCTCCCTGTAGATCCAGAACCTTGGAGAAGGAGTAGGTTCCTGTGGCGCTCAACGTGTACTGCCGTCGATAGAAGGTCAGGACCGAGAAATGGAGCTTTTCATCTGCTATCGTGAAAGTTGCCTCTGCCGCCTTGTCCATTCCATCATCCGAAAGTTTTTCCTTCGCCAAGGTAAGATTGGCGATCGGAATGGCGCTGATAGCATCTGCAAGGGCGCGCGTCAGATCAAATCCTTTGACACGCGTCGACATCAGCTTAACATCTCCCGCACCTCGCAAAGAACTGAGTAGGGATTGTAGCGAGCCGTTCACCGACACATTCAGACTTCGAATCTGGCCATCAAAGGGATTTTCCTGTCGAGCCAAGACAACCGCCGCCAAAGTCGAAACCATCGCGTTAGTAACTCCGATGCGAGCCGAGAAAGGGCGATCTCCGTTGCGTTGTATGTCGCCCGCCAGCGTCACCGCTCCCCCTGCCACATCAGCCTGCACGTTTTGGAACGAATAACTGCCAGGGGTGATCGTACATACACCTCCCAACGCTACGGGCTGTCCCATCACGTTCGCCGAAAGATTCGACGTACTGAAGGAATCGCCAGCGGAAGAGAGCGACATCTTTATCTCACCAGTAACTTGCGAGAACTCTCGATCTGCGACTTGGAGTTCAATACCACGTCCAGCGACCGCACCAGCCACTCTGTATCCTCCCCGAGTAGGAACGGAGACCTCCAAAGGAGCCGAAAGCGCGGAGATACTCTTAACTCGCACACCGGCTGTCTGTAGCTCCAAGGATGAACCAACTACTGTTCCTGAGATTAGAAGATCCTTGCGGGACGAGATGGTTGCGCGCACTTTCTGAAGGCGCGCGGAGACATTTGATACATCGATCCCTTGAGCGGCGAAGCGAAATCCCTCTACTACGAGATCTGCCGTGCATCCGGTTGTTTGCTCGTTTGCCGTGCAATCAATCGGGCCGCGCACTGCCAAGGCCTCATATGTTGAGCCGGCAGGAGAAAGCGCCATCTTCTTCACCACCAAATCCCGAGTACGGACCGAGAGCCCTCCCGACTTCGAATACGACACATCGCTCGTACCGGTCACCTCGCCGGAGCGAACTACAGAGAGATCTATCCCCACCCTCTTCGCAGCCTCGGTGAGCTTGTGAATACGGAACGAGGTCATACTCAGCGTGCCTTCACTGAGCTGCGCTCCTGGTCCGTACCTCCCAGAAACTGACACCTGCTCCCCGTTCAAGGAGACCCCGCCATCGCGCAGTTCGAATACTGCTTGAGCGAAATCAGTGCGTGTCGACCGTGCGGATAAAACAACCGGGATACCATCAACATCCGCTGTAACTTTAGAACCCTCCAAAGACAGCACTCCGTCAATAAGCGTAGCAGCACCGATTAGTTCCGCGATATGAACCACATGCCGCCGAGTCGTCTGTACGACGATCTGAGCATCTCGTACGGCGAAGTCCTTGAGCTCTAAAGAGAAAACTTCAAGGCTGCTCCCTGCCCCTGTAGTCGCAGACATCTCCTGGGGTGTTTGCACACTCGCCTGGGTCGGATCCACTCTTTGCACAAAGCACTGCGCATTCGCATCCGCATCAGCACGCAAGCTCACCGAATTATCAACTACCTCCACATCTGCCGTGAGCCCCGTGAACGCAAGCGAAGTTATCACGTATCGGCCCTCTAACAGCGCCCACGGATCTATACGGATCTCGGCTTGAGTGGCGGCAACCCTCCCACAGCCTCCATACGGCACGACAGTCACGTTTTGTGCCACCACCCCAAGGCTCGGAAAGAGATCGATCCCCAGCTCCGGTAAATGCACGCGCGCCCGAAGGTGTTTACCAAGCTCCGCCTCTATCGCGGGAGTGTACCGACGGACGAGCGCGCTTCCCTGGAACCACACGAGCGCGCCTGCCGCGACTATGACGAGAAGCAAACAGAGGAGGGCATACCTAAAAAAGCGATAGAGGCGAGCGATCATGCGAAGCTCTCTTCTTTTCTTCGTCCTTACAAGCTTTCGACGCGCACAGCTTGAACCTCTCGCTCACCAAGAAAGGCGGTTGCGAGGTAATTAAATTTACTCACTTCGTCGGTAACGAAATACTTAGTATCCGGAACAGCAGCCTTACCATTTTCTGCACCAACGAGGCCCTCAATGTCCTGCGCTATAGCTCGTGAGCATTCCACCACAGCAACATCAGAGCCAAGGTAAGCCTGGATAGATTCAATCAACAGCGGATAGTGCGTACACCCCAGAATCACCGTGTCCACACCGCGTTCCTTGAGAGGAGCACAGTACATCTCTACGAACTTGTCGACGATTTCTCCTGAAACCATACCGGACTCGACCAAAGGAACGAAGAG
This sequence comes from Bdellovibrionota bacterium, assembly GCA_044337105.1. Classification (GTDB taxonomy): domain Bacteria; phylum Bdellovibrionota_C; class UBA2361; order UBA2361; family OMII01; genus OMII01. The sequence goes on along the minus strand of JBIIOE010000124.1, from coordinate 608 downwards.
CGGACACGCTTGCGACACAACCGTCAATTCGGCGTCGTGCCTCAACAGGGCTTGTTCGTAAACTCCACTTAAAACCGTGGAGTTTGTCCCTACCACACCTATTGTTCCCCCACGCGTAGATTCGAGAGCGGCCCTGACCGCAGGCTCGATAGTCCCGATGACCGGAATGGACAACTCGGATTCAAGAACTGAAAGCGCGGCAGCCGAAGCGGTGTTACACGCAACTACGAGTACGCCGACGTCCTGCTCCAAGAGAAACCCCGCACACTCGCGAGCATAACGAACGATCGTTTCTTTTCCTTTGCTACCGTACGGAGTGCGCGCACTGTCCCCCAGATACACGTAGCTGCGAGAAGGAAGGCTGCGATGAAGTTCTCGTAAAACAGTCAAACCTCCCAAACCACTGTCGAACAGTCCGATAGACCCTTTGATTGCCGTTCCCATGCAGGTGTTTTAGCGTGCTCGATAATTGATTACAATCACTGTGGAGTACTTAAGAGCGCGTAACAAAAATCTCCTCTGCTGCGGCCAGCTGCAAGCTCGCGGGGCTGCGTCTTCGGCTCAAAATGTGCTCAACGTGCCACAGAGGGCACGTCTCCGCGCCTTTT
>JBIIOE010000209.1:0-3092 GCA_044337105.1 Bdellovibrionota bacterium | reverse complement strand
GTCGAGCATACTGCTCTATTTCGGGCGGGAGCGGAAAAAGTTGCTTTTTCGGGTACGTTCACGTTTACGTGCACGAGCACGTTCACGTGGAAAGGCGCGATTTATAGGTCAAACAAGGGCTTACGCTATCTCCAAGCTCGCTATCGCCCACTCTAAAACGCGATGAGCCCTTAATAGGACTTACAAAGATACCACCGACTTGCGCCTATATCGGTTACCCCTAGACCGGTAACTACCTGCTCCGATTGAGATTGTTCCCCATTTCCCGGCGAACAGATCAAGCCCTCTTCTGCATCCTAACAGGGTGGTGAACCGGATGTCCCTCGAGATTCAAAGAGGCTGAATGATCACGCTCAAAAATGTTACCAAAAAGTATGGTTCTTTCGTCGCGGTGAATGATGTCTGCCTTGAGATACCGTCTGGCGGCATTTTCGCTTTCTTGGGGGTCAACGGAGCTGGAAAAACAACGACCATTCGCATGATGACCGGCATTCTCAGACCTTCATCTGGCTCTATCTTCTTAGGCGGCTACAACCTTCTCACGGAGCCCCTGAAGGCGAAAGCGATCACGGGGTACATACCCGACCGGCCAAATTTGTATCCAAAGCTCACCGGACGCGAGTTTCTTTACTTCATCTGCGACATCTATCGCATCCCTGCCAAGCAAGCAGATCGCCGCATCGACGAAGTGCTAGAGGAGTACACCTTGGTGGATTGGCAGGATGAGCTCATCGAGAGCTACTCACATGGAATGAAGCAACGATTAGCAACCTGCGCAGCCTTGGTTCACGATCCCAAGGTGCTCATCGTCGACGAACCGATGGTCGGCCTCGACCCTCACGGCGCCAAGAACCTCAAGGAAGCTTTCAAGCGATACGCGCGTCAGGGAATTACGATTTTCCTCTCTACCCACTCACTCAACGTTGCAGAGGAGCTAGCCGACAACCTCGCCATCATTCAGAAGGGATCTATCTTGACGACTGGGACTCTGAGCGACATCCGAGCCCTCACTGGCAAACAAGACGAAGGGCTCGAGCACATGTTCTTAGAGCTCACTTCGACGGAACAGACACACTGAGATACCGAAGCACAAAAGCTCGCGCAGGGCGCGGCACTATTTATTTGGCACGAGCATACAGGATATGCGAGCTCTTCCACTCCTCATCAAGCCTCGAATCTTAACCATCAAAAACCGCTGGACCGCCGGTGGTCGACAGACCTTGAAAGAAGTAGTGTCGTTAGGGCTCTGCATACTACTCATGTGTGGACTGTACGTAAGCACACTATCGGGCTTGAGAGACATGCCTCGCGATGTCGCGAATCTTCCCATCGATCCGATCGTTCCATTAACGATGATACTCTCAACTCTCTTCCTCATGGTTTTTCTCTCTGCCAGCGTGAGCGCACTGAATTCCTTCTTCATGGCGAAGGATCTCGATCTTTTGCTTTCCTCCCCCATTTCATGGAGTCGCTACCTGCTTGGGCGAACTTGCGACGTGGCATTAGCAAGTAGCTGGATGCTTATAGTCTTCGGCGCCCCGCTGCTCTTTGCTTTCGGGGCCTTCTATGACGCGGGTGTGGACTACTTCGTGGGTGCGCCACTCGTGTGCCTCGCGTTCCTTTCAGTCGCGGTACTTGCGGGGGTAATCACGGCTCTTCTTTTCGGTTGGCTCATACCGCCTCAACGAGGTCGAGAGGTCGCGCTGTGCGTCTTTATCATGATCGTAGTCGGTGTATATCTCTCAGTCGGACATGCTACTTCAGGGAGATCTACCTTTGCTGTCGTGGATTCGGCCCAGCAGCTGCGGAATCTATCCAATTTGGCGAGAAAGCCGTGGATTCCCACTGGCTCTTGCGCTCATGCACTTTATCACCTCCTGAAGGGGACACGAGTATCAGCACTAGGTACAATAGGTGTTCATGTAGCTATTTCGGGAGTCTTATGGTTATTGGCTCTTCTGCTTAGCACATTGTGTTATCAACGGGCGTACTCGAGGGCGCAATCAGACAAGCCCCTGCTCAGGATCAACAGCCGCGCTGCTCAACGGATATCGCGATGGATCCTTCCTCTGAGCGATGCCCCGCAGCGCGCCCTCATCACAAAAGAGATCAAACTTTTTTCGAGGGATCTCTCGCACACGATCCAGCTCGGAATGTTACTCGGCATCTGCTTCGTCTATCTCTACAATTTTAGCGTCCTATCGGGCCCTGAGGACGCCTCACCCACTGTCCTACGTTGGTGGCACGCCTTTTTGATGGCATGCAACATCTGCTTGAGCTATCTGATTATGACCTCAATCTGTTCGCGCTTTGTGTTCCCCTCGGTTTCACTCGAAGGCCAGGCATTCTGGATCCTCCAAAGCTCTCCGATATCACTCTCGAAGATGCTGAGAGGAAAGTGCCGGAGTTGGTTCGTACCGGTCTCGATTATGGGAACCGTCATTTTCGGCTCCGGAGCGATGGCTCTCGATGCTGAGGGCCCTCTCCTGCTTGCGACATGCGTTGCCTCAATCATCCTTTGCTACGGACTCGTCAGTTTGGCGATTGGCATGGGAGCCATCTTTTCGCAATTCGATTGGGAGCACTCGAGCCAGATATCGACAAATGTGGGCAGCTTCGTATTCATGGTTGTCAGCATGCTCTTCCTGGCACTCAACATGATCCCCCTGGGAATGCTATTTGGAGCATACATCATTCTACCCGAGTTAGCAGACACAGCCAGTGATAGAGCTTGGATAGTGGGGCTGTCGCTCACTGCTCTTCTGCTCATCAACCGCATCATCGCTAGTTGGGCACTTTCAGCCGGCAGTAGAGCCCTGGAGGCTAAATGACGAAACAGCGACGTTATGCGCAATTACCTGAGGATCTTTATAGTCGGGCGCTCAACATCACGTCACCTCAACAGGACGTGAGGCACTACGGAACGATTTGGTCATGTATCTCGGATGGTCTAAAGGTATATAATTTACTTAGAGCGCGTAACAAAAATATCCTCGTCGCGAGGCCACGCGAAAGGTCGAGGGGCAAGGATGCAGGCTCAAAAGGCGCGGAGACGTGCCCTCTGTGGCACGTTGAGCACATTTTGAGCCGAA
>JBIIOE010000208.1:0-3096 GCA_044337105.1 Bdellovibrionota bacterium | reverse complement strand
GCAGATGCAGTCGAGCTCTTGTCTGGTCTGTCACCACTCGGTACAACGACTACTTCCTGAGCCACACCAGAATTGAGTAAAAGAGCTATCGTGGCGAGATGCCCATTGTGAAACGGATCGAACGCACCACCGTAGAGCGCTGTAATCTTCTCACCCATCGCCGATCACCGCTTACGCTTACCACTGCGCTTCAGACTTTTAGCTTCGAGCTCAGCTAGTTCCTCGGCGAAGCCTCCCGAGAGTATCGGAAAACGACACCACGTCTTGGGATCAAGGCTCTCATCATCCACGTGAAACGACGGAGCGTATCGCTCTCGCTTCCATTGATTGATGCTCCACAATCTGAAGAATCGTACGACCCAGCCAACGATCTCCTGTTGCTTGTACCGCTTCTGAAACTCCTGCTTGAGTATCTCTGCGACATCCGTCGGGAGTAGCTTGTCGCGTATCGCTAGCCGCTCGATTCTATCGAGCACCTCGTACGGCATCAGATCCCTCTCGTCGGTCTGTTTGTCCTTGAGCGGACGGAGTTCAGCCGTCGGCTCCTGCTCGTTGACCAAGCGCAGAGAAGTGAACGTACCCAAACCCTCGGGCCCCTCTCGCTCGAGCCATACGAGCCACCGGCATAGGTAGGCCTTGTCGATTCCACCAAGCGGACTCAAGCCTCCACTACTGTCACCATCCATCGTGGTATATCCGACCGCTGCCTCGCTTCGATTACTCGTGGTGAGTAAGAGTGCTTTGCGTAGATTAGCCACTAGCCACACCGAAGGCGATCTGACACGCGCTTGTATATTCTGTTTGGCAAGATCGTGATCCCTCCACGAGAGTTCTACATGCATCGCCTTCGACACAAGCGATTCATATCCACTCACGAGATCAGATATATCGAGGTCGAGGAATGTAGCACCCATCTCATGCGCTAGCTCCCGTGCTGCACGGTGAGTCGTTTCCGAGCTGTTTACGCTGCGTTGGTATACACACGCCAGGATCTTTTGCAGTATCTGCGCCTCGCTGGAGGCACCCTTGATCCACGAGACGTACGCGAGCCTTTCCTTGAATCCCTTTAGACCAAGCTGAGCGACAGCTCCTCGGACCATCAAGGCTACCAGAGCACTTGCAGCGCTCGAATCAACTCCTCCGCTGAGCGACACCACGAAACCTTCGCTGCGGCTCTTTCTGAGATAATCAAACAACCCTAAGCATACCGCGCGAGAGAACTCTTCGTGCTTGAGAACCCGGGAGCCCTCCCATGTCGGTACTGCTGATGGAGTCACCGCACCACCACGAGAGAGCTTGACCCTTGGGACGACCACAAGCCGATCACCGATATCAAAGCGAGGTTCGAGGCTCGCACTTCGACGTCGCATCAAACGGCCTCGATCGATATTTGCGACACCAGTCACCACCTCGACATCTCGGTACGAAAATCGTCCTCCGCGAGCGACGATCTCACCATGAGACGCTATGAGCGTGTCTCCGTCGTAAATGATCCGTCCAGCCTCGCAGCCCAAGAGGTTTGCGTACAGGTATGCCGCACCAAAAGCACGGGACCCTTCGAGCACCAAACGTTGTCGGATCTCGTGCTTGCCGAAGGCGAAGTGGCTCGCGCTCGGGTTGAGAACGATATCTACACCGTGTCGGGCCAGCTCAATACCGGAGCGCTCTGTGACCCAGGCATCCTCGCAGATCTCAAAACCGATCCGCAGACCATCCACCTGGAAGAGGAGATCGCCCACCGGTATAGAGCGCTCCCCGAGCTGCACCGAAGAAACAACCCCTTTCGGCCACGGCTTGAACCAGCGCGGTTCATAGTGTAATCCGTCTCCCGCCAAGTGCTGCTTGGCAACAAACCCACGAATAGCGCCGCCAGCGATAAGAGCGACTGTGTTGTACACTACTCCGCCCACATCGAGCGGCAGTCCGACGTTGAAGACGATATCTTTGTACGTGCGCGCTAGCCGTTCAGCGCATGACAATGCGTGCTGAAGAACCCCCGAGGAATGGAAAGCATCCTCACACCCATAGCCAGTAATGCACAGCTCAGGAAGGCACACGATCCGAGCTCCACCTTTACGCGCCTCTCCAAGAGCTCGTTCGATGGCTGCACAGTTACCGGTCCAGGCGAGGGGGGTTTGGTTGAGCGCTGCGGCAGCAACTACTATTCGTTCCATATACCTATATGATTCTTATCGGGAGAGAGTTCGTACACCCCAAGGGCTTTAGGCTCATTAGCGAATTGCCCCCCTTCGGTGAACTTTACCCCTCGTATCGACCCCGAGCAAACCAATCCGCTGGCGCTTCAAGCAGTTGAGCTGGATCGCCTGCCCCTTATCTCCTCCAGAGTTGGAATCGCACCACTACATATAGTGCCCAGGAACGCTCAAACAACTACATGTTGACATCTACCTGCACTCCACTTCCTCTCCGGATGCGCTTGGAGTACCGTTCCCCGCATGATTGACGTCGTGAACCGCGCGAGCCTCAAAGCTTTGTTCAACCGAGTTAAACTAACACTCACAAAACCTGAGGAGTGTTGGGATGCCTTTGTCTCGGAAAACCCAACTCCTCGAAAGCTGATCAAGTCGTTTCTGCTGCCGCTGCTCCTCGCGGGCGCCCTGTGCTCAATCCTCGGGCGTCAGCTTTTCGGAGTCTACGTGGCCTTTCTCGATACGTGGCATCCCCCTCTCTTCGAGGAGATTGTGGCGCACGTAGTTCAGATCTTCTTCACGTTGGGAGCGCTTTTCGTAGGAGCTCGAGCCCTCGAAAAGCTGGCCCCTCACTTCCGTGGATCCGGCGACATGAACCGTGCGTTTAGTCTACTTGCTCACTCGTCGATTCCGGTAGCACTCACCCAAATTCTGAGCTTCATACCGACCCTCTATGGCGCACTCGTACTGCTCATCTCGCTGGGCTATTCCATATACCTCTTCTATGGGGGCACCAGAACGATGCTCAAGATACCTGAAGATCAGCGGCTCACCTTTGCCGCCGCGGGTATCGGAGTGATGATCCTCATAGGCGTCTTCGGTGTGTTCCTCGCCGCCTTCATCGCACCGCCAATACCGCCAGGAACATTGCCGATGTAATCGAAGC
>JBIIOE010000027.1:0-37143 GCA_044337105.1 Bdellovibrionota bacterium | reverse complement strand
TTTCATAGTCGAGCATACTGCTCTATTTCGGGCGGGAGCGGAAAAAGTTGCTTTTTCGGGTACGTTCACGTTTACGTGCACGAGCACGTTCACGTGGAAAGGCGCGATTTATAGGTCAAAACAAGGGGTTACGCTATCTCCAAGCTCGCTATCACCCACTCTAAAACGCGATGAGCCGAAATACATACGACTGAATGCACTCGGCGAGCCACCAAAGCCATGTTTTACGCTAAAACATTAATACTTTCCCTCTTCTTGCCGACTACCTATATGGGTGACGGTAAGTGCGCATCCAACGACCAGCACTGGTCGCGGGTAAGCGAAGTGTGGGGGATATCCGTACATTATGGATGAAGAAACCATCCTAGAGTTGGAGGCAAAAGGGAAGCTCGGTTGGCGTGCAGCCACGGAGCTCTTAGAGCCGTTTGGGCCAATCGCGGCTAATTTTGCAGAGACGATACGGGTTCTCATCTCACACTATGAGCACGGCGGTACCGAGATGCCGCTTGGCGCGCAGAATCTGGTTATTCGCCTACTCAAGAACAACACCATCAAAGCGGCCTACTACTTCGTGGCCAAAGCGTATCGACCACAGTTATTAGAGGGCAAGAGCCCCCTCACCGTCAGAGATCTCTTCACAGGATTCTCCGCCATCGAGCATGCGGCGATCCTCTCGTTCTGTTACCTGTTCAGAAATCTCAGCAAACGCAGCGACAAGGACGAGTGGGAGTACGTTCAGGCCCCGTTATACGAGGCTCTCTCGGTAGGCTCTGCGATTGGACAGTGCGTACCGGAAGTTGGCCTGGCATTCGGCATGCTCTCCAGAGGACTGCGCTATCTGGCTTTTGCTCCGTTCCTGGTCGGCAACCGACGGGGTTTCAAAGAGTACCGCAGACATTTGAAGGCAAAGGACCTGCCGTTCGACCTCGCATGCGAGCAGCGCATTTGGGAATGCAACAATATTCAAATTGCAGCCATGCTTTTAATGTACATGGGATTCAATCGCACCGCTGCGATGCAGTTCGTAGCAGCTGTCGAAAAAGACCCTAAGGTCGCCCCGGATGAGCTGTATGGCGTGAGATTCCGCATGTCCGAAGCGATTATGAACTCCTACATGGAGACCGGTGAAATACCGGAGCAGTGTCCTGCGTGGGTCGGCAAAAAGTTACCCCTATCCGCCGAGACTCGCGGCAACCTTCTAAGTAGCTTCAAAAAAGCTCTCTCTGAGGAAACGCGAATCGAGTGGCTCAACAAGGGAAGCGCAAGCATCAACCCTGACTCGACGCCTGAATTTTTCGTGAAAGGTGGCGTCCCGGCAGAAACGGAGGCCGAGCCCGAGCCCGAGACATTAGCTGCGCCGATCGAGGAGCCTGCCGCTTAGCCGAGTGCCGCTTTGACGCTATGCACAGCCTTGGAGGTGAAATACTTCAGACTGTCTGGATTGGCGAGGGCCGACGCATTCCCGGGCTCTTCTCCTTTTAGGATCTTCTTGACGGAAAGCTCCGCGAGTTTGTTATTGGTCGTTCGAGGTAGCTCGGGGGCCTGAAGCACTAAGGCCGGCACGTAGAAAGCGTTCGAACGCTTGAGCTCAGAGCGAATCGTGTTCTCTACGTCAGCTGTGAGCACCGTCTCTCCCTTGAGTACCACGAACAAGACTATCTTCTCTGCTGCGGCATGAGCAGGGGTGTACCCCACAGCCAGCGCCCCGGCTATCTCAGGAATACGTTGTAATGCAGCGTAAATATCAGCCGTTGCCACCCTCACACCACCGGGCTTGAGAGTGGCATCAGACCGGCCACCGAATATAAGCCCACCCTCCGGCGTTTCTTCGACGAAATCTCCGTGCCGCCACACGCCCGGGAAATCCGAGAAGTATGCCTGGCGGTAAGCCTCCCCATCAGGGTCGTCCAGAAAATGCACCGGCATCGACGGAGCCGGACTTGCGCACACGAGCTCACCCTGCTCGCCAATCACACGTCTACCCGAGGCATCCAAAACCCGTACGTCGTACCCAAGGCTTTTACACTGCACCTCTCCACGAATTACGGGCTTTAGAGGGCACCCCAACCCAAAACACCCGAGTATGTCGGTGCCTCCCGAGATACTCTGCAACCATAGAGGTTTTATTTTCTCTCTCACGTAATCGAAGCTGCTCGGAAACAGGGTCGAACCTGTCGAAAAGATCGCTCTCAGATCATCGAGCGAAAAGTCTCGAGTTGGATGTATCCCACGCTTCTCAATCTCTCCTATGTAGGCGGCGCTCGTTCCGAAGTGTGTAACTCTCTCGTCACGAGCCATCTGCCACAGGATCATGCCGTCGTGCGCCATCGAATCGCCGTCGTACATAAGCACCGTAGCATCACATGCAAGAGCGCTCGCCAACCAGTTCCACATCATCCAGCTCGTCGAGGTCTGGTAGAAGACCCTGTCTCCGGGGCGGACGTCCGCATGCAGTACCAGCTCCTTTTTGTGTTCGAGCAGCGTTCCGCCGGCTCCGTGCACAATCCCTTTAGGCTTTCCGGTCGTACCGGACGAGAACATGACGTACAGCGGCTGAGAGAAGGGGAAGCGCTTCCACGCCGCGAGTGGAGCAGGTGCAAGCGAACTGTACGCGTGCACCGAAAGGCCTGTACGAGAGGCGACAAAAGCTGCCGTATCCTCTTCAAGATAATCGACTATGAGGACATGCTGAATCGAAGACACCCGACGCACGATCTCTTGAATGGTAGAAAGCAGCGAGACAGTAGCGCCGCGCCAAAGATAGCTGCGAGCAGCTACGAACACGCGAGGCTTCACTCTCTCGAGGCGCGCGAACAGCCCCTCCACCTGATAATCCGTACCGCAGCTCGACCACGTGGCTCCGAGCCCTGTAGTCGCCAACATACACACCACTGCTTCGGGAATATTCGGGAGGTATGCGAATACCCGGTCTTCCTCGTGCAAGCCACAGGCGGAGAGATATTGCACAACGCGCCCCACGCTCGCTTTCAAATCACCCATCGAGATCCGACGCTTGACGAGATCCTCCGACCACGAGACGAGCGCCGTTCGCTCGTCTGACCCAGAGAGAAGATTCTCGGCGAAGTTCAGTGAGTAATGTGGAAACCATCGATGAGCGAGCGGGGTTGGCCCCGACTCCTCGCTGTAGATAGGATCACTGCCCCCCTCACCTACCAAACCGAGAAAGCTCACCACTTCTGACCAAAACTGCCGTGGTGATTCGACCGACCATCGATGCAGATCCTCATATGAGGAGAAGGACCGTGCGTAAAGCTGCTCGAGAACGCGCATGAAGCGGGTAAGCGAACACGACTCGACGAGATCTGGTGGTGGTGTCCACACAAGTCCGTCGGCCTTCGTGGTAGAGCTGTCATTCATAGAGCTGTCTTCGTCTAAACACGCACTGCCCAGTCACCTTACCCAGATGTTCAAATAGCTTCTGCCAGCTAGGGTCCGAGCCTTCCCCTAGGGAAGCGCGGCAAAACCCACCCCATAGTCTCACTTTTGAAATAACCACGTGAACGTGCTCGTGCTCGTAAACGTGAACGTACCCGAAAAACTTGAGGTTTTTGTTTCGGGTACGTTTACGTTCACGTTCACGAGCACGTTCACGTGCGAGGAAACATAGGTTTTGCCTCGCTCCCCTAGGCTTCTGGCCGCAGAGGACCATGAGCGGAAAAATTTAAGATGCCGATTTTGTTAGCCTTCATGCTCCTGCACCTAATCGACTCTTACTAGTATACGTCCGGTCCTGGGTTGCTTTTCAAGCAACTTATCCCCCTGACCAACATTTTTTAGCGTCTCCAGACCTTGTTATCCGCTTATCATGATCCACTCAGATAAAACCCAGCCTCAAGGCGGAGAGTGACGATTCATCCCACAGTTCATCTCTGCTCCTTTCTCCGCGGCTGAGACCCCACAGAGATATAGAGGAGCGACGCCGCAAAAGGCCCTCATCGAGTAACATGAGTATTACGGCACGACCTTTCCGGATATTCGGGATCGGCAGAGTTACGTGTTGATGAGCGGCTATTTCCAAGTGTTGATCTCCTCAAGGCTTGGGTAAAGACGATGATTCGGCCGTTCATGCATCGCATTCCAAAGGAGAATAAGCAAGAATTCGTCGATGCGTGGATCGGACAGTACGTGCTGGATACTCGGCAGCGAGAAGACAATCCGGTTAAACTGTGGGACAGAAATCTTCTGGTCGTAGCACAGAAGAAACGAGAAATTAATCCGTGAGCTCCCGAGGTGTCATTCAATAGAGTGGGCATGCTGCGGAAAAATTGCTCCACAGCAAAGATTCCGAGGCCATTACATCCCCCGATGAGCGTATAAAAATTAGGCGGCGACCTTTCGCAAGAAAAGCGCGCCGCCCAGAGAACCAGTACGATCCACACAGGATCGTTACCCTCCTCCTACGAGAAGAGCACTACCTAATGTAAACCCTGTCTAAGTCAAGCGAGAGTAGATACCCTCAAAGAGCGAGGCTCCCCTTGACCAGTTCGACAGTTGAAATTCCTATAGCCGACATGGATCACCTCCTTTTCAACGACAGGCTTCGTCCCTATAGGAGAGACGAGATACCCATCTTATGCGATTAAGAGTGGACACGAGCGCTCGTATATTTATGGTGAAGGCGATCGCTCAGATGCGCAACGGAAAAAGAGAATATTTCGCACATTCACCACATTTTCCGTTCAAAGAGCGCCATTCCAATCGTGAAGTGCTCGACAGAGAACCCTGGACCACCCCAAGATCCGCCAACTAGTAGAAGCAAGGCAAAGCCCCTCCCTGCTGCGAAAGCGGAGTTTGGGTTTGCATCGCTTCCCTAATTATCGGATAGAAGCAACCCTTTCACGAAGTAATCCACCTCCCCTGCAACGAGATAGGTGTACGCCTTACCAGGCTCGAGCGTAACGGACCTGGACGAGACCGTTCGGCCATCGGCGGCACGCACTGCTCGCATCGTGACCGCGCCGGGGGATACTGAGACGTATTCACTTGCTTGCCCAAAGGCGACCTCTACGTCTTCACCACCCGCAGCGGAGGAAAGGCTCACTACGAGGACCGCTGCGCCAGTAACTCCATCCACCACCCGAACATACGCATTCGATGACTGTGGCGGTGTTTCGTCAGTCAACAGGGTCGTACGCAAACCGAAAGTCGAATTATCACCATACAGCAAGATAGAGAACTTACTCCGAGAATCCGCTGTCACCGCCAACGAGTCGATCACCGTTCCCGGAGTCGCAGCCCGAGTCAGCTGCAGATTGAGCGCGCCACTCGGAAGTGCATGATACTTATTGTCGAGGGCGAACACGGATCTGCGAGCAACTGGCGCTGGACTACCAGTTACGATCACATCAACAGGAGCCGCATCGATAGCAGCATGTAAGACTCGTACTCCTGTAACACTCGAAGAGTCTTCAGTTCCACCACCACCTCCTCCGCCACCGCAGGACGAGAATGAAAGCGCGACCGCCAGCATTCGAGCGAGGGTCATCATTGAAGACGGCATTACAAACTTACAAATAGTCATCTTGGAGTCTCCTTCCTATTGAGCCGGCGACGAGGCCGGCGGACGAACGACGACAGAACCCTCGGACAACCCGAGAGCGGCTTCTAATTCGGAGGGCCCCAAAGGCGAGAAGAGATCAACTCCAACGAGCGAGGCGGCTACTATCTGCGCCAATGCGTCGTAGCCTTTCGTGTTAGGATGCAACCCTTCGGGGAGGTTGTAGAGGTCGCATTGCTCCAACTCAGGGCAGGTCAAATGCCACAGGGCCTCGACATCTGCCAGCCTCACTTCGTTGATAGCAGCGAGCTGGCGCGCCGTAGCAGAGTAGCTCTGGGTGAAGGGCACGAGTGACGCGTGGGCCGCTGTCGGCGGAGGTATCGTCGCTACCACCACCTGCCTCCCCGAAGCCCGAATTACATTGATGGCCCGTTGAAGCGCCCGCGCATAGTCCCCTTTCGAGATCTGCTTGACGGCGTCGTTGCTCCCTTCCATGAGCACAACGGTATCGACTTGGGCGGTCCTTGCGACATCCGGTATTCTCCACACCCCTTGCGCGACTAACTCCTCACCAGGGACACCAGAGTTTCGAACCGACAAGTTGAGCATCGAGCTCAATCGTTTCGGATAGCCGCGAGGAGAACCACTTTCCTCGATGACCGGAACATCTTCGCCAGGCACGAGCCCATCTCCGACTCCATACGTGATACTGTCACCGAACCCAGTGATATTGACGATCCCGTCTCCGTTGACATCGTTTACGAGTGAGTCCTGTGCGGCCCCAGACGCCGAAAAGCACACGAGCAGAGCGAGTGCATACAGACATTGCTCTCTGATTTTCATCAGGTACACCTCCTAGCGTTAGGCCAACCGAACGCCAGCATTGTGGATCTAGAGTGAAGATGAGTAAAGAGATGCGCCCCGTCGACGGATAAACTGCGGTTGAAATCCAGCCCCGGCCGCGCGCTTACTCCACGTACAAAACGAATCCTTTCAAGTAGTCACCCTCAGGATGGAACGCACTGGTAGGATGACACGGCGCTTGATGGAGGGACTCGATGATGCGCACGTTGCGGCCGGCCGCAACGGCAGCCCTGGATACCGTATCTCTGAAGAGATCGCGCGAGACGAGCTGTGAGCAAGAAAAGGTAAAAAGAACCCCCCCTGACTTTATCTTCTTGAGAGCTAGGGCATTAATCGTCTCGTATCCCCGGACGGCGCGCTGCACCGCTCGCTGGTGCTTGGCGAATGCTGGCGGATCTAAAATTATCATGTCGAAGGTATCGGGGATCTCGGCGAGATAAGAGAAACAATCGGCCACCTCTGGATGGTGAGAGACGCTGGCGAAGTTGGCGACGACATTCTGCCGGGCTAGATCAACCGCGGCTTTGGAGGCATCAACCGAGCTCACCGATTCAGCCCCACCAGCGAAAGCGTACACTGAGAAGGCGCCTGTATACGAAAACGCGTTCAGTACTTTCTTGCCTGCTGCGTAGCTCCGTACCTTAGCTCGATTCTCTCGCTGATCCAGGAAAAATCCGGTCTTTTGTCCACCACTCACGTCCACGAGGAATCGCAATCCTCCCTCCATAAAGGTCACGACGTGCGGCTCGCCGGTGGGTGATGGTGTCGAGGACTCTTTCTCCTCTTGGTCCTCTATCTGCGCCTCGACACGCCGAAATTCGACCTGAGAGATGTGCAGCTCAGGATGCGCTGTGAGCAGTGCGCCGATAGACTCGCGCAAACGCCACATCCCAGAGGAGTGACACTGGACAACTGCCGTGTCCCCGTATCGATCAACTACCAAGCCTGATAGTCCGTCTCCTTCAGCGTGGACAAGTCGGAACCCGGTGGTGTGCGGATCTTCGAGAAGTCCGAGCCGCTTGCGGAGCGCCACCGCTTCGTTGATCCGTTGTGCCAGCAACTGCTCTTCGCTCGCAACGGGCTCAAAGGAGAGCATTCGTACCGCTATCCCACGAGTACCCCAGTGACCACACCCCAGAAACGCACCATCCTTGGAAAGCACATCAACCAAGCCACCGCGCTGCGCTGCCCCCTTGCGCTCGAGCACCGCACCCGAAAAAACCCAAGGATGCCGACGCCTTATCGACACCTCTCGGCCTTGACGCAACACCACCGCAGGACGAGATCCATTAGTACTCATGACTACTCACACCACTCTATCAAGACCACGACAGTCAGAAAGGACCGGGAATGCACAGCTTTATGCAACACAAAACCTCGTGGCCTACATAACCCAAAAGACGGCGCGAGCTTACCCTACGAGCTCTGTTAAGACCACCGAAGTTTGCAAACTACGGAGGGGTTCGGGATAGTTGCCGCCTTAATACGCAGGGGTTCGCCTCTGCAGACTACAGAAGTGGATTTCGTTGTAGCTTGTGACCGACGTAATGCAGAAAGCCTCTAACCACCATCCATCGAGCGTCGAGCACAAGCTACTTACTCCTCGAGCTGCGCGACCTCCGATGAATCCCGATACCGCGGCGGAATGGCGAACTCACATCCAGTGGTGGGAGGATCGATCTAAGGGGCTCGCCACAATCAGCACGACTCCCGTGGAGCTGCTACGAGCCCAGGAACTCCTCGAGGGGCTGTTGCCGGCCTGGACGCGAGGACAATTCTGGCGAAACCTTCCTCCTGAAGATTGGAAAGCAGGGCTTTTGGGCGCCATGGCGCAATACCACACGATAAATCCGACATCACACGCTCGGGAGCCTAATAGAAAGGTGCTACCGCCCTTCGATGTATGCGTCCAGATGCTCAATGAACAGAGCTCTCCGGAGGTCCGCGACCTAGTTTATTTGATCTTTCAAGAGGCGGAATATCAACTCACCCCAGTGATGCGCCAAGATCTGCAGAAACATTTCGAGGAGATCGCCAAGCAACCTGAGCCATCTGCACTTGCAATGGGAACAGCCACTCGGCTCAACTTCAGGATCTCAACCGACGCTGAAGTTCTTACGACGGCAGCTTAAGGAAGCTAGCTAACCGGACCGCGGACTTTCTAATCCGCTTACTGCTGGAGTCACAACGCTGCTAACAGGCGGAGCAGAAGCTCTGCCGCCCGAGGGGCTTTCCCCAGATAACCAGCGGGCACCACCCGGACCGCGGACTTTCTAGTCCGCCTACTGCTAGAATCACAACGCTACCAACAGGCGGAGCAGAAGCTCCGCGGTCCGAAGGGGGTCTCGCTTCCTTAGCGAACGCCGAGGTTCCGTGGATACGGGCGGCCACGTACCGTGACATCACTCTCCACGTCACGCACCCCGTCGAGCATCAATGTCGATGCGAGCACGGCGTCTATCTGTCGATGATTGGCGACATTGCCGTGAAACTTGGCTCGACCATCATCGACCTCGACACTCAACTCTCGAGCTAACTCAGGATGCTCCTGCTCAAGTGTGCGTGCGATGGAATCCTTTATCTCTTGATCGGGAATCGGCGCCCGAAGGGTGAGCTCGTCCTGAACCTGTCGCTGCGAAACAGATTGAGCTGCTTTCAAGAGCTCACGCCGCGTGACATCAGAATCAACCTCCCCGCGCAGGGCAAGTCGATCGGGCTCTGATACTATCCGAATATTGTACCAACGATTCCGTACCTGCTCACGCAACGCATTCTGAATTCTCGAGGTCTCCTCGGTGGTTCGAATCGAAGGCACTTCAACTTGACTCACAGGATATGGGTCCCACTCTCCACCTCCCTGCACACGAGCCCTCTCGCCCCTTCTATCATCGCCCCTTCTATCAGCGACTGCGCTACCCTGGACAACGGTTGTCAGCACCGCTGCAATAGCAACGTTCCTGGCAACTCGGGAAAGACTAGAACTAAGAGAGACGGATTCTGAAAGCATAGCTACCTTCCTCGGTTTAAACTGTAGTGATGGCGTACCATCTCCCAGAGCGCTCCTCTCAACCATGACTCCAGACAGATGCCTCCTCAGAGGGGGCCAGTCACCATGTTTCAGGGTCTTATTAGGCTATTTCGTTCACGCGTGCGCTGGCATGCACGTGCGTACTTACGGAATTCGCACGCGCCGCCCGGTTTCATCTCGCCTTCCCAGCAGCACGGCTGTCGAAACAAGATTTTTGAGTCGCTAAGAGGGTATATTTAATTGTCTTAGACCCCCAGACAGGCGATACTGAGGAGCGTCATATCTTCCAATTATTACTGAGCTCTATGGAATCTCGCCCAACCAAATATATCTTCGTAACCGGTGGTGTGGTCTCGTCAATCGGCAAAGGCCTCACGACAGCGTGCATTGGAGCTCTGCTTGAGGCACGCGGGTTGCGGGTTACGGCAGTAAAGCTCGATCCGTACATCAACGTAGACCCAGGCACCATGAGCCCGTTTCAGCACGGAGAGGTCTTCGTAACCGACGATGGCGGCGAAACCGACCTCGACCTCGGTCACTACGAGCGGTTCATGGGAACCCGCATGTCCAAGCTCAACAACTTCACCTCTGGCAAGGTTTACGAGACAGTGATTGCCAATGAACGCCGCGGCGATTACCTCGGTGGAACGGTTCAGGTAATCCCTCACATCACGGACGAGATCAAGCGTCGAATCAAGCTAGCGGCCGATGGTTTCGATGTCTGCTTGGTGGAGGTCGGTGGAACGGTTGGCGACATCGAAAGTTTGCCATTCCTCGAAGCGATCCGACAGATGAGGGCAGATGTAGGTGTTCAGAACACGCTCTACATTCATGTGACCCTTGTACCCCTGATTGCAACCGCACACGAATTCAAAACTAAACCCACTCAGCATTCCATTAAAGAGATTACTGGATACGGTATCGTACCGAGCATCATCATCTGCCGCTCGCAACAGCCGCTCGACGAGAAGCTCAAGAATAAAATTAGCCTCTTCTGTAACGTCAGCGCCAACTGCGTCATCAACGCCCCAGACGTGCGAACGATTTACGAGCTTCCGATCTCGCTGCACAACGAGGGGCTCGATCAACGTATCCTAGAGCACCTCAACATCTGGACAGGAGCTCCCAAGCTCGAGCCGTGGCGCAAGATTGCTCAATGCCTCACCGACGAGAATCGTCAAACGATCACTATCGCCATGGTCGGCAAATACGTCGACCTCACCGAGAGCTACAAGAGTTTGAGTGAATCCCTCATACACAGCGGCGTAGCTAACGATTGTCGCATCAAGATCGTGTATGTCGACAGTGAGGACCTCGAGAAGAAAGGGGTCGAAAAGGGAGTTCGAGAGGCGAACGAAGGCAATCTCGTCGATGCTATCCTTATCCCGGGAGGATTCGGCGTACGCGGCAGCGAAGGAAAGATCGCGGCAGCTCGGTATGCTCGAGAGCAGAAGATCCCCTATTTCGGAATCTGCCTTGGACTACAGATCGCCACGATCGAGTTCGCCCGCAACATGGCCAACATAACCCAAGCCACAAGCGGAGAGTTCGACGAGAAATCGACCTTCAAAGTGATTGATATAATGGAGAGCCAAAAAGACGTGAGCGCCAAGGGTGGCTCGATGCGTCTCGGTGCATACCCGTGCATGCTCAAAGAGGGCTCGAAAGCTCGCGAGATATATGGCAAAGCGCAGATAAGCGAGCGTCATCGTCACCGCTTCGAGGTCAACAACGCATTTAGGGCCGACCTCGAGAAAGCCGGTCTCGTATTCTCAGGAGTATCACCGGACTCCGTGTTGGTAGAGATCATAGAACTCGCCGACCACCCGTGGTTCGTAGCTGTTCAGTTTCACCCTGAGTTTCAATCGACCCCCAAGACACCACACCCGCTCTTCACCTCGTTCGTGGAAGCCGCCAAGGCTCACAAGAGACGAGCATCGACCGTCGGCTCAAAGGTCGAGAAGGCTGTCTCTTCGACCAATGGAAGCGGAAAACAAACCGCTCCGAAGGGATCTACTACTGCCGTTAACACCCTAGGGAGTGAACAGTGCTCGTAGAGATCTCGCCTGGTGTCAAGGTAGGCGACAACCAAAAGCTGCTGCTCATCGCAGGTCCTTGCCAGATCGAGTCGAGGGAACACACCCTGCGTATAGCAGAGTTCCTGCGAAAAGAGCTCGCGCAGTTTCCAGTATCCCTCGTATTCAAGTCCTCCTTTGACAAGGCCAACCGCACCAGCATGAACGGCAAGCGCGGCATCGGAATGGATGCAGGGCTACGCATCCTGGAAGAGGTCAGAAGCGCGATTGATGCGCCGGTTCTCACCGATGTTCACAACGAAGAACAAGCACACGCAGTTGGACAGGTAGTAGACGTGCTCCAGATACCTGCATTCCTGTGCCGCCAGACCGACCTCCTTCTCGCCGCCGGGCAGACGGGGAAAACGATCCACGTCAAGAAGGGCCAATTCCTGCACCCATCTGACATGCAGTTCGTTGCCGAGAAGATCGCGAGCACCGGCAACAAGCGCATCCTCCTGTGCGAGCGCGGGACCTGCTTCGGCTATCGAGATCTTGTGGTAGACCCTCGTAGCCTCGTAATCATGAGATCGACCGGCTACCCTGTGGTGTATGACGCCACCCACAGCGTTCAGCAGATGGGAGGCAACGCCGGCAGCTCCGGGGGCTCACGTCAGTTCGTACAAACCCTCGCTCGGGCAGCTGTTGCTACCGGCGTGGATGGGGTATTCTTCGAGTGCCATGACGACCCTGATAACGCACCATCTGACGGGCCGTGCATGCTACCATTGACTCAGGTAGTTCAATTCGTGACGAGCCTTTGCCGAATTCGCGAGGTTCTTCAGTAAGGATTCCTCGTGCCGCTTCGTGTTACCCGCAAACAGAGCATCACCCTCGGCCTCGGCCTTTTAGGCACCTTCTTTGCCCTTAGTGTCGGCATTATCATCAGTCGTAGCTCAGCGCGTATTCCGGGCGGTACCTCGCTCTCGAAAGAACAGATCGAAGGCACCACAACGACATCGGTCGAAACGCGGCTGTCTCCAAACGCGACCCCTGCCCCTGCCGCGGGCTTTGTCCTGAACGAGTTCCATCGAAGCCTAGCCAGAGATGGCAAAACGCTGTGGGAAATTTTTGGTAAGAAAGGAAGATACAATCCCCTGGGAAATGTGGCAGAAGTCGACGAGCCGCGCCTTACCGTCAGCCGCTCAGAGGAAGGAAACGCCACCCTGTCAGCAAGCAGAGCCGTGCTCACGTTGAGTGGCACGGAACTAGCCGGCGCCGAACTATTCGAGAACGTGGTCGTGACCTACAAAAACGACACAACCCTTCGCACCTCATACGCGACCTTCGACCAGAAAACCAACACGGTGCGGATCCCCACGCAGGTAGAGATCGATAGCGCGATGCTCTCAATTACGGGCAACGCCCTGGACGCCGATCTAACAACACAGGAATTTAAAATCACCAAAGGTGTCAAAACCGTTATCAAACCGAGAGAGGTGAAGTAAGTCCCATGAAATCGCTTCTTGGAATCACGACACAATTCGCGCTTATGGCTATAATCTGTGCAACTCCGCACTACGGCTCGCTCGCTTATGCCGAGCAGGGTGAAGCAGCTGCGACGACGTCGAGCGCTGCGCTTGTCGACGAACAAGCGTTCGACGACAGCTTCTCTAAACTTCCTACGAACATATCGGCTGAATCCCTGACTCTCAACGCCAAGCAGCGCACATTCGCATACAAGGGCAACGTCACCGTCGAGCAAGGAGACATGAAGCTGACCTCCAAGACCCTCGAAGGCACCTACGGTGAGGACAACCAGATTCAGAAGCTCATAGCCAAGGGGAACGTAAAAATTACCAAACAGGAGATCGAAGCGACCGGCCAGCAGGCGCTCTACGACGCCACATCGGCAACGGTCATCTTGAGCGACAACCCGCAACTCAAACAGGGGGAAAGCCTTCTGACGGCGGATCGCATCAAGGTGTTCCTCAAGGAGAATCGTAGCCAAGCAGAGGGCGCGGTACGAGTTACTCTGGTTAAGGGCAAAGATGCGGGAGCGCCGTCCTTCATCAATCTCGGCAAAGACGAGCAGCCATCAACACGCCAAACCACGGCAGCGTCCGTTGTAAAGGGTGAGCCTGAGCCGCAGAATCAAGAAAAGGAAGTGGCACCCAAGCAGGAAAAGCCGAAAACCGTAGCTAGCAAGAGCACCCCTAAACCAACTATCCCGAAGAGCAAATCTACCACCACGAAGAAGAGCGCCTCGAACAGCAAAAAATCTGCTGCCACCGGCAAAAACACGAAGAAACGTTAACCCCTTAAAAAGGCAAACACGGACCGCGGACTTTCTAGTCCGCCTTCTGCTGGACTCGTAATGCTTCTAGCAGGCGGAGCGGAAGCTCCGCGGTCCATTGCCTTTTCTCAATCAGCATGCGCCGCTACGAGCTGCTCACGACCACCGAATCAAGTTTCCGCCCCACGTAAACCCAGCGCCAAACGCCAAGGTCATCACGAGCGCCCCCGACTTCAAACGACCCTCCTGGACTGCCTCCGACATACAGATCGGGATGGTGGCTGCTGTCGTATTCCCGTATCTCTGGATGTTATTGAATACCTTTTCCGCCGGAAGGCCCAACTGCTCGCGTACCATCTCGTTGATACGGAGATTTGCCTGGTGCGGAATGACTAAGTCTAGGTCGTGCGCTCCTAGTCGATTACGCGCGAGCAGCGTCTGCGCGGTTTCAAGCAAGCGGGTGACAGCGTTCTTGAAGACCAATTTCCCCTCCATCTGTGGATGGACCACGTGATTATCAACCGCAGCGGCTGAAATGAACCCCGGAGTCGCCGTACCCGGCACCTTCATACACAACACATCCGCCCCGGATCCATCACTCCCAAGATACGAATCGATAATACCAGAGACTGAGAGGTTATCCTCCTTGTCCACCTTCACAGCTTCGAGGGTCACCGCCCCTGCCCCATCCCCGAAGAGCACAGCCATGTCACGGCCTCGCGTCGTAAAGTCCAACACCGGGGACTGAACCTCTGCACACACAAGAAGTATCTTCGAAGCCTGACGACTCTTCACGTAGCCATCAATACACGACAGACCGTAGACGAAACCGCTACATTGCGCTCGAAGATCGAGCGCAGGAATAGTACGACAGCCGAGCCTTTGTTGGAGCATTACCCCCACCCCTGGGAAGTAGTAATCGGGAGAAAGGGTCGCGACAACGATTAGATCGAGATCTTGTGCCTGCCAACCACTTTTTTCCAGCGCTTGCCGTGCGGCACGCTCGCCAAGATCAGCAGTACTTACCCCCTCTCTCTCGATAAAGCGCCGCTCCTTGATCCCCGTTCGTTCGGTGATCCATGCGTCACTCGTTTCCATGAGCGAAGAGAGCTCATCATTGGTCACACGACGGTCGGGTACGAAGTGAGCCACGGAGCGAATGACGGTTCTTAATCCCATGACGATCTCCCTGCTAGGCCTTTGAATCCAAATACGTTTTACTGTAGTCCAAAGAGAAGGGATTGAGCAATTTATCCCGCATGT
Organism: Bdellovibrionota bacterium; assembly: GCA_044337105.1. Taxonomy (GTDB): domain Bacteria; phylum Bdellovibrionota_C; class UBA2361; order UBA2361; family OMII01; genus OMII01. The sequence goes on along the minus strand of JBIIOE010000027.1, from coordinate 22,159 downwards.
AAGGACGAACTATATCGATGCAGAAAGAAGACCTACGCAAATTCAGAGTGGCGATCTACGGCGTTCTTGTGGAACAGGGAAAGGTCCTCTTGACCGACACCAAGGTTCCGTCCGGCGTGGTCACCAATTTTCCTGGAGGCGGTCTCGAGCTGGGGGAAGCGCCACTCGAAGCCTTAGCGCGTGAATTCCGAGAGGAGACGCGTATCGAAATTCGCGTGCAGGAACTACTCTTCTGCTCACGTGAATTCCAACAGAACCCTGAATACCCCTCTGAACAGCTTATCCATATCTACTACCGCGTAGAACGTGTCAGCGGTGAGATTTCGCAGGAGGGCAACGGAGACGACGTGCTCGGCCTGACGTGGGCGAGCCTCGAAGACCTCCCATCCAAGCGAATCTTGGCGGTAGACCAGGAGTTCATACGTCATGCATTCTTGGGGCAGATCGAGGTACGGGCTTAGCAGGCTGCTCACGCAACGCAGCCAAGCTCACATCCCCAGCTCACGCTTCATGACAACCCGACTCAAGGCCAAAGCCAAAGAGCGCGGCAGAAACCGAGCACCGTGAGACATCACCTTGTTCAGCCATCCATCCACGACGATCGCCCGTCGCCCCAGCGCTGCGCACGCTGTTTCCACGACCTGTTCGGCGCTGCGATACGGAGAGTGGTATTCTCGTAAACCGGCCCCTGCTTGAAATTCGGTTCGGGTCAGACCCGGTAAAACCGTCAACACGTCGACCCCGCTTCCTCGACACTCACCATGCAGAGCCTCGCCAAAGTAGAGGTCAAACGCCTTAGTCGCGCTGTAGGTGGCAAACCATGGAGCAGCTATCGTACCGACCACACTCGATACGATTATAATTGCTCCGCGCTTACGAGCCTTCATGGCTGGAAGAAACTGGGCTGTCAGATCTACAACGGCCCTACAGTTCAGATCGACCATCCCGACGTTCTTCTCGCGCGCGATGGACTCAACCATTCCCAACACGCCGAACCCAGCGTTGTTCACCAGGATGTCGATCTCTATCCCGGCATGCACCAGGGCCCGCGACAACTGCTCTACAGCTTTGTCATTCGCAATATCGAGGGGTATGGGAGTGACCGTAACCGGATACTGCGCCTCGAGCTCCCCCTTCAGAGCTGTGAGCCTCTCGCCACGTCGAGCCACGGCAACAACGTTCAACCCCGAGGCCGCAAATGCCCTACAAAACGCTGCTCCGATCCCCGAACTAGCGCCCGTGACGAGCGCAACACTGCCGTATCGTTCCTTTAAGTTGCCCATCGCGAACTCCAGCGCATTTCTCCCTAGAGCCCGCCGATCACGGGAACGCGACCATGATAGCTACTTGGATGAGACCTATGAGCAGGCCCAAGACACCCCCTAGAAGCTCAATTGTCTTAAGCTCGCGTGCCGTTACTTCGTAAATAACCGACTCTAATTTGGTGAGATCGAACGCTTCTACCTTACTCTGAACTATCGCTTTGATGTCGAGTCGACCTTCGAGCCGTTCAACGACTCGTTCCATGAAGACAGGAAATCGCTCCGCCATCTGCGCGCCCAAGAGCCCCTTTACCTGCTCGAGCAGCGGCCCCTGCAGAAAAGCGCCGATCATGGGATTTTGCGAAGCGAGCCGTTGAACGAACTGATCCACCTGCTCGTTGAGGAACGCAGCCGCCTCCTCCGTAGTCTCCTTACTCTTGAGAGCTTCTTGAATATCGGAGTGAGAAAGCAGATCCCGCTCAATCATCTTCCCGAGGCTGGCTGCAATCTCGCGCTGCCGCCTCGGGACGAGTCCTTGCACCCTCAAACCGAGGATGTGTTTTGGTGAATGCGGACGGAACAGCATCTTGACGGCTATGTAGTTCGTTACATAGCCGATCAAGGCTGAAATCACCGGAATTGACGAGATCGCCAGAAGGTTAGAATGGGATGTCATCGTCGTCGAAGGTTACCGGCTCATCCGATACTGCTGCAGACGCACGTCCTCCGCCATTAGCTGCGCGAGGAAGGGAGTCGGCCGTCGGGATTCCCGCAAGCACATTGTCATTCGAACTGTGTCCACCGAAGTCCATGTCTGAACCCTCTCCACGACGAGCTCCGACGAACTGAACGTTATCGGCAAGTATCTCAGTTGTGTATCGATCCTTGCCTTCTTTATCCTGCCACTTGTTCGTGCGGATCTTGCCCTCGATGAAAGCCTGCGAGCCCTTCTTGAGGAAGCGGCTGCAGTTCTCTGCTGTCTTACCGAACACAACGACGTTGTGCCACTCGGTGTGGTCGACCCACTGCCCGCTCTGATCCTTCTTCCGCTCACCAGTTGCGAGAGAGAAGCGGCAAATCGCCATCTGCTGAGGGGTTACCCTCATCTCAGGATCCTTGCCCAAATTGCCTAATAGAAACACTTTATTGATAGCCATAATCGCCTCCAAACTATGCGCAGGGATAATCGGCTTGCTCCCTCACTAGTTGCGTGGAAAACGGGTTTATATCCCACTTTTCTGTCGTCTCAAAGGGTTGTTTGAGAGGTAATTTAGGTTTTCCCTCTACCAACGCCCCGGACAGTTCCTGTATCCAGAACTCAGTATGCTGCGAGTCTTTACCGAGCACCAGAAGCCACATCAATGTCCCCAAACGGTCGATTTCGGGTAGTAATTCCCAATTATTCCTCCTCCGTTGTATACTTGTCCGCTTACCCCGTGAGTATATAGTCCGACCATGAAAATCTACGTCGCTACCATCCCGTTCACAGGCATGAAGATAGATGCCCCTATCTCTATGGACTCCTTGAACTCTCGTATAAAAGAAGGCTCTCAAACCTCCCAAGTAACGTTTGTCGAGCCACCAAATGCAGACATTACCCTCACACGTACACAGGGAGGGGTCATAGTGAAGGGCATCGTCGCTGGCTCGTGTGCACAAGACTGCTCCTCCTGCGCCGACGCCGTTACCCACGAAGTTACCGCCTCGGTCGATTGGCTCCTTCAAACCTCGAGCGACGCTGCCGCTCCGGAGGATTCAATTGATGACCCGGGTGTTATTTTTTACGAGGGCGACCACATCGACCTCGAGGAGCCTCTTCAGGAAGCTCTCATCTTGGCTATCAACCCCTTCTGGCATCCGCCGCGCGATACCTCCGAGCGCTGCTCTGTGTGCAAGCGAGATTGCTCAGAAAGAGCGTGGCGCACTTCCCAATCCGAGGGCTCCACTACCTTCGGGCAACTTCTCAAGGGCGCGGTAACCAATCCGAAGAAATAATCGGCTCGGAGGTCTTTGCAAGCTTGCCTTGTTTCCCTAGCGACTAGCAGCCAAGCGCATCTCACGCTCGAAGGTCTTACTATCCCAACCAAACTCCTGCTCGACTGCACCCATAAGAGGCATTCCTTGTGCGGCCATCTCGGAATACACCTTCATCAAACCGTGAATGCCCTTTCTGTCGACTATCGCCTGAAAGGCAAGTGCGGCCACGGCGTAATCCTGCGCGGTTCCATTGAATCCGCCCGAGGGTGCAGCCAACCCTTGAGTCGCAAGAGTGCGATAAAAGCTCTTTACACTCCCACGCGGGATAATACTGGCGAAATCCGCGCTGTACTGCTCGAACCACGACGCGAAACCTTCGGCGCGCTGACGATCCGTATCCATCTCAACTCCGCCAAGAAGCACATACTCGACCGCATGTCCCATCTCGTGCAGCAACACTTGCGTCAACACCGCATCAGCAACACCGCCCGCCGCACAGTCCGGTGAGATAAAATCCGCGATGATGTAGATCTGACTCGGTGGGATCATGAATCCTGGGTGCCCACCAAGCGTCAGCGCCGTGGGAAACTCCCTGATGGCGGTCGCACGGTCGGTAAATACGATCGCCCATTCCTGTCGTGCGTATTTAACTTCCGTCGAGAAACGCGCTGATTTGAGGGCTCTGTTGACGGCCGCTGCTGCATCTGCGGCGGCCCGTGCCGGACTTCTACCAAAACACTGCTCTACAGACCGTGGCCAACGGACCTCCATCGGGCCGAGATCGGTAGTCAGCGAGGCTCGGCCAGCCGGCCCCTGTAGCTTCACGTCCTGCGGGTTCGCTATCGCAGCGTCTCTGCCATCGTTGCAGTATACCGCCTTACGATACCGTACTGGCGCCGCATCCACCGCCTTGACCGAAACAATAGTGCCGCTTTCATCGAGATATACGCAGGGCCCCTCGGCATGTGCAATTCCAAGCCATGCGACGAACACAACACTGATTAGGCGCACCCGCATACGGACTCCCAAAAAGAACCCCAAAGACAGCACCCCGCAGATCGTGCGAAGCCCCAGGGAAGCGAGGCAAAACCTGCTTTCCTAGGCTCGTCCAAGCGGTATCTCACGCCGCTTACCACGGACGGAACCTCGACGACGAGAGCCCGCCTGCTTCTTACGATTCCCTAGCAGCGCCAATTCCAATACTTCACTCACATGCTTCACGGGCACGAACTGGATCTGCTTGCGCTGCTCCTCCGGAATCTCCTCCAGATCCTTGAGATTCTCGAAGGGGATAATGACCTTGGTGATCCCGTACTGCAGCGCAGCCAGGGCTTTCTCGCGTAATCCTCCCACTGCAAGTATGTTACCGCGGAGAGTCATCTCCCCAGTCATGGCAACTTCACGAGACACCTTGCGCCCCGAAAGCGCGGACACCAACGCCGTCGCTATCGTTATACCTGCCGACGGACCGTCCTTAGGAGTCGCGCCACTCGGTACATGGATATGAATATCGTACTTGGAGTGAAAATCCGCTTCGAGACCCAACACGCCTGAGTTCGCGCGAGCATAGAACAACGCCGCCTGCGCCGATTCCTGCATGATACTCCCGAGCTGCCCGGTCAACGTAAGAGCCCCGCCTCCCTTGGCGAGAGATACCTCTACAGGCATAACCTCCCCACCGTGAATCGTCCAGGCCAGGCCACGCACCAGGCCGACAGCTTCACGTTGCTCGGTCAGCTCCGGATCGAACCTCGTAGGACCGAGAAGCTTAGTTACTCGCTCCACGTCCAGACGCTTGACGACCTTCTTCTTCTCTGCAAACTCGCGCGCGAGCTTGCGGCACAGAGCGCCGATTTCGCGCTCCAAGTTTCGGACTCCCGCCTCGCGGGTGTATCGGTCAATCACCCACTCAATCGCAGCATCGTCGAAGGTAATCTTCTGTCCCTTGAGCCCGCTCTCCTCCAATTGGCGCGGTATAATGTACTTCGTGGCGATCTTCTGCTTCTCCTGGAGGGTGTAGCCCGGGATAGATAGCACCTCGAGACGATCAACCAAGGCCTCCGGGATAGTGTCCATCGTATTTGCCGTAGCGACGAACAACACATCCGAGAGATCGTACGGAACGTTGAGATAGTGATCTCGGAAATCGTGGTTTTGGTGCGGATCGAGCACCTCCAGCAGCGCCGCTGCAGGGTCACCCCTGAAATCAGCTCCGACCTTGTCCAACTCGTCGAGCAGGAAGACAGGATTGCGACTCTGACTCTGCTTGAGCCCCTGGATGATTCGACCAGGTAAGGCTCCAACGTATGTACGTCGATGTCCACGGATCTCAGCCTCGTCTCGGATACCTCCCAGGGAGATACGTTGAAAGTTACGGCCGAGCGCACGCGCTATCGACTTACCGAGCGAAGTCTTACCGACGCCCGGAGGCCCCACGAAGCACAAAATTGGCCCCTTCGACTCTGGATTGAGCGCTCTGACACTCAGGTATTCGAGAATGCGATCCTTGACCTTGTCGAGCCCGAAGTGATCTTCATCGAGAATCCTTTTGGCTTTGACGAGATCCAATTGATCAACGGTACGCTTCGACCACGGAAGGTCGTTGATCCATTCAAGGTACGTCCTCAGGAGCGCAAACTCGCTCGACTCCGGACTCATCCGCTCGAGCCGCTTGAGCTGCTTGAACGCCTCTTCCTTCACCGGCACAGGAAGCTTGAGAGCGGTCAACTGCCGACGCAGAACTTGGAGATCCTCTGAGCCAAGATCCGCCTCTCCCAACTCACGTTGAATCTGACGAATCTGTTCGCGCAGGTAATACTCGCGCTGACCTTTACTCATCTCATCGCGAGCTTTGTCCTTAATCTTCTCTGTAAGGATAAATTTGTTCAGATCATCGGTGATAGTCGTATCCGCCATGCGCAGTCGCTTGAGGGGATTAAGCTCCTCGAGAGCCTTCTGGGCATGAGAAAGCTCCAGCTTGTAGTGAGCAAGTACGACGTCGGTGAGCACATTGGGATCCTCAACCTCCTCAGTGACGATCAGCATCTCTTCGGGTAGGTGTTCGTACTCGACGAGCACCTGCAGATTCTCCCGAATACGATTTATGAGCGCTTGATCCTCTGCCGAGAGCTTACGCACTGGACTAGGCGGAAGCGGCTCGATTAGCGCTCCCATATAACGAAACTTCTGTTCGTACTTCTTGACCCGCGCACGCACGAGACCCTGCAGCAGTACCTTGTATCTTCCATCGGGAACCTGAAGAGTTCTCACGATATGAGCGACGACTCCGACCTTGTAGAGATCCTTTGGGCTCGGATCCTCTGCGTCGACATTCGACTGAGAGACAACGAAGGCCAAGCGATCCTTAGCCATCGCAATTTCCATAGCTTTGATGCTAGCTGGACGACTCAAATACAGAGACATCATCACCGCAGGAAACGGAACCATATCCTTCGCTGGCAACATCGGCAGCGAATTAGGAATTGGAATAGGCTCGGGGCCGACCACGTCCTCCAGAGGCTGTGATTTTTTTACGCGCTTCTTGGACATCTTTTTTACCATGGCATGTACCGAATGAGCTCCTTTCTTTAAGGAAGCAAACCTCTGTTCTCTTAACAGGCTGCGGAGAAAGGCTTCGCAGCAGAAGAGCATTTTTCCGCAGCCTGTTAAAACTATACCTACACCCATCCTCGAACAACACATCAAATCTGTCGTAACAAAGGTTACCCCGCGAGATGACGCGTAAAAAAATCAAGGTCCTGGATGAGGTCGGAAATCGCCCATGCAGACGCAGACTAGGGGAAACCCCTATATACAGGCTCATTTCAGGCAGGATTCGCAATCGTAGGGAGCTAGTGCTGACCTAGTACCCACTATCCACAGTGTCATTCGGATCCCGGATAGGCTCGCTCCCTTCCGGACTCAAGCGCTGATTCCCGCGGTAGGTGATAGTTCCATCAAAAGCTCCCGGCTCCCCTGCAGGGGTCTTCTCGAGAAACGTATCAACCGTCACCTCAACCACGTTGAACACCCGCCGAAATCCTCCGGAAGAATCTACTACTATAGCGCCAGTGACTCCGTCATAAGGAGGCAAACTCAAGAGGGACTCTGCAAAACTCTTACCATTTCGCTGCGCATCGCGGAGCGCCATGCGAACGAGCGTACCGACATCGAACCCTTGCGCTGCCAGAAAGTTCGGGGTGACCTGATATCTTCCCCGATATGACTGCACAAACTGCTGTACCACTGGTCGTGTACTGTGCGGGAAAAACGGCGTAACGAAGAGCGATCCTTCGAACACGGCCTGAGAGTTGGCGATTTTGGTAGGGTTATCCCAGAGGGCGGTACCCAAAGGCCGCATCTTACGCCGCGCCGTAGGTGACATCGACGAGAGCAACCGAGAGCTCACCTCGATACTATCAGGAATGAGGAACGCATCGGCGGTAGAGGCCTCAAGCTGCGCTGCAGCGCTCAACATCGACGCGTCATTCCCTGAAGCATAGGAGACCTCCAGGACAAGCGGCAAATTAAGAGATCCGAGCTTCTTCCTAAACGCATGCAGGAACTCAGTGCCCGCAGCACTCTCAGGGTACACGATGGCGTACCGAGTGAGCTTATACTCACCGAAAGCAACATTGATCAGCGCATCCACTTGACTCGTCGTCGTCGCACCGAGGCGATAGATACCGTTCCCTGTTTGGAACGACTCACTCTTAGAGAAAGATACGAGAGGAACACCGACCTCACGCGCCGTACCGGCCGCGGCCACAGCCGCCTCTGTTAATAGAGGGCCCACAATGACCGACGCCCGCGGACCTGCCGCCAGCTCGCGCACTGCCGCTGAAGCGGCGACCGTGTCGGCACCGACATCTCGTACCTCGACCTTCATCTTCGGCATCCCCGGATCAGCCTCGACTGCGAGATCGATACCTTGTCGTGTATCTCTCCCGAGCGGACCGAACTTGTCAGAGAGGCTCAAAATGACCCCCAGTACGGGCTCCTCTCCGGGCCGAGGACCGATGGGCAATGTCCCCGTTGCGGCGGTTACGTCACCAAAAGCCAACCAGAATGGACGCATGGAAGTCTCACCACTTGCATCGTATCCCGCACTAGCTCGGCGCAACCGTTCGCGACCAATCTGCTCGTTCACGAATTGATCGGTCCGCCATTTGACTGCCATGCTCTCGAAGTTCGAACCTGGCACCGTCCGCAAAAGGAGCTGAGAGCCTTTTGCAGCCACCTCAGCACCGAAGCCCCGCCCAAGGGACTGACGCTTCGCTCGGGAAAACCACGCGAGCGATTGGTCGAGATCTCCCTTACGTCCATATGCGAACGCGAGGATCAATGAGAATGGCAGCTCAACCTGGTTCTCGTTAAGTCCTCTGCTCTTGAAGTAGGTGCTCACGGTAGAGAGCGCCTTGTCAGACTGATCGAGAGCCAAGTACTGGCTCGCTACTCGTACTGTTGCGGCTTCCCCCTCTCGCGGCAGCAACGGCTGAGCCTTGGCGCGAAGATACGCATCCAAAGCGGCGCGTCTCTTCCCTGCTTGAACGAGCTCATCGCCGAGCAGGAGATCTTTATTGGAGAGCCTCTCTCCGTTCATATCATGGAATGCGGCCCATACCTCCCATGGCATGAGATCAGCTACCGCCGTGGATTCAGGCTCCTGATATGAGGAATCGGGAAATCGTTTGGGAGGCCTCGTGGTTGTATCGACGCAGCTCGACAGCACACAACCCAACACCAGCAACACACCACACCGAACAGAGACGGGCACCATAGTAGAATATCTCTCGACTGAGCTCACGTTAACAGAGCAAAGGAACTTGAGCGGTACTATACTCGGGACCGAGCAGTGAGGCCACGGGTTTAACAGGTGGCTCGTTTTAGAAAAGAGGCATAAGATTCGTGAAATCACGGGGATTCTTGTGCCTCAACGTCGTAAGTTGGAAAAAGCCAGCCTACAACTTGATCAGCATAAGGACATCGCTTGCCTTACCACGGGGGTATTCCACTGTGGCCTCGATACGCTCAATACGGCCGACGTAACTGAAGAATTCCCCGTACCACGTCTCTGCCTTCCCCCGATGGCCGGTCGTCTTCAGACGCACGGCAACTGAAGAGGTGTCACCCTCCTCAAACGTTAAGCCATCGAGCCTCCTCGAAAACCTTTGCCCCTCAGCATCCAGCAAGACTATTCCGGCGGGCCCGATTGAGATACTCACCGGGATGAAGGTCTCCTCTTGCTCATACGGTTCTCTCGGTATGAGCAGAATCGGCAGCAAAATCGACACCATGGCCCCGCAGCCGATCAAGAATAACTTGCGGGCCTTCTTCTCCTCCGTTTTAACTTCCTCTTCCGTCATCCCATCGGAATAACGTTTGTGGATTACCTGGGCTACGCCAGAGCTTGCGTACAGGCCCGCAAGAAACCACGAGAGGAACAAAACCCCAACAGCCAAAAAAAAATACACACATCCCAGAAGCGACAACATGCCCTAGTCTCCCAAAACAGAACAAAGCCTCTGGAACCCCCAGAGCGCTTTCTTTAAAGCTCTATTTGCTAACTCTAAAGAAAGCGCACTGAGGTATGAAACTTCATCTCCCGTGCGGAGATCGCCGGAACTGATCTCGGCGAAGTCTGGGATACGTTGAGGTTTTTTTCAGCTCTCAATCTTCGACCAGCGCCGAACGATCGAGTTTCGCTGCGTAAGAATATTCTTGCGCAGCCCGTCAAACGAAAACCTTTTCTCTTATGCCTCTCGCTGACGCTCGCCTCGTAATTACTCATACGTCAGCGAGAGGTTCAAAGATCACCGTCTACCCATATAAAGATTTTGCAAGAGACAGATCCCTCACACTACGGCAGACACTCCGCAAAAGTGAGCTACATAGACCTATCTGTCACGCCAAAGATTTTACCACTTCGGCAGCGCTACGCACATTTGTGGGGCAAAAAAGCTAAGTGGTCACGAGCTGTTCGGAGCTCGAGCGTTGACTACCCCAAGCCCACCAACGCAGTCGATCGGATCTTATGTGTCTCAAATAGAACTGGTCTCAAAAGTAGCTTCGTAGCGAGGTTGGCGAGATGCGAGGCGAGACGAGACGAGGAAAACGAGCGAAACAACCGGAGGTGTATCCACTCAGATACACTGAGGATTGTTTCGCGAAGTTTGACGAAATCGCAGCCCGCATATCGTCAACCGAAGCAGAGGATACCTTTGAGACCAGTTCTAGTAATAATTTACGATAGGCCGACGGCTGAATATCACTTGGATTCCGCGCAAGATGAATCACTTCTTCCATGAATGACCATAACAACTAAGAGTTAGGTATTGAGTCGGAAAGTGACGCACAAGCCTACCAGTCGGGGGAAAGCGGAGATCCAGTCAGTATTCGCTTTTCGCGCCGCGGAGGGACTATGCCTCGTTTCGCCAACAGAACCGTCCTCTTTGACACATCTTATTCGGGGTAGAAGAGCGTAGCCTTTGTCTCTCACTGTTGCGCTAACGCTCGCTCTAGACCGAGAGACAGAGAAAGGGAAAAGCGCTTTGATGGATTTACATCTGTTTGCAGCCACGTTGCTGACGGAAGGTTTTAAGATATCAAATATCTTTTCTCGTGCTTACCTATATTGAAGTACCGAACGTCTCTTAGCGAGGGAAAGCCCCTGTAGCGAGAGCGTGGAGGTTGGGTTGATATTCGATTTTTCCATATCGAGAAAATCGGAGCGCAACCTAAATTCCGCTTTCTCAGCACAGCGGTGGTCCACCTCGCTTCACTAGGAGCACTGCTCACGAACACTGCCTAGTTTCGCGTTCTCACGCGACGCTGGGCAGTGTTTGTTTGTTAGTTGCTTCTTTTAGGAGAATGAAATGGTTAAAAGTTCAGAGCGGTTGGGGCCAACGGTTGGGGAGTTCTTTGAAAGGGGAGCCCTAGATAAGGACCCGCCAAAATGGGATCCTCCGACTGCGCTCAACCGTTATTTTGCGGCTGTGCTAACAGCAGCAAGGGAACTAGACGAAAGAAGGGAGGTTCCGTTGATCAGAGGCCCCCAGTGGGCTGAGATCAACAGCAAGAACCGGGCCTATCACCCTTGGGGCACACAAGAGTGCCCGGAGGGAATCGAAAAAAGGGCATCTGCGCATTTTAAGCAGATGCGAAAGCTGACAACATCCCGGGTCAGCTTCTGGGGTATTACGCTCCGGACTGGTTGGGAAATTCTCTCGTCGGGGATCCTCCTCGTACAGTGGGAGCAAATCTGGGCCAAGCGGCGGGGTTATGGCTTCGTGCCGTTCTTCCGCTACCGCACCGGCCGCGGCGATGTCGCGGTTTACTACGCGGCCGATGAGGTCCCGGCGGAGTCGTCCCGCGAAAGCGACTCGGACATATGCTGGGAGCCGAGGCTAGAGAGGTACATCGCGCTTTGCTCTATGAGCCGTACCGCCACAACAGCGGTACAATTCCTCATCGAGGCAACTCTATCCATCCAACCGGCAACGGTCGGGTGGATGGAAGATGACTTTTCCCGCAGCGTATTTTCCCTCGGCAAGCCAGCAAGGGAAACCGTCCTGTCCGCCATCCATGCCCTGCGAGAGCCGGACATCTTCTGGACTCCCGGAGACGCAACGATCGTCCTGACACCGGGAGCCTAACAAGCTGCCGTCAGGACCAATGTAGAGCACGAGAAAGAAGTTCCTAGCTTCCCTTTCTCGTGTCTCTACCTTCTCAAAATGCTAACGAAAGTCCTTCCGGCTACGAGGCTATTCTTCTGCTGCCTGTCACTTCTGCTTTGACAGCAGGGAGTGCCCCTCCTCGCTCTTCTTTTCGACTCAAGACAATCCCCGCTAGCGCCCACGACTTGCATTAATAGCCTACGGATCCGGCGTCCTCGCAAACTATTGCTGTATGTGTAGTGAGCATCTTCCAAATCCTCCGGAGGGTTTCTCGGAAGACACATCCTGATCGGATGCAAGGGCGTTCCCTCCGAGAGGAGAAATTTCCACAATATTATCGGGCAAGATCTGACCGAACCGTTCGATGTCGCACACAGGGGCGTTTGTATATTTCTCGAAGTTGCGGAGCATATCCCGGGACATCTGTGCGAAGTCGCACTCGACAATGTGACCAATGCCTGCGACAAGTACCTCATCTTGTCATGGGCGATCAGAGGCCAAGCAGGATTCGGGCACGTGAACTGCCTAGACAACAACGAGGTCATTCCGCTACAGAGCGCAGGGGCTTTACCTTACTCGAAACGGCAACCGCAGACGCCAGAATGTCGGCCGATCAGATCACTCCGTGGTTCAAAAACACAATCCTGATCTTTGCACGCACATGATGTCCGTCGAGAAAACCCAACCTGAACGCATATCTGTTGGCCTCTGTGCTCAAGGATCTTCGTGGGTAAACATCTTGAAAGGCTAATCGTTAGAGCCACGAAGCGGTTTCTTGATGATGACGAGGAAACCGGTGCAGGTGCAGGATAATGATCACGCTACTCATTCTTTGCTGACATGATACCGGCTGTTATGCGGCTTGCAGGAGGCCATACCCGATCGTGACATCCTCGATCAGGCTGACCCTGACGACTCAAATGGGGATGGTATCTCGGCGCTCTTCCTACCTCCGTCATCATTTATTCGATAAAGCCCCTCAGGAGTGCTAAACTCGGCTCATTCATACGCTCTTTTTGAGCGTCCATACGGGTAGCCTTGGATTCGTAAAAAGGTTGTAGCCAAAGACCTAGTCGAATCGATACGCACGCGAGGTCTCACTACAGTCTCAATCCGTTGCAAACGGAGCTCATTGGATTGTGGTGAGATCTTCGCGCGTCTTCGAAAGGTCGCTCCGCAACATGTTGTTGTGGAGATATGTGTGTCAGTCGTTTTTAAGGAACACTCCTATGAGTATTCGCTCTTTGCTGGCAGTCGGGTTGGTTTCGGTCCTATCGGTGTGCACTGCATCTGAGGCTTCGGCCCAGACAGGCTATATGCGCCTCCCACAGGGGTATCGCATGACACCGCAGCCGCCTCAGCGCTATGCCCCCCAGTATCATGCGCCGCGGTACACGCCCCGCTATCAGCCTTCACCATGGGCACGGCCCAGAGCCTTTAACGTGACAACTCCTAATGGGGTCAATGTCTTCGTCAACCCGGTCAACGGGCGCGGCTCTGTGAACTTTAGAGGCTTTCGTATCGGCTTCTAACCACCGTGAACTATAGTGATGTGAAAAAGTCCGTGCCAGTAAAACTGGCAAGGCTTTGGCTGCACATCACTATAGGTTGTTGCATCGATTCGCATCCGCGAATCGATGCCATTCGGCGAGGTGAATGAGGACGATTCATCGGGGAGTCCTTCGTCATGGTAGACGATCCAAGGCCCCCACTTTTTTCGATCATTAACGACACGTAGCTACTGCACCCTAGCCATTTTGGTGGCAGAGGCTTAGAACTTCACCCAGTGCATGAACCAGGGAAAGGGCTAGGAAAAAATATCTTTGACCTTCTCAAAGAAGCCACGACCGGAAGCATCCTCGATACTCGTTCCCTGTATCGATGCCAACTTCTCGAGAAGCTCCCTCTCCTCGTCCGAAACCTTCTTAGGCACGTACACAAACACGCGTACATGTTGATCTCCTCGGCGCTGAGGATTGCTTCCCAAGATAGGAATGCCTTTGTTCTTCAAGCGGAACACCTTGCCCGAAGGAGTTCCCGCCGGGATCTTGAGTTTTACCTTACCGTCGAGAGATGGAACTTCTATCTCTGTTCCCAGCGCTGCGGCCGCATAAGTGATAGGCATCTCACAGATCAGCTCACTCTCTTGGCGATGGAATATCGGATGCTCCTGTACAACGATCTGGACGTAGAGATCCCCGCTCTGCCCCCCGCCGGAACCTGCCTCTCCCTCTCCGCGCATCTTGAGGCGCTGTCCGTGATCAACACCGGCAGGAACCTTTACTTTGAGCTTGGACTGCTTGACCTTGAGTCCGGAACCGGAGCAATCCGTGCACGGATTCTTGATAACTTCGCCTATTCCGCCACAGGCGTGACAGGTACGCGCGAGTGTGAAAAATCCCTGCTGTATGCGAATTTGGCCAGCGCCTTCGCACTGTGGGCAGCGCTCTCGGCCGCTGCCTTTGGCGGCGCCGCTTCCTTGACACGTTTCGCAGCTCGTCCTGCGTCCGATGGATATCTCTTTCTCGCATCCAAAGGCCGCCTCTTCGAACGACACTTCGAGGTCGTAACGGAGGTCGTTGCCCGCTCGGCCTCGGCCACGACGTCCTCCAGCAGCACCACCAGCGGCTCCACCGAAGAAGGTGCTGAAGATATCTCCGAAGATATCCTCAAAGCCGGAGAAATCACCCTGGAAACCACCTGCACCACCTCCCTGTTCGAATGCGGCATGACCGAAACGATCGTACTGGGCACGATTCTCCGCTTCACTGAGAACGGAATAAGCTTCAGTCGCCTCCTTGAACTTCTCCTCGGCCTCTTTGTTGCCAGGATTTTTGTCAGGGTGGAACTGAACGGCCTTCTTACGATAGGCCTTCTTGATCTCTTCGAGAGATGCCGTCTTCGACACCTCTAGTACTTCGTAATAATCTCGCTTCGCCACGCGCACACCTTAGCACTATCCGGGCAGCCCTGTCTCGCCGTTACTCCCCTTTTCCGAACGGCTTGCATCAACACGACAACGGCGGGACCCCGCTGCATCCAAGGACGCACACGGTGATCCCGCCATCGCACGGAAGCGAGGCAAAGCCTACCCGCAGCGAGAAAGTGGAGGTTGGGTTGATATTCGATTTTCGTGATGTGGAAAACCCGCAGGTGTATCCTCTGCGATACACTGAGGATTTTTCCATATCGCGAAAATTGAAGAGCAACCCAAGATCCGCTTTCGCAGCAGGGAGGGGTTTTGCCTCGCTTCCTAAGCCAACTATGTATAGGGCAACCTCGTTACTTGTTGTCCTGAACCTCCTCGAAGTCCGCATCAACCACGTCCTCCTTGTCGGCAGCAGCACCGTCAGCACCGGCACCGTTGGCCTCGGCACCTTGAGCGGCAGCCTTCTTGTAGGCCTCCTCAGAGAGCTTGTGGCTAACCTTTTCGAGGTTGGCGAAGGCGCTCTTCATAGCGTCCCCGTCATTGGTCTCGAGCGCTTTCTTGGCCTCTTCGAGGGCAGTATTCACCGACCCCTTCACATCAGCCGAAACCTTGTCAGAGAGCTCGCTCATGGTCTTCTCGGTTGCGTACACCAAGCTGTCGAGCTTGTTACGCTCCTCGACCATTTCGCGGCGCTTACGATCGTCCTCAGCGTGTGCCTTGGCATCGTTGACCATACGCTCGATCTCCTCTTTGGAGAGACCGGAACTAGCTGTGATCTTAATCGACTGCTCCTTGCCTGTCCCGAGGTCTTTCGCCGACACCGATACGATACCGTTAGCGTCGATGTCGAAGGTTACCTCGATCTGCGGAACTCCACGCGGAGCGGCAGGAATGCCTAACAACTCGAAGCGTCCAAGCGTCTTGTTGTCCCCTGCCATCTCACGCTCGCCCTGCAGGCAGTGAATGGACACTGCGGGCTGATTGTCAGAGGCTGTCGAGAAGACCTGCGACTTCCTGGTCGGGATCGTCGTGTTCTTGTCGATGAGCTTTGTGAAAACCCCACCGTAGGTCTCAATACCGAGGCTAAGCGGCGTAACATCGAGGAGCAGTACGTCCTTAACGTCGCCCTGAAGAACTCCACCCTGAACTGCGGCACCGATCGCTACTGCTTCATCTGGATTGACTCCTTTCGAAGGCTCCTTGCCGAAGATCTCCTTGACCTTCTGCTGAACGGCGGGCATACGGGTCATGCCTCCTACGAGGATGACATCTCCAATCTCGCTCGCCTTGAGACCCGCATCGCGCAAAGCGATACGACACGGCTCCTCGAGCCTTCCCAGGAGGTCAGCACACAAAGCCTCGAACTTGGCGCGAGAGATCTTCAGATTCAAGTGCTTTGGACCCGAGGCATCAGCCGTGATGAACGGAAGATTCACATCGGTTTCCATCGCGGAGGAGAGCTCGTGTTTGGCCTTCTCCGCAGCCTCCTTCAATCGCTGAAGAGCCATCGTGTCCTTACGGAGGTCGATAGCTTGCTCCTTCTTGAACTCGTCTGCGATGTAATCGACGAGCACGTGATCGAAGTCCTCACCTCCGAGGTAGGTGTCTCCGTTGGTTGACTTCACCTCGAATACGCCATCTCCAAGCTCGAGGATCGAGACGTCGAAGGTTCCGCCGCCGAGGTCGAATACCGCGATGGTCTTCTCGTGCTTCTTGTCGACGCCGTACGCGAGCGCTGCCGCTGTAGGCTCATTGATGATACGAAGAACATTGAGACCAGCGATCTTACCAGCATCCTTCGTTGCTTGTCGTTGAGCATCATCGAAGTATGCAGGCACAGTTATCACGGCATCTGTTACCTTCTCACCGAGGTAATCTTCCGCAGTCTGCTTCATCTTGGTGAGGATCATAGCCGAGACCTCTTGCGGACTCTTGGCTTCACCTTTGAGCTTTACCCACGCGTCGTTGTTGGGCGCACCCGTCACTTCGTAGGGCAATACCTTTCTCGCCTTCTCAACCTCAGGCGCGTTGACTTTACGGCCGATCAGACGCTTTACTGCGAAGATGGTGTTTTTGGGATTGGTTACCGCCTGACGCTTCGCAATCTGCCCTACGAGGCGCTCGCCGGCGTCGTTGGCTCCTACTACAGATGGAGTCGTGCGGTTTCCTTCGCTGTTTGCGATTACCGTTGCGGTGCCACCTTCCATGACCGCTACGCACGAGTTGGTTGTACCAAGATCAATTCCAATTACTTTTCCCATGTTAACTCCTAACCAAAAATCTTATTACCTGGCCTTCTCTCTCAGCCCTACGCACCTTCAGGCTCTGCTGCTACCACGACCTCTCCTGGCCGAATCAACTTGTCCTTGTAGAAGTACGCCTTCTTGAGCTCTCCGACGATAGTCCCGGGCTTTACATCTGCACCGGGTACTCGACTGATCGCCGCATGCCGCTGTGGGTCGAACGGCAATCCCACCCCCGACTCTCCGCGCACATCCCATTTTCCGAGCCGCTCGACGAACATCTTCTGGATCATCTCCAAGCCAGTCTTGAGCTTTTCCGCATCGGCCGAGCTGTGATTGAGAGCCAACTCCAAGTTGTCTAGCACTTCGAGGAGGTCAACTATCACCCGCTCTCCTTGGTACTTAAGCAGCTCAGACTGCTCCTTCAAGGCCCGCTTCTTAAAATTTTCGAAATCCGCCATCAACCGAACGTAGCGGTCGCGCATCTCGCTCAATTCCTTGGCCAAAGCGGCAGACTCGGCGCCGAGATCGCCGTTGGCACTTTCTGCGTTATCGTCGTAGGCCCCAGAGGGGCTCGTGTGCTCCTCGGATACCCCTGGGTCCTGCTTGTGTGCCTCGTCGTGAGCGTCTTCCATGGCGTACTTCTCTAACGTATCAAACTAATTAAACTTTCCTATCGCGTTCGACTCTTGGATCCTATGCGTCTGTGCGTCTTATGCTATAAACACTGGTAAAGGCTTTTTCAACGTCTCCCCCATGAGTAGCCAATCCAGCTCCACTAACGGACTTCAGCGCGGACACGACATCACTGTCCCTGCGCTCGTGCTCAGAATCACGCCGTATCGCGACAGCGACCTCATGGCGCACCTGCTGACCCCCTCGCTCGGCAAGCTCTCGGCCATAGCGCGGCACGCTCGAGGAAGTCGCAAGCGTTTTCCCAGCTCCTTAGACCTCTTCGATCGAGGCAACGCGCGCCTAACAGTGGAGAAAAGTGGAGCGGTGGGGGTCAAGGAGTTCTCCCCCTCACACTCGCTCAAGCGCGTACGGGACAATTTGGACAAGTTGACCCTGGCGTCTTTAATGTGCGAAGCCTTCGACCTTATCCTTCAAGAGGATGGCGGAGACGCCGGATCTCCCGAGATCTTCGAAATACTAGATCTCTCGCTTAACGCACTGGACGAAGCAAGCGGCGCAAAGGAATGCTTGCGCGCTACGTACATAGCGCTCACATCCCTTACAAAACGGGCGGGAATCGTCGACTTGACGAGCATGCCCCCGAGCAGTAAAGCACTAACGCACTTGATGCGTTCCATCGAAACGTTCTGCGAGCGCCCTCTCATGACGCGCAGCTCCCTTGACGCCCTTTTTTCAAAAGCAGCGCGGGAGAACGAAAAAAAGGGAGATTAGTGACAACCGCATCCCGTACCACACGCCGCCTTTGTGGGCGTCGCGGTTGAGTCCGACTTTTCAGAACTTTCCGAGGTAGCACTCTTCTTAGAGGGTTTCGAGGAAGACGAGGAGGAGGTGCTGGAGCCGTAATCGGTCTTGTACCAACCACTTCCCTTTAGGTGAAACGCCGACGCAGATACAGCCTTCGTGACGGCATTGGACTTACCCTTCTCTTTGCAATTCGGGCAGTGCTTCAATGCTTTGTCGCTGAACTTCTGAATGACTTCGAAACGACCACAGGAAGGGCACTCGTACTCGTAAATCGGCATATACTTCTCGCTAAAAACAAGCCTCTCACAGACTGTATACTGAATTAGGATGCTTGTCGCGCTGCCTCATGCTGAGAAAGTTTTGGGCTACAACGACCAGCAGGCCTACCAAAAGAGGGTTAACCACTGGGCTCCTGCTTTTCAAGCAGCCCCACCAGCACCACCACCTTAAGCATGTGAATTAGCTGAACTTATCACTAAAATCAGCGCTCCCCAAAAAGCGCAGTTCCTACCCGAACAAGGTCAGCCCCCTCTTCTATCGCAATTCCGAAATCGGCTGACATCCCCATACTGAGCCGGATCCGGCTCTCTTCAAAAGCGGTCGACTCTCCGCGAACTACTAACCGTTCACGCAAATCTGCCATTTTGCGAAAGTCTGGGCGCGCGTCCTGAGGGTTATCGTAGAAAGCGGTTATCGTCATCAACCCTTCAAGTTGTAACGCCGCGCTCGACCGCTTCACCAGCTCAATTGCTGCGGGCAGATCCTGTTCCACGAAGCCGCTTTTGCCGGAATCCTCGGATATGTTCACCTGTAGGTATATCCGTTGACGCTTGGAGATTCGGGTCGCCTCGCCCGCGATCTGCTCGAGCACCTTCAGAGAGTGTACCGACTGAATTACGTCGCACAGCTTCACAGCGTCTCGCACCTTGTTGCTTTGAAGAGGGCCTATCAGATGAACCTCAGCCGCTGGCTCGATCTGTGGGCGCTTGGCTTTGATCTCTTGAATGTAATTTTCGCCGAAGATGACCGGTTGGTTGCGCGCTGCCGCGTGTTTCGCGAATTCGAACAGAACACTGACGGGGTGAGTTTTAGTCACAGCCACTAAGGTGACATCACTGCGAGCTCTTCCACTCTTGGCCGCCGCACTCGCGATCGCCTCGAGCACTACATCGAGACGCTCCCCTCTATCGACCGGTGACGTCATTGGCGGTCTACTCCGAGCTCTCGCAGGACCTGAACGAGTTCGGAGATGTTCAGGCCAACCACATTCGAATAGGACCCTTCCACCTTGTCGACGAACTGCAACCCGAGCCCCTGAATCGCGTAGGCACCAGCCTTGTCCATAGGCTCACCAGACTGCACGTACCAGGCGATCGTTTCAGGAGAGAGAGGAACCATCGTAACCTTAGTCATGTGCGACCACACGCGAGCAATTCCCCGCCCCCTGTGAACAATCGCTATACCGCCCCATACCTCATGGGTGCGCCCAGCTATCTTCGCGAGCATGATCTCTGCTTCGGCAGCCGACTCGGGCTTTCCGAGCGCCTCTCCGTCGATAAAGACGGTCGTGTCCGCTCCTACTACAAAAGCGTTAGACTCACTCTCAGCCACGGCCTTGGCTTTGACGAGTGCGAGTCGCTCGACCATCTCACGCGCCGACTCATTCGGAATCGGCGTTTCGTCGCAACCAGACACAACGATAGTAAATTGTATACCTGCCTGTGAAAGCAGCTCCCTGCGCCGAGGGGATGACGAGGCGAGAACAACTCGTGGAGTAGGAGTTTCTTCCTTCATGTGCTTTCCTTGAACCGCGCCTTATAGACCTCACGTACCATGCTCAAGAGCGCTTCGTGGAGCGATCGTGCCCGTTGCACTTCGACACCGTGTTCGCACTGCGCCTCTATGTTCCACTCCCGCGCATCGACTCTGTCGCACCGCAAACACTTCACCCCCGCCCGCTCCAAGAGCGACACACTCTCGTCAATCGACGGGATCCAGAAAAAATGCTGGCTGTGCTCGACGGGGAAAGCTGTCGTTGTACCGGCAGTCAAAGAAAGAAGTCGTGTCCCAGGTAGGACCTGAAACTCTTCGTAACCCAGATCTGCAAAGCCTCGTGCCACGAGATCACCTGGCTCGAACCGAGGTTCGAGCCCCCATGATTTCAGCTCACTGCATATCTCGAACTGAGCGCGAGAGAACCACATGCGCGAAGCGTCCTTATCCTACACTCGGCTGCATGCGATCGAGCATCTCTACCGTAGAGGTTCCGCCCTCTACGACGGTCATCTCCGATACGCGGGTCAGACGTGCCTTCTCGTGAAACTCCTTGATCGAGAGAACTCCGACGTTGCACATCGTCGACTTCAGTTTAACTAGAGAAACATCCATCTTGTCGGCCAAAGGTCCACTGTACGGGACGTAGGCATCCACTCCCTCTTCGAAGACCAACTGATTCGACTCGCTCTGCTTGTAGCGCTGCCAGTTGCGTGCTCGATTCGATCCCTCGCCCCAGTACGGCTTGTACAAGCGGCCTCGGTAGTTAATCTTCGCCGTTGGGCTCTCTTCGGTCATGGCGAAATATTTACCCATCATCACAAAGTCTGCGCCCATCGCGAGGGCGACGATAACCTGAGTGTCGGAGTTCAAGCCGCCGTCTGAACAGATCGGGATGTATACCCCGGTCTCTTTCAAATACTCGTCTCTTGCACGCGCCACATCCATCACAGCGCTCGCTTGGCCACGACCGATACCCTTCTGTTCACGGGTGATACAGATCGAACCACCTCCGATACCGACCTTGACGAAATCAACCTGCGCTTCCTCAACGAGGTAGCGAAACGCGTCGGCGGTCACGATATTACCACCCCCGAGCACAATCGAATCTCCGAACTTCTTACGGAGCTCTATCGCCGCGTGCGCCTGCCACTCCGTGTACCCATCGGAGGAATCAAGGCACAAGCAATCAACACCTGCTTCAACCAAAGCAGACGCCCGCTCCATGTAATCATGCGTGTTAAGAGCCGCTCCGACGAAGAGCCTCTTACGGGCATCGGTCAACTCGTCGGGATACGAGTGATGATCGTAGTAGTCTTTGCGAAACACGAGATACTTGAGGTTGCCCTCGTTATCCACTACTGGCAGGCACTCCTTCTTGTTCTTCCACAAGAGGTTGGTCGCCTCCTGAAGGGTTACACCTTCACGAGCAAGAACCAGCTTCTCCGTGGGCGTACAGAAGTTCGCGACACTTTGAGTGAGGTCGTCTTTGTATTCCCAAAAGTCCTTACTGGTAAGAAGCCCCAACAGCTTCGAATTCCGTGCGCCGCTCTGTGTGATTGCGATAGTCGAGTGGCCGGTCTTTTTGCGGAGCTCCAATGCCTCCTTTAGAGTTGCCGTAGGCGGAAGGTTGGAGTCCGACTCTACAAAACCAGCCTTGTGCTCCTTGACCTGCCGGACCATCTCAGCCTGCGCCTCGATAGACTGCGAGCAAAATATGAACGCCGACCCACCTTTTCGGGCGAGCGCTACCGCGAGTTCAGATCCTGAGACCGCCTGCATCGCTGACGAAACGAAGGGGATGTTGAGCGCGGCCTTCATTCCCTCGCTCGGTCGAAAGCGTTGAACAGGAGTTTTAAG
>JBIIOE010000026.1:0-37234 GCA_044337105.1 Bdellovibrionota bacterium | reverse complement strand
CCCTCTTTGATCTGCTTAACGCTCTCAGCCATGTTTCCCCGGAAAAGTATCAAGCCGGAAAGCTTTTGCTGACAAGGATTGGAGCCATGCTTTCCAAGCTATGCCTTCAGCCAGTGTGACTCCTCCTCCGGGTACGTTCACGTTTACGTTTACGTTTACGTGCACGAGCACGTTCACGTCGCGATAATACCGAGTCCTACCCACTCGATTCCGCGATGACCCAAAATAAATAGGCACGATACTCAGGAGAGCTAGCGCACGAGAGCCATTTTCGATTCACTGCCCATAAAAAAAACGCCTGTCACCCCTATGAGTGACAGGCGCCTTTTCGTGTGACTAGACGAGCCTAGAAGAGACCTTGCAGACTCTCCAAGGATGTCGGTCCAACCTTAAAGTCGGAGTGCGACTTCTTCACCTCTTGCTCCTCGCCCTCTACGCGAACGTGCCGCGCAGCATACTCGGAGACACCCGAACCAGCCGGGATGAGGCGACCCATGATGACGTTCTCCTTGAGGCCGCGGAGGTGATCCGTCTTACCGGATACCGCAGCTTCCGTGAGAACCTTGGTGGTCTCTTGGAAGCTCGCTGCGGACACGAAGGAATCGGTCGAAAGAGCAGCCTTGGTGATACCCAGGAGCAACGGCTCGTAGCTGGCTGGCTTCGCACCGGTCGCAACGAGTCTCTGGTTCTCGTCGAGAACACGGAAACGCTCCACGTTATCACCAACGAGGAAGGAGCTGTCTCCGAACTCGCTGATCTTGACCCTCTTGAGCATCTGGCGAACGATCACCTCGATGTGCTTATCGTTGATGCGCACACCTTGGAGACGGTAAATCTCCTGGACTTCATTCACGAGGTAGCCGGCAAGAGCCTTAACGCCCTCAATTCTCAAGATGTCGTGCGGATTCACAGCACCGTCGGTGAGAACCTCACCAGCCTTGACCCTGTCTCCCTTTTGAACCGCGATGTGCTTGGTCTTAGCAACCAGGTACTCACGCGGCTCACCGTAGTCTGGAGTAACAAGGATCTTACGCTTACCACGCGAATCTTCTCCGAAGTCTACCACACCATCTACATCGCTAACGACCGCTGGATCCTTCGGCTTGCGAGCTTCGAAAAGCTCGACAACCCGGGGAAGACCTCCGGTAATGTCCTTGGTCTTTGTAGTAGCGCGCTCACGCTTAGCAATGATGTCACCGGCATCGATGTCGGAGTTGTGCTCAACCGTGAGACGTACTCCCACCGGCACGTTGTACACCCGAGTATCACCGTTCTCGCCGTGAACCACGATGCGCGGACGGAGGTCGCTGCTGCGGTCCTTAGCCTGAATGATTTCACGCTCTACGAAACCGGTGCGCTCGTCAGTGCGCTCCTCCATCGTATACTCGTTCACATCCACCCACTCGACGCGTCCAGCGACGTCACTCAAGATGGGAATCGTAAACGGATCCCACTCAGTCAAGAGAGCACCAGGCTTCACCTCAGCTCCCTCTTCGACACGGAGTCTCGAGCCGTACACGAGCGGATGACGCTCACGCTCACGACCATCGACCTTGTCTACGATGAGGATCTCAGCTTTTCGGGTCATCACGACGGACGTTCCGTCACGACGACGAGCAAGACGAGCACCCTCGAGCTTGATTACACCTGCGTAACGCGCCTCGAGCGAAGTTGACTCTGCTCGACCGAGCGCGGCACCTCCGATGTGGAACGTTCTCATCGTGAGCTGTGTTCCGGGCTCTCCGATCGACTGCGCCGCGATTACGCCGACAGCCTCTCCGATGTTCACTAAGTGACCACGGGCGAGATCTCGTCCGTAACACAGTGCGCACACACCACGCGCCGACTCACAGGTGAGCACAGAACGGATCAGCAAGGTATCGAGACCCGCAGCGGTAATTTTATTACACAACTCTTCGTCGATCTGTTGATTACGCTGAACGAGAACCTCGTTGGTGATCGGATCGCGAACGTCCTCAGCAGCAACGCGGCCGAGAATACGGTTAGCCAAGGACTCGATCTCCTCTCCTCCCTCGATGAGAGCGGAGATTTCGAGACCTTCCGCCGACCCGCAATCGACCTCGCTCACGATGCTGTCTTGCGCAACGTCAACGAGCTTACGAGTCAGGTAACCGGAGTTAGCTGTCTTCAGAGCGGTATCGGCCAGACCCTTACGGGCACCGTGAGTCGATACGAAGTACTGAAGAACCGTTAGACCTTCGCGCAGATTAGCCTTGATCGGCTGCTCGATGATCGAACCGTCCGGCTTGGCCATCAGACCTCGCATTCCTCCGAGCTGACGAATCTGCTGACTCGATCCACGCGCTCCAGAATCGGCCATGATGAAGATCGGATTGAAGGACGGACCACGCTTGATCTCGCCGTTCGCCTCGTTCTTGAACTCGGTCGACGAGATCGTCTCCATCATGTCCTCTGCGACGCGGTCTCCCACGTCCGACCAGATGTCGATGACCTTGTTGTAGCGCTCACCCGCCGTAACGAGACCTTCCCGATACTGGCTGTCGATCTCTGCTACCTTCTCGTCGGCATCTCCGAGGAGCACCTTCTTAGCATCCGGGATCACCATGTCCTGAATACCGATCGAGATGCCCGAAAGAGTGGCGAAGTAATATCCTGTGTCCTTGAGCTTGTCTGCGAGCAGAACCGTCGCCTTGTTGCCGGCGACACGGAAACACTCGTCAATCAAGTTCGAGATATCCTTCTTCTTCATCACGCGGTTGAAATTCGCAAACGGCAACACACGCGGACAGAGGTGATACAGCAAGGCTCTCCCTACCGTGGTGGTCTGGAGCTGTCCGTCAATACGACAACGGATCCTCGCCTGCAAGTGAGTCTCGCCTGACTGCCAAGCAAGCCACACCTCGTCGCTGCCGGTGTACGCCTTGTCCTCGCCGAGCGCGAATGGACGCTCACGGGTCATGTAGTACAAACCAAGTACGATGTCCTGCGAAGGAACGATGATCGGCTTGCCGTTCGCTGGACTCAAGATGTTATTGGTCGACATCATGAGTACGCGGGACTCTACCTGAGCCTCTATCGACAGCGGAACGTGAACGGCCATCTGGTCACCGTCGAAGTCCGCGTTGAACGCAGTACATACGAGCGGGTGAAGCTGGATAGCCTTACCTTCAATGAGTATCGGCTCAAATGCCTGAATACCGAGACGGTGCAGCGTCGGGGCTCGGTTGAGGAGAACCGGATGCTCACGGATAACCTCATCGAGGATATCCCACACTACTGGCTTCTCCTTCTCGACCATCTTCTTGGCGCTCTTGATAGTGGTCACATAACCACGCTCTTCGAGCTTGTTGTAGATGAACGGTTTGAAGAGCTCGAGCGCCATCTTCTTCGGAAGACCGCACTGGTGAAGACGGAGCTCCGGACCAACCACGATTACCGAACGGCCCGAGTAATCCACTCGCTTACCGAGGAGGTTCTGACGGAAACGACCACCCTTACCCTTGAGCATGTCGCTCAAGGACTTCAGCGGACGCTTGTTCGGACCCGTAATCGTACGACCGCGACGACCGTTGTCGAAGAGCGCATCTACAGACTCCTGAAGCATGCGCTTCTCGTTGCGGATGATGATATCCGGCGCGTTGAGCTCTATGAGTCTCTTCAAACGGTTGTTACGATTGATCACACGACGATACAGATCATTCAGATCGCTGGTAGCGAAACGACCACCATCGAGTGGAACGAGCGGACGGAGATCCGGCGGAATGACGGGAACTACCGTCAGAATCATCCACTCGGGTTCGTTCGAGCTCTGCTGGAACGAGGTCAACACACGCAGGCGCTTGGCGAGCTTCTTCTTCTTAGCCTCTGACGTAACGTCCTTCATCTCCTCACGCAGTTCTGCGCAGAGACCATCGACGTCGATGTTTTGGAGAAGGGTGTAAATCGCCTCGGCACCCATGCCGGCTTCGAATGCGGAACCAAACTCCTCTCGAGCACTGCGATACTCACGCTCGTTGAGGAGATCGCCTACCTTGAGATTCGTCTTTCCTGCTTCGATGACTACATAGCTCTCGAAGTAGAGCACCTTCTCGAGGTCACGCAACGTAAGGTCAAGAATGTTACCGATTCGACTCGGCAAGCTCTTGAGGAACCAGATGTGCGCAACTGGGCACGCAAGCTCGATGTGCCCCATACGCTCGCGGCGCACCTTGGACTGGATAACCTCGACACCGCACTTCTCGCACACCACACCGCGGTGACGAAGGCGCTTGTACTTACCGCAGATACATTCGTAGTCTTTTACGGGACCGAATATCTTGGCACAGAACAGACCATCCCTCTCTGGCTTGAGAGTACGGTAGTTGATCGTTTCTGGCTTTGTAACTTCGCCGAACGACCAACTCCTGATCTTCTCTGGGCTCGCAAGCGCGATCTTGAGAGCGTTGAACTTGATCGGATTCTTGGGTCGCTCGAACAAACTAAATAAATCGTCCATGTGTCATCCCCTCTTTTGAAATCAACAGGCCAGCTCGCCCCTCTCCTTACAGAGAGGGGTGCTGGGCCAACCAACAGCCATCCTAGACGGCAGCACTATCCGTACCGGTCTCGGTCGCAGTAGGCGCTTCGATTGCCTCCTGCTCGTCCTTCTCCTCGACGAGTTCCACGTCGAGACAGAGCGACTGGAGCTCCTTCATCATGACGTTAAAGGACTCTGGCAGACCCGGCTCTAGTACGTGCTCACCCTTCACGATGGACTCGTACATCCTGGTTCGGCCGGCCACATCATCGGATTTGACCGTGAGGAACTCCTGGAGCGTGTAAGCCGCACCGTATGCCTCGAGTGCCCACACCTCCATCTCTCCGAGACGCTGGCCTCCGAATTGAGCCTTACCACCAAGTGGCTGCTGGGTAACCAGCGAGTATGGTCCAATCGAACGAGCGTGGATCTTGTCGTCGACCAAGTGGTCGAGCTTCAGCATGTACATCACACCGACCGTGCCCTTTTCGGCAAACGGCTCGCCAGTGCGACCGTCGTACAGCTGTACCTTTCCATTCTCGGGAACACCCGCAAACGAGAGGAGCTCACGAATCTCGCTCTCTCGCGCAGCATCGAACACCGGTGTGGCGACACGCACTCCAGTCATCTCACGACGAGCAAGCTCGAGAAGCTCACTGTCGTTCAACGAATCGACGAACTTGGCATGCGAACTACCTTTGTACGCGGTGAGCAAGATAGTGCGAATCTGAGCAGTCGCCTCCTTCTTGCTTTCTGGCGTTGTCTCGATGCGATCACTGCCAGTTAACGGATCTACGACCGACTCAAGGATCTCTCGAATTCGACGGCCAAGCATGTACGAAGCCCACCCAAGATGAGTCTCCAGAATCTGCCCTACGTTCATTCGAGAAGGTACGCCGAGCGGATTGAGTACCATGTCGACAGGCGTTCCATCCGCCAAGTACGGCATGTCCTCTTGAGGAAGCACTCGCGAAAGAACTCCCTTGTTTCCGTGACGTCCTGCGACCTTGTCACCCACCTGGATCTTGCGCTTGATGGCCACGAAAACCTTGACCATCTTGATGATGCCTGGTGCGAGCTCGTCACCTTCCTTGAGGCGCTTGATCTTCTCGTTCAGATGCGCACGCTTGTTGTTAATCAACTGACCAGTACGAACGACCGTCTTGTTGATCTGCTCCTGAATCGCCTCGTCTCCAACTTGAATATCGCGAAGATATTCGAACGGAACGGAGTTGAGAACCTCTGCGGTTATCTCGACATCCTTGGCGATTAACTGAGCGCGCTTGTCGTCAACCAAACGAGCAGCTGTCTTCTTGCCAGTTAGCAGTGACGAGATCTCTCTCATCGCGGCGTCGCGAAGAATGTTGATCTCATCGCGTTGATCCTGCTCAAGACGAGCTATGTCCCGCTTCTCGAGCTCAAGGGTTCTCTCGTCCTTGTCGGTCCCCTTACGAGAGAAGACCTGGGCTGAGATGACCGTACCCTCTACTCCTGGCGGAAGCTTCAAGCTGCTATCGCGCACCTCTCCAGCCTTCTCGCCGAAGATGGCTCGGAGGAGCTTCTCTTCAGGACTAAGCTGGGTCTCACTCTTCGGAGTGATCTTGCCTACGAGTATGTCTCCAGGCTTGACCTCGGCACCGATGCGGATAATGCCGGACTCGTCCAAGTTCTTGAGAGCCTCTTCGCCGACGTTCGGAATATCGCGAGTAATCTCCTCCTTTCCGAGCTTGGTGTCACGCGCGATACACTCGAACTCCTCGATATGAACCGACGTGAAGACGTCGTTCTTCACCAGGTTCTCACTGATGAGCACCGAGTCCTCGAAATTGTATCCGTTCCACGGCATGAAGGCCACGAGACAGTTCTGACCGAGCGCGAGCTCCGACATGTCCGTGCTCGGACCGTCCGCGACGATCTCACCTGCCGCAACCCTCTCACCTGCCGATACGATCGGACGCTGGGTGATACAGGTATTCTGGTTGGAGCGTCGGTACTTGACGAGCTTGTAGATATCTACACCCGTATCGAGCGGATCGTCCGTCAACGTATCGCTCTTGATCACGATACGTTCCGACTCTACCGACATGACACGACCAGCACGCTTGGTAACAACCGTTGCTCCCGAGTCACGGGCAACAACGTACTCCATACCAGTTCCGACCAGCGGAGCTTGCGCCCGCAGACACGGAACAGCCTGACGTTGCATGTTCGAACCCATCAACGCGCGATTCGCGTCGTCGTTCTCTAGGAACGGAATCAGGGAGGCAGCCACACTCACGATCTGCTTCGGACTTACATCGACCTTGGATACCTCGGCTGGAGGAACAAGGAGATATTCACCGTTACGGCGAACCGGAACAGAGGCCTCAGTCATCTCGCCCTTGCTATCCATCGAGATGGACGCTGGAGCGATCGTCTCACGCTCCTCTTCGAGAGCCGAAAGATACACAACGTCACCAGTCACACGGTGACTGTTGTCGACCACGCGATATGGTGTCTCTACGAATCCAAACTCGTTCACGCGAGCGTACACCGCCAGCGACGCGATAAGACCGATGTTCGGACCTTCCGGCGTCTCAATCGGACAGATACGTCCGTAATGCGTCGGGTTTACGTCGCGAACCTCGAATCCTGCTCTGTCACGTGTGAGACCGCCTGGTCCAAGAGCCGAGAGACGTCGCTTGTGCGTAATCTCCGACAGCGGATTGGTCTGGTCCATGAACTGCGAAAGCTGCGAGGAACCGAAGAACTCCTTCACTACCGCCGCAACCGGCTTGTAGTTGATGAGGTCCTGTGGAACGAGGGTATCGATGTCCTGCATACCCATACGCTCCTTGACGGCGCGCTCCATTCGCACGAGACCGATCCGGTACTGATTCTCGATCAGCTCGCCCACTGCCCTCACACGACGGTTACCGAGGTGGTCGATGTCGTCGATCGAATACCGCTGTCCGTCCATCGAGTTCCTGAGCTCCAAGAGGTATCGCACCGTCTCCTTGATATCGTCCGGAGAAAGTACGCCCTGGTCCATCGGCGGAGCCTCACGACCCTGCGAGATGTACAGCTTGTGGTTCATCTTGTAACGCCCGATGTCTGACAGATCGTAACGATCGGGGTTAAAGAAGAGATTCTTGAAGGTTGCCTGTGCGGTTTCTGGTCGCGGAGGATCTCCCGGTCGCAGACGTCGATAGATCTCTATCAAGCTGTCGATCGTCGGACGTCCAGCTAACCTCGAGTACAGGCTGTTTTCGCCTGCCATTTTGTCCGAAGCCAGGGTCTTCCACAGAGCGTCGCCGATGTGGTTATCGTCTAGGTACAAGACGCGAATACGGTCCAGCCCAAGTTCGCGCTGCAAAGTTATGTTACCCTTGGTAACAACTTCTCCCTTAGCGTTGATCTTGTCGGGCGTGAGCTCGTCTCCTGCATTGACGATGACCTGGAAGTTCGAGCACAGCTCCTTGGCATCCTTCTCGTCGAGCTCGAGAACCGCCGTTCCGATACGCTCGCGGATGAGCTCCCATCCGATAAGAACCTCGCCCTGCTCGGCAATAACTTCGCCGGTCTTCGGATTAACGACATTTTCAGTAGCCTGAATGACCGTCTCCGCCGCGACCATACCAGGAACGGAATCGGGGTTAATCTCTATCTCATCGACCTCCGCCTCACGCAGACGACGAAGTACCGCCTTATTGAACTTACCACCCTGCTTGACGAGAACCTTTCCTACGCCTTTGATCTCGCGGAAAGCCTTCTGGCCCTCGAGTTGGTCAGCCTTGAACTCCTTGGTTACAAGCCCCCTCTTACCGAAAATAACAGTATCGGTCTTGTAATACGAGCCGAGGATATCGTCAGAAGACATACCAAGGGCGCGCAGCAAGACGCTCGCATTGAGCTTACGACGACGGTCGATGCGCACATGCAGGATGTCTTTGACATCAAACTCGAAATCGATCCAGGAGCCGCGATACGGAATAACGCGAGACGAATAGAGCAACTTTCCTGAGACGTGACTCTTACCGTCGTCATGATCGAAGAACACGCCTGGCGAGCGATGAAGCTGGCTCACAATGACGCGCTCTGTTCCGTTGATCATGAAGGTCCCCCGCTCGGTCATGAGCGGAATCTCTCCGAAATACACTACATCCTCTTTGAGCGCGCTCAAGTTTCGTGCACCCGTCTCAGGATTTACATCCCAGAGAACCAACTGGATTGTAACTCTCAAAGGAGCCGCCCAAGTCATGCCCCGGTCACGACACTCATCCATGTCGTATTTGGGTGTACCAAGCTGATAAGAAACGAACTCTAACGAAGCGGTGTTGTTGTAGTCCCGCACCGGGAACACCGACTTGAAGACCTTCTGGAGACCTACGTCCTCACGTTTCTCAGGATCAACCGTGGATTGGAGAAATCTCTCGTAGGAACTCTTCTGGATGCCGATGAGGTTCGGTATCTCAGCGATCTCACCGATCTTGGTGTAGCTTCTACGGAGGCGAAGGTTGGTCTTGATTTTTGATGTCATAAGTAAGTGACTTATAAAGGCAAAAAGCCCACGTGACCCCGGTCGGGCCGCGTGAGCTGACTACGCCTATACCCTGAATGTGAATGGCCAGAAAATCTGGATCATTACCTGACGGGAATCGACAATCGGTACTTTCGGAGGCTACGCCCCAGCCTGCAGATACTCCCTATCCCGGACTAAGGGGAAAAGCTGTACCTGCGTAGCCGAGTTGTCACGAGACAACCCCGCATAATACCTAGCAATACGCCTACGGGAATGCAACCCTTTCGAGCGCATTCCCGCTATTAGGCTAAAAGCGATGGTCAGGTAAAGCGCTTGCTTCACCTGACCTTCTTTTCGTCCGGTGGCCTGTAACGGCCCCGCGACAAGGCTCGAGCGGCGACCTACTTGAGGCTAGCCTTAGCTCCGGCTTCCTTGAGCTTCTTAACGAAGTCCTCAGCCTCAGCCTTAGCAACTGCCTCTTTGACGGTCTTCGGAGCGCCGTCAACAAGGTCCTTAGCCTCCTTGAGGCCAAGCCCGGTGATCTCACGAACTACCTTGATCACCTTAACCTTCTCAGCACCAGCCTCGTCGAGCATAACAGTGAACTCGGTCTTCTCCTCAGCAGCTGCTGCAGCAGGGGCGGCGCCACCAGCTACCATAGCTACTGGAGCAGCAGCGCTAACGCCAAGCTCCTCCTCGAGACGCTTAACCATCTTGGCAGCATCCATGAGGGACAAGCCCTTGATGTACTCAACAACGCCTTCGAACGAAACTCCAGACGCTTCAGTCATGGCTTTACTCCTTTCCTAACGACACAACAAAAATTAATTATTACCAAACAGACCCAACTACCCTTACGCAGCAGCCGAACCTTCTTCGAGCTTCTTCCGGTACCCCTCAACAACCCGTGCCACCTGCGCACCAGGCTCTGAGAGCACACGGACGAGGCGAGTAGCAGGCGCTTGCATGAGGCTGAGCAACATAGCGAACGTCTCCTCGCGTCCTGGCATGGTTGACAGAGCATCCACACCAGCGGGATCGACATACGCGCCGTCCAGCCAACATCCTTTCACTCGAAATTTGTCTTTTGCGCCTTTGGCGAACTTGGCGAGCACCTTGGTCGGATTAATCGGATCCTCGAAGGAATACACGACGAGGGTCGGGCCTTCCATCGTCTTGAGGAACTTAGCGACCTCGTCCTGCGCTCCACCACGCTGACTCTCAACCCGCTCTACTGCGAGACGAGCAAGCGTGTTGCGAACTACGCGAGCACCGGATCCTGCCCGACGGAGCTCCGCACGGAGCGCTGTCATCTGGGCCACGGTGAGACCACGATAATCCGCGCACACCGCAACTTTCGCGCGCGTAAAGCTGTCAATTAAGACGTCCAGCTCAGCTTGCTTTTCAGCTCTTTCCATAACTCTCAAACTCCTTATGCTCTGAGCGGTGCTACATCAATCGCCACTCCAGGGCCCATCGTCAACGAGAGGGCCGCGGACTGCAGGTAAACGCCTTTACTGCTGGAGGGCTTCGCCCTGTTGATAGCATTAAAAAGCGCCTGCGCATTCTCAAGTATCTTCTCTGGTCCGAACGAAGCCTTTCCTACGGCTGCGTGAATCACGCCGGCCTTATCCACGCGGTACTCAGCACGACCAGCCTTGAGCGACTTAACAGTCTCTGCGACATCAAAAGTGACCGTTCCTACCTTAGGGGACGGCATCAGACCTCGAGGCCCGAGAAGCTTACCGACCTTCCCAACCTGAGCCATCATGTCAGGGGTGGCAACGACGTTATCGAAGTCGAAGAAGCCGCCTTTGATCCGCTCTGCTAGATCATCTGCACCGACGATATCAGCGCCAGCAGCCTGAGCCTCTTGGGCCTTCTCTCCCTTTGCGAATACCGCTACGCGGATCGTCTTACCCAGACCGTTCGGGAGCGGAATCGATCCACGCACGTTTTGGTCAGCCTTCTTGGGGTCAACACCGAGACGAATGGATACCTCAACGGTCTCGTCGAACTTGGCCGAAGCCGTCTTCGCTACCAACTGGCACCCCTCTTCCAAGCTATAGAACTTGTCAGTTTGAACCTTGGCGCGCTGTTCGCGCATCCTTTTACCTTCTTTCTTCCGGGCCATAACTACTCTAAATGCGACTTAAAAATTCTTTTCGAGCTTCCGGTTACCTCATCGCACCGATCTGGACCTCTGCCTTGAGGGCCACAAACCGACTTGACACAGCTCGCAAACAACCCTTTTCAACAGGCTGAAGCAGGGAGCGCGTAGCCTAGGAAGTAACCGGAAATAAGTCAATATCTGGGGGTCAATTAGATAACGTCAACTCCCATGCTTCTGGCAGTTCCTGCAACGATCTTAAAGGCGGCCTCCTCGTCGTAGCAGTTCAGGTCCGACATCTTCTGCTTAGCAATCTCGTAAACCTGAGCTTTCGTTATCTTACCGACCTTGTCCTTGTTAGGAACCGAGGACCCCTTTTCGAGCTTGAGGGTCTTCTTGATTAAATACGAAACCGGCGCAGTCTTGAGCTCAAACGTGAAGGAACGATCCTTGTAAACCGTTATGATTACAGGAACTACCTCACCCTGCTGCTTCTGCGTCTTGGCGTTGAACTGCTTACAGAACTCCATAATGTTTACGCCGTGCTGACCGAGCACCGGGCCGATGGGAGGAGCTGGATTGGCTTGCCCACCTGTAACTTGCAACTTGATTGTGGTACTAATCTCTTTCATCTGTACTACTTTCTCCTGAACAAACGTTTCCCCTGAACAAGCAGTGCTCTGCTTAGCTCATGTCGCAGTAAGAAGCGTCCTGAATCAGGTACTTACGACAAGATTTTGCGTAGCAGCCTGGCAGACCCTGGGGCCTACTAAGCTTTCTCCACCTGCATAAAATCGAGCTCGACTGGAGTAGCACGCCCGAAGATGCTGATCAACACTTTGACCTTACCCTTCTCTGGTCGTACCTCTTCAATCGTACCGTTAAACTCGGCAAACGGACCATCGATAACCTTTACGGCATCGCCCTGCTCGAAATTCATCTTAGATCGCGGCGACGCAGCGCCCTCCTCTACCTGGCTGAAGATCCTCTTTACCTCATCTTCGCCCATCGGCTGAGGCGAAGTAGCATCACCTACAAAGCCGGACACCTTTGGCGTCTCCTTCACGAGATGCCAGGTCTCCTCGTTCATGACCATCTGGACAAGGATATACCCAGGGAAGAACTTACGCGTCGAGGTCTTCTTCTGACCCTTTACTAGCTCTACCACCGTCTCCTGTGGAACGTGCACCTCTCCGAAGAGGGCGGTCAGATTGTTGAGGCGAATACGCTCTTCAAGCGCCTGCTTGGCCTTCATTTCGAAGCCTGCGTAAGCCTGAACGACGTACCAGTTCATCTTTGGTTCAGTAGTGGTTGCTTCCATATCCGATTCCATCAAAGTCATTTCGCCCTACCCAATCAGCCTTCCCATCAGCCAGTTGAACGTCATGTCCATCAGGAAGAGGGATAGCGAGATAAACACGATAATCATCAGCACGACCAACGTTAGTCGGAAGGCCTCTTGGCGCGTGGGGGTCTGAACCTTCTTGAGCTCCTCGTAACTCTCGGAGAAGTACCCTCTACCGCGAGACACGAAAGAGCCAGACGATGCTCCGGCAGCCTTGTTATTCATCACAAACCCCACACACTTCAGTATCAAAATTCAGCGCCTTATAAGGGTTTTGAGCCCTTTTTTGGCAATACAAAACTACGGCACTGTGGGGCATTTCAACCCGGGTGTACCATCTTTGCGCGGCTCTGTTTTACGTAGAAGCCGAAGGACGTTACCAAAATTCCAGGGCTGGAGCAAATGGGTAGCGACTTTCCTAGCAGGGAGGGGTTTCGCCTCATTTCCCCAGAAAGTTCGTCATCGCTGCGCGATGACACACTTTACACCCGAGCCAGGCTACCCAACACCCCCGAGAGCACCCCCTCGACATACTCCCGCACCTTCACATTCTCGACCGAGGTCAAAACCTCGCTGGCAAAGGCGTGAATCAAAAAGTTACGGGCGATATCGCGGTCGATGCCTCTCGAGCGGAGATAGAACAGCGCATCGGCATCGAGCTGCCCAACGGTAGCACCGTGGGTGCACTTGACGTCATCGGCCCAGATCTTAAGCTGCGGACGGGTCTCAATGCTAGCGGAAGGCGACAACAGCAACGCCTGGTTTGACTGAAACGCATTGGTCTTCTGAGCGATCTTCTCAACCGTGATCGTACCGGAGAAGACCCCCCTACTCTCATCGGCATAGATCCCCTTGAAGTGCTCTCGGCTCTCCGCAGACGGCTCGATATGGTGAATCAGGGTAGTGTTGTCCACATGCTGAGAGCCACTCAAAACAGAGAGCCCGTTCAGCACTGCGTTCGAAGCACTACCTTTCAGAGCCACCTGCGCGTTGTTACGAACCAACGCCCCTCCAAACGAGAAGATATGTGTGCGAACGGTCGCGTCCCGACCTTGATCAACGGTCGTCGTGGACACGTGGAAAGCGTCACGTGACTCGTTCTGAAACTTTACGTAGTCGACGTATGCTCCTTGAGCTGCCCGAATCTCGGTTACTGGCAACGAGAGGTATGCACCCCCTGCAAGGGCAACGTGCGACTCCACAACCGACACCTGCGAGCTCTCTTGAGCATCGATCGCAAGACGAGGCGCAACAACAGTGCCGTTAGCCGCCGTAGTAGCAACGTGCACGATGTGAATCGGCTTTGCTATCGAGGCGCCGCGCTGCACAGAAATAGATACACCGTCGACCATCAACGCGGTGGCCAGCGCTGCGAACGCCTCTTCGTCGTGCGCATTCGAAAAACCGAGGCCCGATTCCCCATCGGCACCCTGAGCCAACTGCGAAATTCGCACGATGCGTGCGCCCGAAACCTCGCCAACGCTCGAGAGCTCTGCGGCGAACACGCCATCCACCCACACCAAGCGGTGCGCATCAAGGCCCGCTATCATGTACGGCTCGATATCTCGGTCGGTGACCTTCACTGCCGAGGTAGCGGCAGCAAGCTTGAAGCTACCCTTGGCCACCTTCTCCGGATTCGTGTACTTCCAGCTCTCCATGCGCGGAGTTGGGAAAAGCACCTTGCTCCACGTCTGCTCTGCCGCTGTTGCAACTGCAACGAGCGCTGTCGAAGCCCACGACGCGCGACGACCCTTGGCCTCTGCTATCGCGGAAGCGGCCCAGCTCTGAGCCTCGTCCACGGGGGTGGAAAGTGTAACTGCCGATATCATGAGATTCTTCCTATGCGCTAACGGAATCTTTGAAAGCGTTGTATCCTTTGCTCTCGAGCTCGAGCGCTAATTCCTTACCACCAGAGCGAACGATGCGACCATCGATCATCACGTGCACGAAATCAGGCACGATGTAGTTGAGGAGACGCTGATAGTGGGTAATCACCAACATGCCGTTCTCCTTGGATCGGAGCTGGTTCACACCGTTGGCCACAATCTGAAGAGCGTCGATATCGAGGCCTGAATCGGTCTCATCGAGAATTGCGAGCTTTGGCTCAAGTACCGCCATCTGCAACACTTCGTTGCGCTTCTTCTCACCGCCAGAGAACCCCTCGTTGACCGCACGCTTGAGCAGCTCGTCACCGAGCTCAAGCACCTTCGACTTCTCTTTGAGCAACGCAGCGAATTCGCGGACGCTCATCGCAGGCAGCCCGCGATGCTCGCGCACCGAATTGAGCGCCGTACGGAGGAAATAACTCGTGAGCACACCGGGAAGCTCTACCGGGTATTGGAAGGCCATGAAGAGACCCTCGCGTGCCCTCACCTCAGGATCAAGCTCCAGAAGCTCTTGCCCCGCAAACTGCACAGATCCCTTGGTTACCTCGTAGCCTTCGCGCCCCCCCAAGATATTTGCGAGAGTGCTCTTGCCCGACCCATTGACACCCATGATGGCGTGCACTTCACCCGGGTTGATCTCCAGGTTGATACCTTTCAGGATCTCCCTTCCCTCTCCTTCGATACGCGCATGCAGATCGATGATTTTCAACAAGCTCATACTTCCCTCGCTTATCCAACGCTTCCTTCAAGACTAATTTCGAGCAATCGACGGGCCTCGACCGCAAACTCCATCGGGAGCTCCGCCAGCACCTCTTTGCAGAACCCGTGCACAATCATCGAAACAGCATCCTCGGTCGAGATGCCGCGCTGATTGCAGTAGAATATCTGGTCCTCGCCGATCTTCGAGGTCGACGCTTCATGTTCCACCGTAGCAGTCGGGTTCTTCACTTCGATGTACGGGAACGTGTGCGCACCACACTCGTTGCCCATCAGCATCGAATCGCACTGCGAGAAGTTCCTGGCCCCCTCGGCGCTCTTCATGATCTTCACCAAGCCGCGATACGCATTCTGGCTCTGACCTGCCGAGATACCCTTCGACACGATCGTACTCTTGGTATTCTTTCCGATGTGGATCATCTTGGTGCCCGTGTCGGCCTGCTGACGATTGTTCGTGATCGCCACCGAATAGAACTCGCCAACGGAATTGTCACCTTTGAGGATACAGCTCGGGTACTTCCACGTTATCGCCGAACCCGTCTCTACCTGAGTCCAGGAGATCTTCGAGTTTTTGCCGGCGCACAAGCCACGCTTTGTGACGAAGTTGTAGATTCCGCCCTCGCCCTCTTTGTTGCCGGGGTACCAATTCTGGATCGTCGAATACTTGATCTGAGCTCCCTCGAGCGCCACGAGTTCGACCACGGCAGCGTGCAGTTGATTCTCGTCACGCATTGGAGCGGTGCATCCCTCCATGTAGCTCACATAGCTACCCTCGTCGGCGATGATCAAGGTGCGCTCGAACTGACCTGTTTTTGCCGCGTTTATTCGGAAGTAGGTCGAGAGCTCGAGAGGACAGCGGACCCCTTTCGGTATGTAACAGAACGAGCCATCCGTGAAGACAGCCGTGTTGAGAGCCGAAAAGAAGTTGTCGGTCGCAGGAACTACCGAGCCAAGATACTTCTGAACGAGCTCCGGGTGATTCTGAATCGCCTCGGACATCGAACAGAAAATGACCCCAACCTCTTCGAGTTGCTTCTTGAATGTGGTTACAACCGACACAGAGTCGAAGACTGCATCAACGGCTACCCCCGCCAACGCCTTTTGCTCGTGGAGCGGAATGCCGAGCTTCTCGTAGGTCTTGAGGATCTCAGGATCAACCTCGTCGAGGCTCTTGGGCCCCTCGGTTTTCTTCGGCGCTGAGTAGTAAATGATATCCTGGTAGTTGATCGGCGGATACTGAACGAAGGCCCAGTGCGGCTCCTTCATCTGGCACCACTTCTGGTAGGCCTTCAGACGGTAATCAAGCATCCACTGCGGTTCATTCTTCTTCTTGGAGATAAACGCGATAATCTCCTCGTTAAGGCCTGGAGGCGCGGAATCAGCCTCTACATCGGTGTAGAACCCGTATTTATATTCTTGGCTCGTAAAGGTATCGAGAACGTCGGTGCTCATAGTTTCTCTACTGCTTTGTCTCTCAGCTGCCGGTAGTGCGGACATCCGCACGGTACTTCTCGCTCAGTCCGGCTCGACCGAAGCTGCTCAAGAATATCCCTTTCCAAACACTAAGTCCCGCAAAGGGCTCATTATTTCTTAGCGCCCAGAAGTCTCTCCAGGGTAACAATCTTGAATGATTTATTCAAGTATAGCGGGGTGGCATAATTGTAATCAAGAAGACCTACTGGTGGGATTTAAGCAACACTACTCCCTAATCCCGCACAAGCACCGAGACGCCTGGAAACACCGGCGCAGGTCCGTCAGGATTCTGAAAGAGCCATTTCAGCAGCGCCTGGTAAAACCCAAAGAGCGGGATCTGAGCGGAAACCTGCTGACGAACCTGCTCACGCCGACTTTTGAAACCAGCGTGACTTTCGCGGGTTAAATGCTCGCGCTCGCGCCAAAAGTTACGCAGCGGCTGGACCTGAATCTCAAACATTCGACCGTCCCACCGCACCACCGATTTCATCGCCTCCCAGCCACTCTCCTTCTCGGAGGAACGCAGGTAGTTCTTCGTTTCTACGAACACGAGCTCGCGAACCCCCTCCATTCCATCAACCCCGACCCGGTTGAGCTCCGCTTCGCCAAACGAGAGACTTTCGAGCTTTCCGTGAAGATTTAGAGCCTCTCCCGGCGTACCAACGACGATCTTGATACCAAAGATGTCTTTGACATAGCGACTGAGGTGGCGGAGCTGCTTGTCC
This sequence comes from Bdellovibrionota bacterium, assembly GCA_044337105.1. Taxonomy (GTDB): domain Bacteria; phylum Bdellovibrionota_C; class UBA2361; order UBA2361; family OMII01; genus OMII01. The sequence goes on along the minus strand of JBIIOE010000026.1, from coordinate 19,979 downwards.
CTTGTGACCAGTGCGTCGAGACCGAAGATCTCATCCACCACCTTGTTCCACAGCTCTTCCTCAGCCTTGATGCGGCTGATGACTTTGTAAATGTTAGACGGATTGGGTTCCGTAGGTTGATATTCGACGACGTTTGCAACAAGGGTCGGCGCCAACCACGATTCGCCATCGAAGTACTGCAGCTTACGAAGCTGCCGACTCCCTAGATCTAAGTCGATGGTCGAGTAGAGATCGTGACGAGAGATCAGTTGAGTGAGGGTAAAACGCTCGCCATTCGAGGGCACCTCGCCGATCACCACGCTCTGGAGTTGGTATTGCGCAAAGAACCCGTTACACAGCAGCTCGCAGAGGCGATGCAAACTCTCCTCTCCACGCCGGATCATGCGGTCGAACGCCCCTCTACACTGCCGAAGTTGAGCCCGCGAAAAAACGATCTCCTGCCCCCGGTCGGGGTTCTGAAGGAGGGATTCACGGATGCCCGCCAGGTAAACTACCAGGTCGTTGAGCAACGGCTCTTGACTGACCATCCAGAGCGGAGAGCGACTCCTCGCTTCTTGCACTGCCTGCGGGAGGTTGTCTATCGACACGAGCTCTTCGGACGAGGAATCCATGATCAGCCGGTATCCTTGGGCGATTACGGGAGGGAGATGTACAGGACGGAGCGAACCTTCGACTGGTTAGCGCGCGCCACTGCGACATGCACGGTCGGAGGGAATCGAACCCCCAACCCTCGGATTTGGAATCCGATGCTCTACCAATTGAGCTACGACCGTAAGTCTGGCGGAGGATAGCACAAGTTTAGGAAATTGGAACATCTGCCCGAGACTTAGAAACCGGCTTCCGTGCACTTTAGCATCCTCAAGGAACGCATGGTGTCACTGCGGGTTCGAAGGCTTGAACACAGGCGAAATCGGTGTCGTCGCCCGTGCCCGCCCCCACAACCGTTACCGGATTCCTGGCGAAATACTGCTCGAGGCTCACTGGGCGACATAGCCGCCGTGACTCCTGGAGATGGCCGGATGAGTCGTGAGGTGCACCTTCAAAATAGGTACCTTTACAAGGAGAAAAATGGTGGTGAGGAGTGGATTCGAACCACCGTAGGCCGGAGCCAGCAGATTTACAGTCTGCCCCCTTTAGCCACTCGGGCACCTCACCATCTGAATGAGTGTACGTTGAATATGGAGCCCACGACGGAACTCGAATCCGTGACCTCTTCCTTACCAAGGAAGTGCTCTACCGACTGAGCTACATGGGCACAGGTCTCCAACGAGGCGGCATTATGGTCAATTACCTACCTCAAGTAAATACACCCTCTTGGATAGATTTCAGGAATTGAAATTTTCCCGTTAGGCAGGTACCTTAGCGCTCCGACATGTTCTCTGCTATAATTGCAAGAGACACGTCGTTTCGCTGGCATAGCTCAATTGGCAGAGCAACTGATTTGTAATCAGTAGGTTCCCGGTTCAAGTCCGGGTGCCAGCTCCACTCTCCCCTCCCGAACCGCCACTCTCCCTCCCGGACCGATACATACCGACCAGATACATGATCGAGCGCATAGTACGTGATTGAACGCTTAGCTTGGCGCGACTGCTATCACGCGTGCTGCAAGCTCACACTCAGCCGAACAGCCGCTCGTGCGCCTGCTCGCAGATCGTGAGCACCGCCGGATGCTTCACTCTGCGCTCGACCGAGATGAGATAGAAGCGCTCTTTGATCTTTTCGACCCGTCCGACGACACGAAGCCCGTACTCGCTCATGACCTCACGCTCAACAGCAATAGGCAAAGGCAATATGCCGTGGCCTCTTCGGGCAAAGGTCTTCATCAAAGCTGAATCTTGAAACTCGGCAACGATCTCTGGTTCGATCTGCTCTTGCTTGAACCAGTGATTCAACTCTCGTCGAACTGCCGCGACTTCAGAAGGGAGCATCAGCGGCGCCCCGTCAAGGGACGCAGGAAAATCACGCTGGTACTGCTTGGCGATCTTCTCAGTCGCCATAAAAGTGATTCCACACTCCCCGAGGAAGTGATTGTAGGCTTTGACCTTTGAATGGTGCGGAATCGGAGAATCCGAAATTACCAGATCGAGATCCTTTGTTCCCAGCTCGGATATGAGCCGCTCACTCTTGTCTTCGTGGATGATGATGTGAGGTTTCGGTTTCCCACGCAGCGCAGGCTCGAGCAGGCGGTAGGCAAGAAATTTCGGCACAACATCCGCTATGCCGACGTGCAGCGTCGGAACCTTCGAATGAGAACTACCCTCGATTCGATTGAGCAACTCATTTCCGAGCGCGAAGATCTCATCGGCATACTTGAAGGTCATTTGCCCTAGCTCGGTCAATCGCAATCCGCGAGAATGCCTTTCAAAGAGCTTCTCTCCGAGCGCCTCTTCGAGGCTTCGAATCTGAGCACTTACCGCCGGTTGAGAGAGGCGTAACTTTCGGCATGCTTCAGTGACGCTCCCACTCTTGGCGACAGACCAGAAATAAAAGAGGTGGTGATAATTGAGCCAACGCATAGCCACACGATACCCCGGAACTCGCTGTGACAAAAGCGGCCACCGCGGAACCACGCAAGGACAAAAGCCGTGACAGCGTGAACATTCCGGCGTGATCTGTCGCTCCAATCGACTGACTCCAATCATAGCAGCCTTTGCGTGAGGCGGTGAACCTCTCCACCGTCTACGTTTATCCCGACATCAGGAGTAAGGAGAAACTTATGAAAGGCAAACTATTGGTAAAAGCAACTCTACTAGCTCTCGCTGTTCCGCTACTTCCGCTCACCGACACATTCGCGGAGGACAAGGGGCTCGATCGCTCCTCGAGTTCATTCAAAGAAGCTGAACGCTCCCTGCAGCGCTCAACAGAGGTATACAAAGCGATCTCGGAATCCCCGGAGCAAAAAGTTCCTGCTAGCGTCCTCAAGAGCGCCAAGTGCGTGGCGATCTTCCCGGACACCAGGACCGTATCGCTCGGCGTTGGAGGAACCCACAGCGACGGTATCGGTTTCTGCAAGACCGCCCAAGGAACCTGGGAGAACCCCATGTTCCTCAACCTCACCGGTGGCAGCATCGGCCTGCAAGCCGGATACAAGTCAGCTGACATGGTTCTGTTCATAACGGGAGACAAAGCACAGGACGCTCTGCGACGCGGCGAGTTCCGGGTCGGCGGAGAGATGAGCGCTGTCGCTGGAAGCTTCGATCGCACCTTCGAGCCACGCCAAGCCGAAGTTGTCGTATACCGCAGAACCGAAGGGCTCTTCGCGGGGGCGAGTGTCGATGGGGTAAGCATTACACGAGACGAGGACGATGAGAGCGCTTTTTACGGAGCGCGCAAGCCTTCGTTGACCGCATCGATTCCGTCCGATCTCGAGCAGCGGGTCAATGAGCTCAAAGAGGTTCTTCCTACAGCGATCGGATAGAGGTCCGACAAGCGATGACGCAAATATACGTCAGCAACCGAGCGGTCTTCGTACCGCTCGGTTGCCCTTCGAACTTGCATCCTATGGTACGTCTCTATGTTCGCCGGCCCGCTGCCCGAGCACCCTTTTTATCGCCGCATCCGCCACGGTGAAGGCATCATGAACAGTTGCTCGCACCTGCTCCCACTCTTCTCCAGTCCACAACGGGCTCGCACGCCATAGTCTGGAAAGCTCCGGCTCCACCTCTGTCCACGACGGAGCGAACTTGCCATAGCGCAAACGCTCTTGAGTACCGAAGTACACTTCGTTCCTCACCTCCTCGTAGGATTGGCTGCTTATCCCAGCCCCCCTTTCGAACTCCGCCCTCCAGTATTCATCCACATCTGACGGATTCAGTAGCTCTGCCAGCATATCTCCTGCCAATCCTCCCATCAGCCCTCCAGCAGCCGCACCTATGATTACACCCACTGGCCCACCGATAGTGCCGATAGCTGCCCCCGCCATCGCACCCGAAGCTCCTCCCGCCATTACTCCGACCGGATGAAAACCCGGCTCCCCAGTCACTGGATCGCGGTTTCGAGCCTCTTTGAAGATGTCGTCTTCGTTCATGTATCACCCTTCTAATCATGCATCGTTTTCATACGCTACGCCGCAGCACGCAGAGATCCATGAGCGGGGGCATATGGACATCCTCGTTAATCACGTTTTCATATGCATAATTCAAATCCCACCGCAGATGCGGAACTGGAGAGGTGTTATGACTATTATTTGGACTATCATCATCGGCTTCTTCATCGGACTCATAGCTCGAGCGCTCATGCCGGGCCGAGATACTGCTGGCTTCGTCATCACTACTGTGATCGGCGTCGCCGGCGCTCTGGTCGGCTCACTCATCGGGCGAGTACTGGGGTTGTATGGGGAAGGAGAACCTGCAGGGCTCATTATGTCCGTCATAGGCGCTGTTCTTCTGCTAGTAGTGTATCGCTATCTTGCCCCATCGACCTCGGTTACTCAGTTGTAGTGGATGTATGAGTGGATCCACGTCCACTCACATTCAGGGGGCTGTCCGCGAGACACCCACATAGGATCACCTATTTGACTGGTCTCGGACGGCGGAGACGCCGTCCATCCTGGAGCAGAATACAGAATCGCATGAGGTGAGCTAACGGGCGAATGACCCCGAGACACCATAATCCTGAGATACTCCGAAGACTAAGAGCGCGTAACAAAAATATCCTCGTCGCGAGGCCACGCGAAAGGTCGAGGGGCAAGGATGCAGGCTCAAAAGGCGCGGAGACGTGCCCTCTGTGGCACGTTGAGCACATTTTGAGCCGAAGACGCAGCCCCGCGAGCTTGCAGCTGGCCGCAGCAGAGGAGATTTTTGTTACGCGCTCTAAGCTCTTTCGATCCCCAGGAGCTCCGCAAGCGCTACAAGCTCCTCTTTGGAAGCCTCCCCACGCTGTCGAGCGATCTCGAGCGCTGCGTTCCCTAAGTGTCGATACAAATCAGTGTACTCCGCGGAGCTGACCTCGAGGGCTCGCACGTGTTCGGCCACCACGGAACAATCGCCACGAACAACCGGGCCTGTAAGGGCTCGCTCCGAACCCAACATGCAGACGTTTTCAACTGCGCTGCGCGCTAACGGCTCAATCAATCCTTTCACGACGTCATCCGGAAGACCTGCCGCACGATAAAGACGCTGGGCAACGTCGAGCACAGTCACAAGGTAGTTGCTCGCAAAAACATGCCCTGCATGGCAGAGCGCCTTGACCTGAGGCTCGATCGTAAAGACGCGCGCACCAACAGCCGTACATACACGCACCAACAAGTCGACTGCGGGGTTCTCACCCTCGAGCGCACAGAAGGTCCCTGCGAAATCTTTGCTTGCAAGCTCTGCGTCGGCAAAGCTGCGAACCGGATGGAGTGACCCTATCGATGCCCCGCGTCCTCTAAGAGGCGCTAGTACATCCGAGGTGAGCGCTCCGCTGCAGTGAAACAGAACATCGCCGGTGCGAACTGAGGCACTACCCGAGATACGCTCGGCGCTCGGGGCGATCTCGCTGTCGGGAGTAGCGATCATCCACACCTCGGCGGGTGGCATCTCCGCAATCGACTCGCAGACCGTCCCTGCGCCAAGAATCGAGACCGCTCGCTCGGAGGAAGCTCGCGTACTGTTGCATATGGCGCCTATACGCAGAACCCCAGCCTGCCTCCATAACGCCGCCATGGCCCGACCGAGCTTGCCACATCCGACTATATTGAGAGTTTGAGGTAACACTCCTGAATTCACGCCTCACCCTTCTAATACACAGAGAACGTCCTCAGGATAGAACGGTTCGGAGTCAATATGAAGACTCTTCGCCTAAATTGGGGGGAGGGGATAACGAAGAAGACGAGGAGATCGGCACGATCAACGAAGAAAAGAAGTTACTTGCTAGGTTTGAGGGACAGGAGAAACTTCTGTTGCCCCCTCACCGACCTCTGCGCTCTCTTTGTAACCAACAACTCGCCGGCAGAGGCCGGAAATTAAGAAGCTGCCGTCCTCCAAAAAATACGCTAAGATCGACACTCACGACGCGCCCTTCGATCCAAACCAGAACCACGCTACCGACATGACCGAAGTTACACGCCCTGAGAAATACCGAGCGGCACTGAGAATTCTATCGACGTTGCTGCTGCTCGCGTTCATGGCTGCGTTCGGTCTCGTCCTACGCCCCTTCGTGACCCCACTTTTGTGGTCGATCATCCTTGCGACTTCGACGTGGCCCAGCTTTGTGCAGCTCAGACGATCAATCCCCTCGCCTGCCTACCTCGCTCCTCTGTGTGCCACGCTCCTTCTTGGTATTGTGCTACTCTTGATTATGGTACCCCTCCCACTGCAGCTCGCAGCCGAGGTGGCTGAACTTCGCACCCATCTTTCGACGCTCGACGTCGCCATGCTCCAGGACTCACTCGCAGCGATACCGTTCATAGGTCCAATACTCGTCAACATGGCAGATAGAGCCATCAGGGAGCCTATCGACATGAACTCCTTGCTCAGCGAGCATCAGCGAGAGTTTCTCTCGTTTGCCACCGCTGCCGCCCGCGGCGTCATCACCACCATCGTAGTAACGATAGCAACGTTAATCGGATGTTACTTTCTGTTCCGGCACGGAGAGACCCTCCTAAACCAATTTCGTCGTATTCTCGAACGCATCGGCGGGGAGAGCATTCCCAAACTGTTGGATACGGTGAACGTGACCGTACGCGGAGCAGCCTACAGCGTACTAGCGACCGCAGTAGCACAGGGCATCCTTGCGGGCATCGGATACCTCGCAGCAGATGCCCCCGTTCCGCTCCTGTTGGCCATGGTGACGATGATCTTCTCGCTCATCCCTTTCGGTACGCCCTTTGTGTACCTACCGGTTTCTGCGTACCTGCTCTTTTTTTCTGGGCTCCCCTGGTACCACGGCGTCGGCCTCGGAGTGTGGGGAGCGCTTGTCGTGAGCTCAGTCGACAATCTACTACGACCACTCTTTATAAGTCAGAGCACCAAGATATCTCCGATCCTCTTGTTCATCGGCGTGCTTGGGGGAATCGCCGCTTTCGGATTCATCGGCGTATTCATCGGCCCTGCTCTCATGGCCGTGGCTCACTGGTTGTGGCTGGATTTTAGTAGCGCCGGGGATGGTCTGATCTGAGAGCCGCCGCCCCTACAGGCCGCGTTCTTCGTTGTCGAGAGCTCGCAGGTCTGCCGGCAACGGCGTAGAATCCGTCGAATCCGACGTGAGCGTCACCTCTCCCCGCACCTTCAGTGGGTGCGAAAAAAACACGTCGCCGCGAACTGCAAAGCTCGTAGCTTCGACCAACGAAGGCACGACCTTCACACGCGCCTCGAAGTCCTTCAGCAATCCGTAGTAACGACTGTCGAGCGCCACCACGGGAAGCCCAGGCAGAATGCGCTGTCGGTTGACAACCATAGTGTAGTCACTCATCAACTCATATGCATCGGAGCGCACGACCAGAAGGTCGTTGTTGCTCTTGACCGGCGCGAACCTCGAGCGCGGAACATGCAGCGCTCGCGCTCCATCGAACACGCCGATCGCTGCCCCCATAGCCGTCTCGAGCTGAATCACGGGCCTACTGGTGCGATCGCGTGGATTGACCGTTTTGCGATTGCTGATGAGAGGCAACGGGATACACCCATCGTGCTCCCGCGCTACTCGCACGACCGCCTCGAGATCGAGCCAGATGTTGTTGGTGTTGAAATGACGATACTTCCCGACATCCTGAAATTCGGGAATCACATCTCCTATCGGTGTCGTAGGAGCCTGACTACTCTCTCGCAGAATCAACCGACCGGTCTTCTTACTAAAGGCGAGGTGGCCGCCTTTGGCATCGGCTTTGGTTCGCTCCGCTGTCTCCATCAAGAACGGAGCCCCGCTCTCTACGAAGTATCCGAGAATAGCCGGCTCAACGGTGGCGCCGAGGTTATCGGCGTTCGCCACGAACATGTAGCGCTTACCGAGCGAGAGCAATCGTTCAGCTAGACCACTCGCCAAAAGCGCCGCGTATATGTCCCCGTGTCCAGGGGGGTTCCAGTTGAGCTCCTCGTTTCTCTCGTGCGCCGGCATGAGCGAATCACGATAAACTTTGGGATGTCGATGCTGCAGGAAGGTTGCCGGCAAAGATTCGGGTTGCAGGTCCTCGTACTCGCGCATCGCCAAACGCACATCGGTATCAGTCGAAAAACTCGTCATGTGAATGAGAGGAATCGACGTTCCTACCTTGTGGCTCAGAAACCGCAGCTGATGTCCGATGATATCGTTAAACGTCATCTCACCCTTGACCCGCAGCAGCGACTTCGCGCGCTCCAAGCCCATAGTCGTACCGAGCCCCCCGTTCAAGCGCACGACCACGAGGCGTCCGAGCGCCTCGTGCCCCGCTTGCACCAACTGGGGCGATGCAGCGATAGTGTCGAAGGAGTCGAGATCTGCGACCGGCTCGATCTCACTTTCTGCAATGACTCCAGTTTCGCCAGATATCACTTGGCGAAACAGCCTCTCGAAATTGGTAATGACCGCCGCTGGGAGACCGTCGGCTTCCATCAATTCGCGCGCCTTGTCGATGCCGATCTCCGAATTCTGCGCCACTTCCTCGTCCTTTGCTTTTGCGAACGCCACAATCTATTTAACGGTACTATTTAACGGTACTATTTAACGGTACTATTTGAAGGTAGTCTATTGTGAGTGCGTACCGAAAAGCATCCCTGCCACGACCGGCTGTAAGCTCAGCTTCACAACGGGGTGGTTTGCGCTACGCGCTCGGCACTATCGGACTGGAGAATAGACGTCATTCGAGCAGAGAACAACTCTCCATCCTCGCCAAGTCGCACTATGTCGAGACCATGAATACCGCAGCATGAGAGCGCTCAAGCAGATATTCACCGCTCTCCGGTGGTATGAGCGCAGCTCCCCCATCTGTCAAGACAAGCCGCTGTCCCGTACCTGCATTCGTCAGGACCACCTCACGCCCCAGAGAGAGGACAACCGTGACCCCTCGCCCGCTCACTATCCGAGACCGTTCGCTACCCTCCGCAAGAAAGGCCACATGAAACTCCTCTGCCGGCGTGTCGACCACATAGAACCCGTCATCTCTCATGTGAGGCTCTATGATAGAAGGGCGACGAGGTGTGCAATCAAGCATTTCGAGCAAGGTCTGAACATCTCGGTATTTTTGGGTAAGCCCTGCCCGCACCACATTGTCCGAGCACGCCATGCACTCCACTAAATCTCCGTCGAGATATGCGTGCGGGATGTTCGGACCGATGAACAACGCCTGCCCAGGTTCGACGGTAACGAGGTTCATGATGAATAGAGCGACCAATCCGACATCCGCGTCTCCGTACTGACGCGAGAGTCGCTCTACAAGTGCAAGCTCCTCGCTCTCGGTATCGCTCGCCATTCCTCGCTGCTTAAGAGCACCCACCACCTCCGAGATATCGGCGGCGGCACTCGTGAGTAAGACAGAGTAGAGGCGCTTCACGACATCTCCCTGCGCACGCACATCGGCTGCATTGACCTCTCGTAGATCGTTACGCACCCCGTCATCGAGGAGCTTACACAGCTCTGGAAAGCGCTCCAACACGTCGAGGATCTCTGCAACAGGCCGTAGCCCGTACAAGAGCTTTACTCGCGAAAGGGGAAGAGCGACCTCGGGCTTGTGACGCGGGTCAGGGTATTTGGACGGATCACGCGCATGTAGAACCTGTGCCCGCTGCTCGTCTGGATGAGCCTGTATCGAAAGGCCATGGTCGGGATTTATAGAGAGCACTTTGAGCAGAAAAGGTAGCTCGTTGTCGTATCGCTGGGCCACCTCCTCCCCCAAGACTACAGTCGCATCGACCCGCAGGGCATCCGTCAGGGACACGTGGGCTCCATCCTCCATGAGCAGCATCGAAGGGGCCTTCGGGTGGCTACCGATCCAGTACTCTGCCAACGGCTGCTCCTGGCCATAGCTTTTGAGCACCGAGGCTATCCGAGAAGCTGCCCCCACCTTGCCCCAAGCGTAGCCCTGCACCACCCCACGCAGCGCTAAGGCGCGCGCCCCGCTAGCGCCAAACAGCTTTGATTCCTGTATTTTGACCATGCAACCTCGCATCCCTAAGGGAGCCAGAATATACAAACTACTCATATCTTACGAGGGCTGGAATTGACCACTTCAGGCCATTCGATACCCGCCACACAGAGCTAAATTCAGACAGATAAAAACAGCTCTTCAGTTAGGATCAGTATACCGATATTATAGACCGGTCAGTTATCTATTGAGGGTCTCGAAAGTCTTATGCGAGTAGCAGTTATTTACATCCCCCGGGGCGGTGGCTCACTCGCGCAGGCCATCAAGGAGACGAGCTGGAACAACTGGAAGTCGAACCTATTCACCGACCAACTCGACGAAGTCGCTCAAAAGTTACAGAAGCCCTTCTCTCTGGAGATCTATTCGACCGGCGCAACCGTTTATATGTGCGTCGCCGGAGAGGAAGACACCGTAAAAGCGATCACCTCGGGCATTTACATCTGGCTACCAGATGCCGAGATTCGCGAGTTCGACGACTACACCCAAAGCATTACCGAGAACACGCTGGCGGCCGGCGCAGACATGCGCTTGGAGTGGCCGGATATTTACCCCTTTCAAACAGCCGCACAGCTCCTGTGGGACAGCATGGCACCGGTTGTAACAGCCCTGTCGAGAATCGTCGAAGGCGACAAGATGGTAGTACAGGTGCTGGCCAGGGCGATTCCCGATAACCACGTGCATCAAGCGAAGCTGGCAATTGCCCGAGGCTTCGACCGCTTTGCGCGACTCTTCAGAACACGCACGTGGCTCAAACACGATCTAAACTTGAAGAGCGCCGACCTAGTGAAGCAGAAGTGCCTCAAGCGTCACTTTAGGGTCAATTATCGCATCTCTTCTTTCACAGAACTTTCGGAAAATCCGTCACGGATCGAGGTAGCCGAGGCGAAGGCGCGCTTGACGCAAAATATTGTGCATGTCTCCAATGCCGTAAAAATTTTTAATACTACTGACGAAAACAAGTTCGAGCTCGACCGAATTCTGTACGGCAAGAGCGCCGTGCTTAGGATGCAGGAACGCCGCTTCGATCGACCCTTCATGTGTATGCCAATTGAGCTGAGTACCCTTTGGCACCCCCCCACACTCGGCACCCTTCCCAATACCACCATGGTGCTCTCCCGAAAGGCACCGCCTCCACGCACATTACCAGCCACGCAAAGCGATCCTCAGATATGCATGTTTGGCATGACCAACTACCGCGATCATGAGGTTCCGTTCGGTATACGGCGCTTCGACCGTCGTCGACACCTGTACGCGCTCGGCAAATCTGGCAACGGGAAATCGTGCCTCTTGCAGCTCTTAATCCGCAACGACATCGAAAACGGATTCGGCTGCGCGGTCCTCGACCCGCACGGCGACTTAGTCGACGACCTGTTGAAAGTCATCCCGCGTAACCGCATCAAAGACATCGTCATCTTCGACCCGAGCGACGTCAATCACCCGCCGAGCTTCAACCCCATGATTCCGATCAGGCCGGAACTCAAAATGCGAGTCACGCTCAGCTTCCTCGAGACCTTCAAACGTGCAATCGGCGACGCATGGTCGGAAAAGATGGATCACGTACTACGCTACGCAATGGTTGCGTTGCTGAACGTTCCTGGCACCAGCATCGTATCTCTGAGACGCCTGTTATCTGATGACGACTTCCGCGCACAGGTGCTGAAGAGAACCGAAGACGAAGCCGTCAAGCGCTTCTGGGAGATCGACTTCGTAAATCGTCGCCAGGAATTCGAAGAGGGGCCAGTATCGCAACTACTGAACCATCTCGACGAGCTTTTGGCCACCGACATGATCCGTAACATTCTCGGACAACCGACCAACACCTTTGACTTCCGGGAGTTCATCGACAATCGAAAGATCCTGCTCTTCAAGGTTTCAAAAGGCGTACTCGGGGCTCAGAATGCATCGTTGATAGGATCGCTCATCATTTGGAAGATATACGAAGCGGCGATGTCTCGCGCTGACACCCCTGTCGAATCACGACAGGACTTCTATTTCTACGTCGATGAGTTCCAGAACTTCGCTACCGATTCGTTCGGGGAAATCCTGAGCGAATCCCGAAAATACAGGCTCTGCTTGACCTTCGCGAACCAGTTCTTAGGCCAACTCCCAGGGGCCGTAAAACAAACGGTATTCGGGAACGTCTCGAACTTCATCGCATTCCGCATGGGCTCGGAAGATGCCTCCATAGTCGCCGACGAACTGAAGCCGCGCTTCAGCGCCGAGGACCTCTTGAACCTCCCGTTAAGACAATTTTACCTCAAAATGAGCATAGACGGAGAGGTCCAGGAGGCCTTCTCAGGTCGCACCTTGGACCTTGTCAGCGCGGCCCAATCCGAGGAGACCGCCAAAGCGTGCTTGGCTCACTCCCGCGCTAACTATGCCATTCCGCTCGCTCAAGCCGAGGAACAGTTGGCCTTAGCCGAGATCATGTCCCTGCGGGTAGTAGGAGAGCGCTAACACCGCCGATCTCATGTGAAATTTTCGGGCTAGGCTCCTACCCCCGGTCGTAGTGTACAATCGTAGAAAGGCGACTGCCTCTGTTATACGAACGTGAGTATCTATGCACACCGTCGCACTGTTCGGAGCCGGAAAGATCGGGGAGTCTATCACGGCCCTCCTGGCGTCTTCAGGTCGCTACAAGGTCAAAATCTGCGACCATGATCTCAAACGAGCAGAAACAGTTGCGGGAGACTGGGCTTCCACCGAGCCACATCGCCTCGACCTGAGCGACGCCGACTCTGTGAGCAATCTCCTTGCAGGGTGTGACCTCGTCGTGAGTGCCCTACCCTACTTCTGCAACAGCCAGGTCGCCCAGAGCGCCTTCGACGCAGGTGTTCACTATGTCGACCTCACCGAGGATGTGGAAGCGGCCCGCTTTATAGCCAAGCTCGCCGCGACCTCGAAGCAATCGTGTTTCATGCCGCAGTGTGGTTTGGCCCCCGGATTTGTCAGTATCGCCGCCGCGCACCTCATAAAACACTTTGATTCGCTCGACACCGTAAAGATGCGCGTCGGTGCGCTTCCGATCTATCCAACCAATCGCTTGAAGTACAACCTGACCTGGTCGACCGACGGCCTAATCAACGAATACTGCAACCTGTGCGAGGTGATTCAAGACGGAAGCCGGCTCTTCGTACTGGCGCTCGAAGGCTACGAGCGTTTTTCCCTGGACGGAGACGAGTACGAGGCGTTCAACACTTCGGGAGGTCTTGGCACCTTGTGCGAAACCCTGGGAGGTCGTGTACGAGAGCTCAACTACAAGTCGATCCGTTACCCAGGACACCGCGAGTTAGTAGCATTCCTGCTCAACGATCTCCGTTTTCGAGACGACCGAGAAGCCCTCAAACAGATCTTCGAGCGCTCGATCACGACCACGGCACAAGACAAATGCATGATACTCGTCGAAGTGACCGGCATGATAGGTCGACGGTTTTACCAGAAGACCTACGCCAGTACGGTGTACAACCAAGCTATCGCCGGTAGACACTTCGGAGCAATTCAGGTGACCACGGCGGCCGGGGCATGCGCCGCCATCGATCTCCTTCTGCAAGGGAATTTGGGCAAACGCAAAGGGCTCGTCAAAGCCGAAGACATCTCGCTTCCGGAACTTCTGAGCAACGAATTCGGGAAGTACTTCTCTGACAACAACGCTTTGCGAGGGATCGCGTAGTAGGGTCAGACCACATCGGACCCCTTAAAGCGCTCCTAGCCGCGTAACACCTTCGCGAAAGACTCCAAGGCGATATCCAACTCCTCACGCGTAATAACCAGAGGGGGCGCAATACGGATCGTCTGTTGACGGGTATCCTTGCAAAGAACCCCCTCGTACTTGAGCTTCTTGCAGAAATCCTTCGCTGTGCCTGCAGCCGGATCGATATCTATCCCAATTAGGAGACCGCGCCCACGAATCTCTCGCACGAACGGCGACGGGATAGCCCGCAGTCGCTCCAATGCATACGCCCCTAGCTCAACTGCTCGCTCGTGGGGCCGCTCCTCATTAATGATAGCAACCACCTCACATACGATTGCACAGGCGAACGGATTCCCTCCGAACGTACTGCCGTGGGTGCCCGGGGTAAAAACCTGCATGACATCGTTGTTCGCAACGATCGCGGAAACTGGAACGATGCCACCGCCGAGCGATTTTGCGAGGATGTACATGTCGGGGACAACATCCTCGTGTTCGCACGCAAACAGCTTTCCGGTGCGACACAATCCGGTCTGAATCTCATCTGCTATCATGAGCACGTTGTGTGCGGTACACAGCTCCCGGATACGCCTCAAAAACCCAGTAGGTGGGATAATCACCCCTCCCTCGCCCAAGATCGGCTCGACGATTACCGCAGCCGTTTGGGGAGTAAGAGCCGCTTCGACCGCATCAGCGTCCCCATACGGCACAAGCCGGAACCCCTTAGCAAAAGGCCCAAACCCACGTCTACTCTCTGCGGAGGTACTGAAACTAACGATCGTAGTCGTTCGTCCATGAAAGTTATTCGAGAAAACGATGATCTCCGCCTCATCCTCCGGGATCCCTTTGATGTCGTATCCCCACTTGCGAGCAGCTTTGATCGACGTTTCAACCGCCTCTGCGCCCGAGTTCATAAAGAGCACTTTGTCCTTGTGACAAAGAGTAGCCAGAGCACGACCGGCAAGCGCCGCAGTGTCAGAAAAAAAAGCTCGCGAAGTAAGTGTGAGGGTGTCGAGCTGCTTGTGAGCTGCCTGAAGGATACGAGGATTTGAATGCCCGAAGTTGAGCGCGCTGTAGGCGCTCAAGAGATCCATGTAGCGATGGCCCTCGACATCAGTGACCCACACTCCACGGCCCGAGTGAACAACTACCTCGAGCGGCGCATAGTTGTGTGCGCTGTACTGCTCGGTTAATGCGATGAGATCCTTGGCAGACATACACAGACCCAGAAAAACCGTATACTATCAAGTATAGCTCGAATTCTGGGAACTCCCTAGGGAATCGAGGCAAAACCTATGTTTCCTCGCACGAGCACGTTCACGTGGTTATTTCAAAAGTGAGACTATGGGGTAGGTTTTGCCGCGTTTCCCTAGAGAAGTAAAGCACGGACATCGGTAGAGCTCGTGTTTTTCCGAAAACTGGCAGTTGGGAGCCCAAACACCAATCGCACCCTCCGACAGGAGGGACGGCGTCCCCGCCGTCAGCCAATCTCCCCTACCCCTTCAGGCTCAGAACTTCGCAAAACGCGGAAATCTCGGAAACGGTATCACGTCCCGAATATTCTGCATGCCTGTCAGATACATCAACAGCCGCTCGAACCCGAGACCGAAGCCCGAGTGCGGAACTGTTCCGAACTTGCGCAGATCGAGGTACCACCAGTACGGTGCCTCGTCCAACCCCATCGCTCGAATCTTCTCCAACAACACATCGTGTCTCTCTTCACGCTGAGAGCCTCCGATAATCTCGCCCAAGCGTGGAACGAGCACATCCATGGCGCGAACGGTCTTACCATCCTCATTCAAACGCATGTAGAACGCTTTGATGTCCTTGGGGTAGTTAACCACAGTTACGGGCCCCTTCACGTACTCGTCGGTGAGGAATCGCTCGTGCTCGGATTGCAGATCGATACCCCACGAGACAGGGAACTCAAAGCTCTTTCCACTCTTCTCGAGGATGCCGATCGCATCTGTGTAATCGAGGGTGGTAAACCGCGCATCAACTACTTTGCGCAGATTGTCGAGATGGCCGGGCTGCGCCCACTCTTGCGAGGAGAGGAACTCAAGCTCAGAAGCACACGACGAGAGTACCCGTCGAATTACGTCCTGCACAAACTCCTGCGCCAACTCCATGTTGTCCGCTAACTCGTAGAAAGCCATCTCCGGCTCGATCATCCAGAACTCTGCGAGGTGCCGCGTTGTGTTGGAGTTTTCGGCTCGGAAGGTCGGCCCGAAGGTGTAGATCTTCGAGAGCCCGGTGGCGCACACCTCACCTTCCAATTGTCCCGATACCGTGAGCGTAGCGGGCTCTGCGAAGAAATCTTGGGAATAATCAACCTTACCGTCGACTTGCGGAGGAGCATCGACGTCGAGTGTGGTCACATGAAATTGCTCGCCCGCGCCCTCACAATCAGAGGTGCTGATGATAGGCGTCGTGATGTAGTAGAAGCCTCGCTCCTGAAAAAAGGAGTGGACTGCATACGAGGCGGCAGAGCGCACACGCAACACCGCTCCTATCGTATTAGTGCGAGGGCGGAGGTGCAGCATCTCTCTCAGGAACTCCAAGGAGTGCGCCTTCTTCTGAAGCGGATACGTCTCAGGATCGGCCTCCCCAACCAGGCTGAACTCCTTGACCTGAAATTCGTACTTTTGCCCCTTAGCGGGCGATGTCACCAACTCACCCGTTACCCGTATCGAAGCGCCCGTAGCGACCTTAGCGGCACTCTCGGCGTATCCGGGCAACGTTGGGTCGACCACGAGCTGTAGGTTTCCAACCGAAGTACCGTCCGAGAGTTCTATGAAGGACACCCGCTTCGACTGACGATGGGTTCTCACCCACCCTCCGAGCTCGTATGTTCCGAGGGAAATCTTGTCGTCTAGGATATCGCGAATGGCTATGAATCTACTCATTATGGTGCTCCGAATGACGAGGTCTGGAAGTCACTCTAACCCGCCTGGCGGGTATGGTACATCAGGGAGCTCGTTTTCGGGAATCTTGGCTGTAGCGCCCCGAAGCCCGTTCAACATATCCCGCGCCTTGCCTGACTCAGCCCGCCTCCTCGCTCCAGGCATTACAGGAAACATGCGAATAGCCTCCTTAGTGGGCTTGATTCTGACGAAGAGAGCGGTTAACCTCCCTGCTTCGCACAGTGGCGTATCGGGGTGTAGCTCAGCCCGGCTAGAGCACTAGTTTTGGGAACTAGGGGTCGGAGGTTCGAATCCTCTCACCCCGACCACTTGCCTTCGGTCCGGTGACCCTTTTGGTCGCCGGGAGCCGGAACCTTCTCCCAACTCTCCTCATCAGTAATTTCCATAATAGTTTAGAGTTTTGATCAAAAGTTCGACAAGGCGCCCTTGAACTCCCCAGGTGGCTGCCGCTAGCACTCCGAGCCGATGCGGAGCCCCTCGCATTTACACCGTTTTACCTGTCGAGCCCATGCGCTATCCTTCGTAGACGACCCATACAACGCCAGGGGATACGATGTCCTTACATAAACGCCGAGCGCTCATCAGCCAGATAACCTTCAGTGCTCTAGTCTTACTCGCGGCAGGGGTGACGTATCAGATATTCATAGCCCCGAGCGCACCATTACCGCGCGAGGCAATCGATCAACAGCTAGCCACCACAGACCTGGTCGGGGATGCCCTCGAGGAACGCCGTGCCAGCCTCGCCATCGAACACTTCATCAAGGACCGCAAGCGCCCCCCTACGTCCCTGGATGCTCTCGTTCCGCACTACTTAGCGAAAGTTCCTCGCTCGGACAGCTCCGGGGAGCCTCTCCCATTTGTGATCCAGGGTGCAACGGCACTGGTTGGTAGCGCCGCCCTCGCTGCGCCGAAGGCAGACGACGCTGCCACGCACCAAACACCACCCGCGCCAACCTTCAGAGACGCACCTCTCACGTATAATTTCAATTATGACCCCGCAAACCGCAGAGATCCTTTTGCACCCTACGAGGTAGCCCCTGCTCAAACAGACGAGGATAGCGACCGACCACCTCTCGAACGGTACGCACTCTCCGACCTCAAGCTTACTGCAATCGTTGCTGCAGGCGATCTGTCTTCTGCCACTGTGGAAGATGCCAAGGGCCGCGGCTACATCGTGCGTAAAGGAAGTACGATCGGAATCAATCGCGGCGAAGTGACCGAGATACTCTCAGATCGTTTAACCGTGGTCGAAACCGTAAAAGACAGCGCAGGTCGCTCGAAAACCAACTCCATTGTGTTCAAATTACGAACCAAGGAGCAGGAGCAGCTTTTGCAACGTGGTCGGCGCCAATAAGCCACTTTTAGCGCGGAACGCCCACTCCCCCATTGTGTACCACATTGGCTAATCGTTCGAGCGAGCGGTACGACACCGCCTCAGCTACGACCTCGTCATTAATCTCAGCCAGGCCCTGGAGATCGGCGATCGTACGCGAGACCCGCAGCACCCGTACGTACCCCCGAGCACTCATTCCCAGTCGCCGTATAGCCTCACTCAGCAAGGTTCGCGCTGAGTGGGTTATCTGCGATTCCGTCCTGATCCACACCTCAGGCACCTCACTGTTGAGAACCCCTTGGCGCTGGATCTGTAGCTCGCGAGCAATGCGTACAGCATCCGCCGCACCACCATCTCCAGAGCCCACAGTGCTCTGCCGAGGAGCCGCCCACACCAAATCCTCGACTGCCACCGCCTCCAGTTCCACATGTAGGTCAATGCGATCAAGGATCGGCTGCGAAAGCCGAGAGAGGTATTCACGCACTGCGTAGTGCGGACACCGACATACCCCCTGCTTCGACCCGAAGCGCCCACACGGGCACGGATTCATCGCGGCTATCAACTGAAAACGCGCCGGAAAGTTCACAGAGGCCCTAGCGCGCGCCACCTGCACACAGCCAGTCTCGAGAGGCGATCGGAGAGCCTCAATCGTGCTGCGCCTAAACTCCGGAAACTCATCGAGGAACAGCACCCCGCGGTGCGCGAGACTCACCTCTCCGGGCCGAGGGCCCGCTCCACCTCCGATGAGTCCGGCATCGCTTACCACATGGTGAGGTGAACGAAACGGTCGGGCTCCGGAGAGCAACGGCGAAATTGGAAGCCCTGCCACACTGTGAATGCGGAGCACCTCGAGAAGTTCCGTTTGGGCAAGGTCAGGTAGCAAGCCGGCGAGCCTCTCAGCCAACATACTCTTCCCGCAACCCGGAGGCCCGATCATGAGCATGTTGTGTCCTCCTGCAGCCGCAATAGTCAGAGCACGCTTAGCTGCTTCCTGCCCCATCACATCGTCGAGTGATGCCGCTGCTTGGCGGCTCTGCCCTCTTGGACGCTCCCTTATTTCGGGGAGGTGCTGACCATTCAAGATGCGAATCGCCTCGGACAGTGAGGCAACACCTATCACTTTCACACCGGAGATGACTGCCGCATCGGCACTACTCTCTTCGGGCACCATCACGAATTCGAAGCCGTTCTCGGCCGCGCTCACTGCGTGCGCTACCACACCAGGGCTACCCTTCACCTCACCCGTTAGCGACAGCTCCCCACAGATCGCCATCCGCTGTAGTGCAGCACTCGACACTCCTCCCATCGCGCACACGATCGCCAAAGCGATCGGCAGGTCGAAGGCCGCGCTCTCTTTACGCACCTCTGCAGGAGCAAGATTTACCAAAATGACCTCGGGCGGATCGAAGCCTACATGTCGAAGAGCAGCGTGAATTCGATCTCGTGACTCGCGTACGGCGGCACCGCCGAGACCGAGTATGGTAAAGCGCTCCGTGCCGTTACGGAGGGTGACTTCAACCTCCACGGGAACAGCGTCGAGCGCGACGATACAGCTAGAGTGAGCAGCAGCAAACATGCTGGGATATTCGGCACCATGCGTGAAAAGTTGCGTATGCGCCTCTGGCCTTGCTTCCCTAGGGAAGCGAGGCAAGACCTACCCGCAGCGAGAAAGTGGAGGTTGGGTTGATATTCGATTTTCGTGATGTGGAAAAACCGCAGGTGTATCCTCTGCGATACACTGAGGATTTTTCCATATCGCGAAAATTGAAGAGCAACCCAAGATCCGCTTTCGCAGCAGGGAGGGGTTTTGCCTTGCTTCCCCAGTTCATGGTGGTGGCAGGTCACCAGTATTAGGGGTCACCCTACATGCTATGTTGCTTCCTACTGGAGCACACTGGTATTCATCCGGCCCTACCGGAACGCAAGCACACGCCGGATTTGTGAGCGCCGCTGGGACGCAACATCCAGGATCAGGATCGGTGGAAGAACACTCTTCGGAGG
>JBIIOE010000224.1:0-3149 GCA_044337105.1 Bdellovibrionota bacterium | reverse complement strand
TTAGAGGTCTTTAGCAACAGAATCAATGCGCTGGACGCAACCCAAGCATGGATTCAGAGTATGCATTAAAGGATAATTAAATGGGTAAGGCAATCAACCTGCAAGATATGTTTCTGAACCAAGTCCGAAAGGAAGGGGTCAGCGTTACGGTCTATCTCACCAATAGCGTGCAGCTCCGCGGCAATGTTCGCGGCTTCGACGCATTCACGATTCTTCTTGATTCTCAAGGAAAGCCCACACAGCTTGTTTACAAGCACGCAGTGGCATCCATCGTTCCGGCGAAGACGGTCGGTACTTATCGTGCCCCTGGCGAGCACGATGAACACCACCACAATTCTCAACCAGACTCCGAGTGAAAATTCCTTTCACGAAAATGCAGGGTATCGGCAACGACTTTGTCGTGGTTGATACCCTACGGGACTCTTTTTCGCTGTCCGGTCTTCCCGTTTTGGCGCGGACAGTTTGCGATCGCAAGTTTGGAGTTGGAGCTGACGGCTTGATCTTTGTTCTGCGGAAGGAAGACAAGCTAGAAATGGCCATGCTAAATCCCGACGGCTCTCTGAGCGAGATGTGCGGCAATGGGCTTCGATGCTTTGCGCGACTCGCAGTTGATCGCGGGTATGCAAACGGCACTTTTTCGGTTCTGACCGGAGCTGGAGAGTTAACTGTAACGACCGCTGGCAGTTCTAACCACGCCGCCGAATCCCTTGAGTCAGAAACGAACATCGTCGCTTCTGCCGCGGCCCCAATAACTATCGAGATGGGAAAAGCTACCTTCCCACTAGGTTGTGGTCTGATCGACTTGAACGATGGATTTCATGCCGTACACGTCAGTATGGGCAACCCCCATATCGTGATCATCTCTGAAAACGTGGATGCGATTCCGCTTGAAGAAGTCGGACCCCAGTTGGAGCATCACCCCCTCTTTCCCCAGCGGACAAACGTTCATTTCGTCCAAGTGTTGAGTCGTACTGAGATCAAGCAGCGAACTTGGGAACGCGGAGCCGGCATCACGCTAGCCTGTGGGACAGGGGCCTGCGCGTCCGTCGTCGCGACGGTGACGTTGGGTCTCACTGATCGCATGGTGCTCAACCATCTCCCAGGTGGAGATCTTCACCTTGAGTATGAGGAAAGCGGCAACGTCCGGATGACGGGAGCAGCTGAGTATGTTTTCGAGGGCTTCCTGTCTTAGGCGGCCTTGGTGGCACGCTCAAGGAACTTGAGGAACTTATCTCTCGAATCGCCATAGAAGTCGATGAACTCCAGGCCATTTCCGCCACGATTCGGGTTGTCGTGAGCAACCATCGCCAGAGCTGACATCTCTTCCCCATCAACCTTGATGTGAAACTCAACGATAGAACCCATCGCCACGACTGGCTGGACATCGACCCATGCGCCACCGAGGCTGATATCCTTGGTCACGCCTTGACTTAGGGCAATCACATGAGACTCCTTCATATCGCAGACTGATCGGATGCTAACTGCTACCTCAACGGGGTAGCGAGCATAAACTCGGCGGTCCACTTCGGCGACGTGAGTGCGATCAATTGTGAGTAGGAATCCTGCTTTGTGTGGCTCAACACTCACGGCATCAGCTTCGCCTTTGAGCACAGATTCTTCTCGATGCCAAACGAGCACGACGGATTGAGGATAGCGGATATCCTGGGTTCGCGGATCCTTCGTAAAAATCTTGAGCGGTTGCTCGCCGACGCAAAGACCATTGACCGCCATGGGGCGGCCGTCAATCATAAATGCAACGATCACCGGGGTATCCGGCGATAAATGCTTGGTGATTCCAGGGTTCGGCACGTCTTACTTGTCGGTATCCCCGAGACAATTTATGAGTCCTTTTTCTCTTTTTTTGACTAATCGCGTCCGTGAATGGCTCTGTCAATCTCTCGTTTTGTATCGCGCTTGGCGATCGTCTCGCGCTTATCGTAATCCGCCTTACCACGGACCATCGCGATTTTCACCTTTGCTTTGCCATGCTTAAAGTAAATCTCAAGTGGCACAATGGAAAATCCCTTCTCCATGCTCTTCCTCTCGATCTGAATAATTTCTTTTCGGTGCAGAAGCAGTTTTCGGTCTCGACGCCGCTCGTGCGAGAAGTATGTCGCCTTGTCGTAAGGCTCAATATCCACGTTCATCAGCCACATTTCATCGTTGACGACCCTGCAATAGCCGTCAGTTAGGTTCCCTTTGCCCGAAAATAGGCTCTTTACTTCGCTGCCGACCAATACCATGCCCGCCTCGAACTCGCCGAGGATATGGTAGTCATATCGAGCCTTCCGGTTCTGGATCGTTTTTGGTCCGGTTGTCTCTTTTTTGGTCTTGGCTTTAGCCACGAATCCAGTTTACTGTGCCAGGTCTTCACTTTCTGGGAGCAAATGGCACCCTCTTTGGGTAATTTCTAAGGATATGTCGCGATATGCGTTTGCCATTCTTCTGAGTCTCGCCGTGATTGGGTGTAACAAGCCAGCTAATGATTCATCTGCAGCCCCCGCTCAGGGCGGTGCCAAAACGGGTGGGGTAACTGAACTGAAATCGGAAGATATCCAGCCGGGGACCGGGGTTGCCGCAGCGAATGGTGACATCGTTTTCGTCCTCTATCGTGGAACTTTGATGAACGGAACCGAATTTGATGGCAATATGGATGCCTCCTTCAAGCCAGTTGCTGGGAAAGACCCATTCTCGCTGGTGATTGGAACCGGTAGTGTCATCAAGGGTTGGGACGAAGGTCTCGTGGGAACTAAAGAGGGTATGGTTCGACGCCTTACCATCCCTTATGCGAAGGCCTATGGTGACGCAGGTTCGGGCGAGAAGATTCCGCCAAAAGCAGACCTTAAGTTCGACGTTAAGATTTTAAAGGTCATGAAGCAAGGAGAAGTTCCTGAGATCACCGCCAAAACAACTTCACCGGGTCAAGGTTCTGCCATTAATGAGAACAGCAAAGTGGTTCTCAAATACACCGGAACCTTTTTGAACGGCAAGGTCTTTGATAAGCGAGATACTATCCCGCTAACGCCGGTCAAAAACCTCGTCAACGGATTTGGAGACGCCCTAATGGGCCTCAAAAAGGGCGGAAAGCGGACGATCACCTTCCCTCCCGGCTCGGCGCAGTTCGTCGGGATTCAAGGCAACCAGTTTAT
>JBIIOE010000207.1:0-3160 GCA_044337105.1 Bdellovibrionota bacterium | reverse complement strand
CTTTTTCGGGTACGTTCACGTTTACGTGCACGAGCACGTTCACGTGGAAAGGCGCGACTTATAGGTCAAAACAAGGGCTTACGCTATCTCCAAGCTCGCTATCACCCACTCTAAAACGCGATGAGCCATAACTCTTTGCTGACAGGATGCCAGGTCCTAGCCACTCGCTTTCACAAAGAATACTAAGTTCGACCAAGGGCTTACTCCGGAATCTCGACAAACTCCACCTCTCCTGTCTCGACGGTCAAGAAGGCGATCGTATAAGTATCCGCTGCAAAGAGAGCGCCGGGGTTAATTACCCGGGTCCTGCCTACTACCTCGTTGCGCATTTGATGGGTGTGTCCGTGCAGTACATAATCGTACTGCTGGCTCTGTATCGCATCTTGGATCAAGCGGGGGTTCGTCCCGTGGTTCACGAAGAACTCTTTGCCGGCCCATTCGAAGGTCAGGGTGTCGGCTATCTCAGCAAACCCTAATTCGGCACATTTCTTCTTCAGTCCGGATCGCTCGCCATCGTTG
Organism: Bdellovibrionota bacterium; assembly: GCA_044337105.1. Taxonomy (GTDB): domain Bacteria; phylum Bdellovibrionota_C; class UBA2361; order UBA2361; family OMII01; genus OMII01. The sequence goes on along the minus strand of JBIIOE010000207.1, from coordinate 2,641 downwards.
TTCCCGTACACGAGGCGTAAGGGAAGTCCCGCGAAACGTTCCAGTACAGGAGGGGAGATAATGTCTCCGCAGTGAATTACCAATGATAGATCTCGTTCTTTGAAGAGGGCGACAGCCTTAATGACTGGCCGTACATGCTCGTGGGTATCAGAGACAATTCCGATGCATGTGGTCATGATGAGGTTCTCCTTTGTCCTTCGAGCTCATTTCGATGCAACAGACGTAGCCCTGTTTAGGTCGAAGGCTTCAACAGGGCCTCTATTCGTAGACGCTCATGCGTCCGGGGGGCTACGACGTATGTTTAATAGGTCTTTGGTGGCGCGTCCATCCTTGAAGTCGGCAAATCTCTCCGCTCACGTATAGCTGAGGCACCTTGGACCGACCGCATGCGATGCGTTAGGCTCGAGTTTCAGGATGAAGGTTCGACGTTGCAGGGAGATACGTGTCGCATCCTCGAAAGGTGAGGGAAGGGGTGAAGAGGGAGAGTTCATGGTAGGCATTATCTCGGTAAAAACACGTTGTTATCCTGGTGCTCGGAGTGCTCTTGTAAGGACGCTCGTGTCGATGCTTGTCCTCTGTGGTGTGCAGGCATCCCAGGCAGAAGACATGGCTGCTCTAGAGCCGAAGGCCTGTTGTCGATCGAACGCGGGTAGGGCTGCCCTGTTGAGCGCGCGAGCACGTATGGCACCTCGTGGCTCTGATATGTCATCGAACAGAGCAGTTTCGACGGTTCTTCCCCCGAAGCCATGGCCACCCGCTATGGTATGGATTCCTGCAGGGATCTTCGAGATGGGTGGAACTGGTCCGGAGACGAGGCCTGACGAGTTGCCGATTCACAAGGTTCGCCTCGAGGGGTTCTGGATGGATGAGACTGAAGTGACGAACAAGCAGTTCAAAGAGTTTGTCGATGCTACAGGCTATGTAACCACTGCAGAGAAGAAGCCAGATTGGGAGGAGCTCAAGAAGCAGCTCCCGCCGGATGCAGAGAAGCCCGATGAGTCGGTACTGGTTCCTGGCTCTCTGGTTTTCGTACCCACCGAAGGGCCGGTATCTTTGAGCGACTACGGACAGTGGTGGAGATGGATGCCTGGCGCTAACTGGCGACACCCTTTGGGCCCCGAGAGCTCACCTGATGCCAGCCACGATAATTATCCGGTAGTACATGTCTCGTGGGATGATGCTGTCGCGTATGCGCGCTGGGCCGCCAAAAGATTACCGACAGAGGCAGAGTGGGAATTCGCAGCTCGAGGTGGTCTCGAGGGTAAGCGTTTCGCGTGGGGAGAAGAGTTGAACCCGCAAGGCAAGCACATGGCGAATGTCTGGCAGGGATCGTTTCCGTACAAGAACACCAGGGAGGATGGATACGAGTATGCCTCATCAGTGCGGTCTTTCCCCCCCAACGGTTACGGCTTGTACGATATGATCGGTAACGTATGGGAGTGGGTCGGGGATTGGTACCGGAGCGATTATTATCAAACGCTCCGCGATCTCGGAGGCGAGGCGATGAATCCTGCTGGGCCTACCGATAGTCTCGATCCGGATGAACCTAGCATGCCCAAGCGGGTAAATCGCGGCGGCTCATTTTTGTGTCATGCGGAGTATTGTGCGAGTTATCGCCCTGCGGCGCGCATGAAGACAGCCCCTGATACTGGTCAGATTCACCTGGGCTTTAGAACGGTGATGAGTGACGCTGAATGGCGAAAAATGTGCTCCAATCGAACGGAGCTGAGATAGAATTACGTGCATGACCGTACGGAGGGATACGTTTTGAAAAACAGTAAGAAAGCGCTACCGCATCTCTTTAAACTTACAACAGTGCTCCTTTTTGTGGCTTTGTCGGTATTGTCTATGAGCTGCTCTTCCACCAAGGTCGTGCAGTCGTGGGCGAATCCCGAACTCGTACCGCCTCAGCGTGTGATGATATTTGGCGTGACACAAGAAGAGGGACTCAGGAGAGCGTACGAGGATCGGTTGAGCCAGGCGCTTACGTCAGAGGGGTTCTCGGCTATGCCGAGTTACAAGGTGCTTTCGAGTGAAGGAGAGGTGGAGAAGGACAAGCTCACCGAGGCGGTACGTAAAGCGGGAGTTGATGGAGTGTTCATCACACGCTTGGTGCGGATCGCAAAGCGTTTAGATACAGTACCCGTACCTGCTCCTGTATGGGGACCGCCATTTGGTCCGTGGGGTGGTTATTATCCATACTGGCCGAGTTATTACTACGATTCCTATCGCGTAGTGGAGCGGGAATTTGCTTTCATCGAATCCAATCTCTACAAGGCAGATACCAGCACTTTACTCATGAGCATAATGACGAGGACAGAAGATCCTTCGTATTCGGATCGAAAAGTGGAAGAGGTCGTACGCTTGATCGTGAAAGAATTTCGTAAGAACGGACTGCTTGGTGGGGTAGAGGGAGCTATTTCGAAATAGGTAGACTCCAGACGGAGCATGGAGAGCGACGATCGGACCTCGGACTTTTTAGTCCGCCTGCTGTTAGGATCGTGGTGCTGATATCTAGGGAAGCGCGGCAAAACCTACCCCATAGTCTCACTTTTGAAATAACCACGTGAACGTGCTCGTGCTCGTAAACGTGAACGTACCCGAAAAACTTGAGGTTTTTGTTTCGGGTACGTTTACGTTC
>JBIIOE010000025.1:0-37576 GCA_044337105.1 Bdellovibrionota bacterium | reverse complement strand
TGTCTCTCTAGAAGCTCATGCTCTCTCGGTTCGGTACACCGATCTCGTCGCTCTCGAGATCTCCGAGCTTGTAGCGCAGGGGCAAATTATTGCGATCCTCGGCCACAATGGAGCCGGCAAGTCGACCCTGATTAAGGCTCTCCTAGGGCTCCTGGTGCCGCATTCCGGAGTGCTACAGGTGAGCGATGCGACTGGGCGCATCCTGCGGCCAGAGGAGCACATGGCTTTTTGTCCTGAAAACGGTGCCGTGTTCGCTGATATCTCCGTGGAGTCGTATCTACGTTTATGGTGCCGCATCAAGCACGATGATCCGCATTATTATATGCGAGCCGGAGCGCCGTATGTGGAGCGTTTGAGCATAGCGCCGCTCTTGAGAAAGAAAGGGAGAGAGCTGTCAAAGGGGCAGCGCCGTCGGGTGCAAACAGCGCTCGGCTTCATGAGCGACCCCCGACTGTTTCTCTTCGACGAGCCCTTTGATGGTCTCGATGTTCAGAGGACCAATGACCTGATGGAGATCGTGGAGGAGGAGCGAACAAAGAGGGCATTTCTGATCTCGTCTCATCGTATGGATGTCATGGAACGCTTGGCGGATCTTGTGGTGGTGCTCCGAAACGGGAGTGTGGTGAGTGTTGGAAGTGTCTCTCAAGTGTGCGCAGAGCTGACTCATGGGTTGGTAGGCGCAAGCTCGTACTCCCTCACAGACGCCATGCGTGCTCATTTGCAGGCGATGCGTGAGTAGTTGCAATGAACGACCATTTTCAAGGGGCTAGGATCGAGATCATTTTCCGAAATGAGATCTCCATGCTTTCTCCACAGATCGGCTGCCGTGACTCGCCATCGACCTGTAGGAAGGTTCCCGAAGGAATAGAGGAAGCAGCCATTGTGCGGCCGCTACACAGCGTCGGTGGGGTAGCTGTGATTCCACTCGAGGCGCCGATCATTCGCATGTAATCGAGTGTGGAGGTCGTGGCGATGCACTCGATATTAAGGTCCGAGGGCGACCCCTTTGTGTTTGAGAGCCCCATGCCCAAGTAGCTCTGAATGTTTGTAAAGATGAGGCTCATGGAGGGCTGCTCAAGCTCAACCGGCGAGGCTTCGCACGCTAGTTTTAGGCCGCGGAGGCGGGCCGAGAGGTGGCGTAATCCGCACAGTGTATACATGGCCCGGTTGCGTGTTCGACTCGCATGAGAAGTCTGCGTTCTCCAGCGGTGGAAGTCCGCCACGACTGCGCCCTCGAAGCCGATTGAGCAGTAGTTTGAAAAAGGTATCGTCAGTCCGTCGACAGCGAGCTGCCATGTGGCAAAGGGGCGACAGGTCCATGCGCTCGCAACGGCGGGAATCTCGGTCCATGGGAGTCCTTTCAAGGCTCGCAGGATTCCGAGTTCGCGGGCGAGGTCATTGGCTGTCCCAAGGGCGATCGGCAGGACCGGTCGCTCGGGTAGCGCCGGCGAGGTTAATACGGACGAGATCGTCCCGTCTCCGCCGCCTACCACTATGCAATCGAACGAATGAGCTTCGGTTAGTTGCTCATCAAGTCGGTCGAAGCGGATTGGATGGACCTTTCCATGTGGGCTCAAGGCACGGCCGAGCGCCTCTCCTGCGCCATTCCCTGAGTGTGGATTTACCAAAATAAAAAGTCGCATGGATTCCAGTGGACGATGCCCCTTACGGCACACGTCGAGATTGCTATACACCCTTCGAGAGGTGCTTTATAGTACCTACGGAATTTCGCCGATCTCTTGCAATGGGCGTTTTCCTGGGCAGACACGCCTCCCTTTACAGGGGGAATGCTCGCCCTTTTTGTAAGTTCGTGACATATTTACGGTTTCGTCGCCTTGCGGGCTCCCGCGCTTCCTATGGAGGGGGCTAAAACGAGCCAAGGAACAGATACACTATGATCGTATATCTCGCTAAGAAGTTGTTCGGTACCCGTAACGACCGAATTCTCAAGATGCTCCGCCCGGTAGTGATGAAGATCAACGACCTCGAGCGGACATATCAGCCTATGTCTGACGGGACGCTCCAAGCTCAAACCGCACTCTTCAAGGAGCGCATCGCTCAAGGCGAGTCCCTGGACAGTATTCTGCCAGAGGCCTTCGCGGTCGTCCGTGAAGCCTCCCGGCGCGTGGTGGGTATGCGTCACTTCGACGTTCAGCTCATCGGTGGTGCAATCCTTCATCATAAGATGATTGCGGAGATGCGCACTGGAGAGGGGAAGACTCTCGTGGCTACGCTGCCCTCGTATCTCAACGCGCTTACTGGTAAGGGCGTTCACGTAGTGACGGTCAACGATTATCTCGCGCGGCGTGATGCGGAGTGGATGGGCCGTATTCATCGGTTTCTTGGACTCGAAGTCGGGTGTGTGTATCACGGCATGAGTGAGGAAGCTAAGCGCGACGCATACCGCGCGGACATCACATACGGGCAGAACAACGAATTCGGTTTCGATTATCTTCGCGACAATATGAAGTTCTCTGCAGGCGAAATGATGCAGCGCGGACATTATTTCGCGATCGTCGACGAGGTTGACTCTATTTTGATCGACGAAGCTCGAACTCCGTTGATTATCTCGGGTCCGGCAGAAGAGTCCACAGACAAGTACCACAAGATCAATCAGATCATTCCACATCTCCAACGTGACAAAGACTACGAGATGGATCTGAAGACCAAGCAACCGTCGCTTACCGACACGGGTATCAAGAAGGCCGAAGGGCTGCTAGGGGTCGATAACCTGTACGACCCCAGTAATATCGAAGTGCTACATCACGTCACGCAGGCGCTACGAGCCCACACCGGTTTCGAGCGAGATGTGGACTATGTGGTTCAAGGCGGGCAGGTTGTCATCGTTGACGAGTTTACGGGTCGCTTGATGCCTGGACGCCGATGGTCGAACGGTTTGCACCAGGCCATCGAAGCGAAGGAGGGCGTGCAGGTAGCGCGTGAAAATCAAACCTTAGCCTCCATTACATTCCAGAACTACTTCAGGATGTACGAAAAGCTCGGTGGTATGACCGGCACAGCCGATACCGAGGCGTCTGAGTTCAAGCAGATCTATGGCCTCGAAGTGGCCCTCGTTCCTACGAACCGCAACATGGTGCGTAAGGATCATGTCGATGTGGTGTACAGGACCCGCCGCGAAAAGGTAGACGCCGTCGTTAAGGACATCGAAGAGCTACACGCCACAGGTCAGCCGATCCTCGTGGGTACGATAAGTATCGAGCAGAGTGAGCATCTCTCTAAGTGTCTCAAAGAAAAAGGCATAGCGCACAACGTCCTCAACGCCAAACAACACGAGCGTGAGGCCGAAATAATCGCACAGGCCGGGCGCCTCGGGGCTGTGACTATCTCCACGAATATGGCCGGTCGAGGAACCGACATATTGCTCGGCGGTAACCCTGAGTTCATGGCGGCGGCCGAGGCAGGAACCAAGGATCCTGAAGATGCGACGTACCAATCGGCGCTCGAGCGTTTCCGTGCTCAATGTAACGAAGAGCACGAGAAGGTCGTGCAAGCGGGGGGTCTGTTCGTGATGGGGACCGAGCGTCACGAGTCTCGACGTATCGACAATCAGCTTCGAGGTCGTGCGGGTCGTCAGGGCGATCCCGGAGCGTCCCGTTTTTACGTCTCGCTCGAGGACGACCTCATGGTCAGGTTCCAGGGCGAGCGACTCCAGCAATTGATGCTTCGTATGGGGTGGGAAGAGGGGATGGCTCTCGACCATTCGCTCATGAGCCGTACTATCGAAACTGCCCAAAAGCGGGTAGAGGCGATGCATTTCGAGAGCCGCAAGCACGTCACCGAGTACGACGATGTGATGAACAAGCAGCGTCAGGTGATTTACAACTTACGTGCGCGCATTTTGCGCAACGAAGGTATCCGGGAGGAGGTGCTCGATACCCTCGATGATCTTCTGGAGTCGGCGGTTACGACGGTGTGCGACGAACGGGTAAAGCCAATTGATTGGGAGTTGGACAAGCTCGTCGAGCGGTTCACCTTTCTCACAGGGCGAGAGTTCAAATGGCCATCCGAGCTCGATCTTCGGCATCAGACGGTCTTTGACGCTCTCAGAGATGAGGCTCATGGAATATACCGAAGCCATGCGGAGCATCAGAGTTCGAAGCTCGAGGGGCTCTCGGATATCGGCATTGCGCCGCAGCTCAATCGTGGCGTGATGGGTCGCGATGTTCCGGTCGGTTTCGAGGTGATCGAGCAGGATACGATGTTGGAGGCTGTGGATTATTTCTGGAAGCACCACCTCCAAGATATGGATCACTTGCGTGAGGGTATAGGCTTGCGAGGCTATGCGCAGAAGAACCCGCTGCACGAGTACCAAAAGGAAGGCTTCGTCCTGTTTCAACAGATGTTGGAGGAGATGAAGGAGAGTGTCGTTCGCAAGCTGTTCTATTACGAAGTGCCGAAAGTTGAGGAAGTGGTCGCTCATTTCGAAGAGGAGAGGCGCCGCCACGAGGAACGAGAGAAGCAGATGACCCTGATGCACGGTAGTGAGGAGGAGTCGGAGGAGAGCTCATCAGAATCTACGGCGGGCAAAGGCGCTTCGAAGAATCCTGATGACGAGCGAGCGCGCCTCGAGGCGCAACGCAAAGAACGTCGCAAGGAACGCCGTAAGACTTCTAAGAGATGACCACACGGCCATTCTCGCTTTACATCCATGTCCCGTATTGTGCGCAGAAATGCCCGTATTGCGACTTTAATACGTACGCCACTCCGAAGGCCCCAGAGGGTGCGTATGTTGAGAGTTTATGTAGAGAGCTAACTCTCTATGCGCAAAGCGATGACTTCGCAAAACGTCCGATATCAACGGTATTCTTTGGAGGTGGCACCCCTTCAGTATTGAGCGCTGAGGTAGTTTCGAGGTTTCTGACTCACGCGAGATCGCTGTTTCCCTGGGAAGCTGGGGCAGAGGTGTCGCTTGAAGCAAACCCGTCCGGTATCTCGCTCGAAAAGTTGCAGGGTTATCGAGCCGCAGGGGTGAATCGCCTGAGTTTCGGCGTGCAGTCGTTCAATCCGGATAGGCTTAGGTTGCTCGGACGAGATCACACAGTGGAGGATGCGCAAAGCGCACTTGGACTCGCTCGCAGCGCCGGTTTCGACAACCTCAGCCTCGATTTGATTTACGGAGTGCCGGGTCAAACGCTCCAGGATCTCCATTGTGATCTAGATATTGCAACGTCGCTGCCGATCGATCACCTCTCTGCGTATGCCCTCACCATCGAACAAGGAACCCCCTTTTATCAGCGGCAGGAGCGCGGGCTTCTGACGATGCCCCCTGATGATATCGTAGCGGAAATGATGGATGAAATTCCGAGGTTTCTTCAAGGACGGGGGTTCGAGCGCTACGAAATCAGTAACTTCGCGAGGTCGGGCCAGGAGAGTCGGCATAATACGGCGTATTGGGTCGGCGCGGACTATCTCGGGATCGGTGCTGGCGCCCACAGCTTAGTAACGTATTACGAGGGTGAGCGTCGAGTTGGAGCTCTCAGGTGGTGCAATCTAGCGCAGCCTGACACGTACATGAAGAGCGTCGAGTCGCAGGCAGCCGTATCGTGGCGCGACAAGCTCGACGCAAAGGCTCTTATGTTCGAGTTCTTCTACTTGGGGCTGCGATGCACCCGCGGTGTCTCTCGGGCGGGGTTTGAGAAGCTGTTCGGCGTGGCGCCAGTCGAGCGATTTGGCTCAGTGTTCGAAGCTCTCGCTAGCGAAGGTTTCCTCGAGCTCGATCAAGACATGATCCGATTGACCCCTAGTGGTATAAAACTCTCGGATTCGGTTTTTGAGCGTTTTGCGTAAGGGCTCATGCCAAGAAGGACGCCACCCTTTTTTCCAGCCATGTCGTTTTGAGAGAAAACGAATCTAGAAAGCCGACGTGGCCACCGTGCGGTGGTGTTTCCAACAGAAGATGTCGATGATTTCGGGCTATTTCGAATGGAAAGCAGCTCGGCGACAAAAACGGATCATCCAGTGCGCTGATCGCAAGCGTTGGAACTGAGATGCTCGCCAAGTATGCGCGCGAACTCGACTGCTCCCAGTACTGATTGACGGAGGCGAATCCATGAAAAGGTGCCGTGAAACGCTCGTCGAACTCCCGAAATGTTTTGATGGACGAGAGCGCGTCGATGTCGAAGACGCCAGGGAAGCGAGAGTACTTCTCTCTCATTCGTCTTCTTAGGGGACGCAGGAGATATTCCATATACAGTCTATTTCTGGTGCGACTGAGAACCTCTGCTGAACCACGCAGGTCCGTCGGTACCGATACGACGACGGCGTGCTTAATTCGAGACGTCAGGGAGGAGCCCTCTTCTCCAAGGTACTTAAGGGTGATGTTCCCTCCAACGCTAAATCCTATCAGAGCGATCTCTCCGTGATGCTGCTCGAGAGCCTCGTTCACAACTAGTCGCAGGTCACAGCTCTGTCCGCTGTGGTACCACGGAACGAGGCGGTTCGGCGTATCGCCGCAGCCGCGCATATTCCATGCTAAGACATCCCAGCCAATTGAGAGAAGGCAGGCTGTCATGCCCCGCACATACGAGCTCTGAGTCGAGCCCTCGAGCCCATGAGAGATTACTGCGAGACGTTGGTTGTCGGAGCGGAGCCATTCCAGGTTTAAAAAATCCCCGTCTGCGAGCTCTAAGGTCTGTTTTGTAGGGGTGAGTGCTCGAACATTTCGGAAAAGCGCCGGGAGCATGGATTGGAGATCTCCGGAACGCAGCAGTAGTGGAGGAGCAAAGGTGGAGTGAACGATCGGCATGCGAATCTCTAGCTACCTGATGTGTATGTGAAAAGAAGGATGGCGGTGCTCCATGAGGATACGATACAGATATCAATGGCCTGAACCAACCTATCGGGATTGAGACATCCCCACCAGTCTCTTACCTTATGTAGTAGCGGCAGGAGTTCAGGAGTATTCTTTGGCTTCTTGTAAGGTAGATTAGTCGTGCCGTCCATGGGTTTCTTTGACCTGATAGTCTGGCTCCTCGTGCTCGAGATGATGAGCTTCGCAGTCCTTCCATATTTGATGTGGATGGCGCCAAGTGCTCCTGACCGAGGGTATGCCCTTTCAAAAGTATGCGGGCTTTTTGTTTTTGGGCTCCTGTGCTGGCTGCCTGTCACGCTTGGTCTTTTTCAGATAACTGCGAACGTGACAATGGTCGTGTTCACAGGGGTGCTCCTGCTTGGATACAGAGGGTATCTCTCTAAGCGTATCTCGGTGCAAGAGGTACGCAACGTCGTATGTGAGCACGCCGTCGCTGTTGAGGGGCTCTTTGTCGGTCTTACCCTCTTCTTCGCAGTTGTGAGATTCTTGAATCCTGAAATTGTGTGGGGGGAAAAGCCGATGGACTCTACCTTCCTCAATTTCTTCGTCCGCAATACGACGCTTCCCCCACAAGATCCGTGGGCGGCGGGCAGCACGATGACCTACTATTACGTGGGGATTTATTTCATCGCGGCAGTGCTGAAACTCACGGGAATTCCGGTTTCCATTGGGTACAACCTTGCAATCGCCACTCTCGGTGGGCTTATAGGAGTTTCGTTGTATGGCGTACTGATGTTGTTGTCTCGGAAGATGTGGTTTGCCTTTACGGCTGCTGCTCTTCTTGTCATAGCATGTGACCCCGAGGTGCTACGCATCTGTTTTCTGGAGGGCAAGACAGCCTCCTTCGATAACAGCTTTTGGGCCTCGACCCGTGTTTTTGTCTCGCCGGGGTTTCTCGAATACACCGGATGGTCGCTTTTGTTTGCCGACCTCCATGCGCATGTCATCGCCATACCGTTCACAGTAGCCGCCTTAGGTCTTGCAACGGCGATGTTCCTTTCGAGTGGCTATCGGTACAGCTCGGGAGGTGCGGCGTTGCGCGTCTTGCTTGGACTGCTCGTGGGTAGCCTCATGGGTATGAATACCTGGGATTTCCTGACCTTCGGAGGGGTCGTCGGTCTCATGACGCTCACAGCTCCGGCTCCCTACTTCTGGAAGCCTCCAGTGAGATCCGATGGTTCCGTCAGTTGGGTTGAGAGAGTTTTCGCAGCAGGATTCGCGCGTGTCGTGGCTCTTCCGTGGGACAGTTTTTGGATTCTGCTTGGAATACTGCTCACAGCGCTCCCTTACCAATTTTCTACTCCTATAGCCGATAGAGCTGGCTGGGGATGGGTAACTACAGGCGAGTTCAATTCGCTCGATCAATTTCTGCGAGTTCTTGGCTTTCAAGTGCTTGCCATTGGGTGTGCACTCTGTGTCGGAGTCGTCGAAGCAGTTCGTAGGCGAAAGCTCCCGGGATTTGGGGCGCTGCTGTTCGTTTTGCTAGGTGTCGTGGTCATAGTGGTGCCCCCGATCCTTAGCGAGCTGCGCGATAATTCAAACCTCCCATGGATCGTCTTCGCATCGTCCCTTGCACTTCTCACTGTCTCGAGTTTCGTATGGTGGGGCGATCGTGGAGCTCCGGAAAAAAAGGTCACCCACATCTTCGTGAGTTGCGCCGCTATGTTGATAGTGGTGCTCGAGGTCTTTTACCTCATGGACCGTATGAATACGCTCTTTAAGGGGTATATGGCTGTGTGGTCGCTCTCAGCGATCGGAGCCGCAGCAGGCCTATACTACGCGTGGACCTTTGCATATCACCACTTTCGGCGCTCACTTGCGCCTCTAGTGGGAATAGTCTGCGTTGCTCTCGCGGTGTGCTCTTTCATAGGTGGCATGCTCAACGTCAAAGCAGTCGTGCAGATGAAGCGGGTTCCGGTTCGCTATTATACCCTTGATGGTGCTGCGTACCTTAGAGATGTCGATCGTGACGACTACGAGTTGATAAAATGGCTGAACAAAACCGTATCTGGAACACCGACTATTCTCGAAGCGCAAGGTGATTCGTACCGTCATTACTCTCGCATCGCTATGCATACCGGTATACCGACGGTGCTGGGGTGGGAGTATCACGTATTACAGCGCGGCTTATCCTACGAAGAGCTGATGCGCCGAAAAGCTGCGGTAAGGGAGATCTATACGGGCTATGACATGGATACGACTCGTGAGCTCCTTCAACGAACGAATGTCGACCTGATCGTGGTTTCAAATGTGGAGAGGGAGTTGTACGCGGCAGGAGACATTGAGAAATTCGATAGGCATCCAGAGCTTTTTATTCCCGTTGTCTCCTTCGGACAGGCGCGGCTCTATGTGAGCGCATTCTCTTCGTACAGGGCGCTTTTTGAAGGAAAGAATTCATGACGATCCTCGTTCTTGTAGCTCTGTTGACGATCCTCGGGTGGCGACTAAAGGTTTCTCTATTTGAGTTCGTATTCGGCTGTCTGGTGACCGCGCCGCTCGTATGGTTTCTGTGCGCGAAGCTGCTTGTGCTGTTTGGTTTTGGGGTTGGAGACCAAGGCATTGCTTCGCAGGTGCTGTATGCCGTGAGTTTCGTTCTATTAATCGGAGCTGCATACGCAGTCTTTGGTGTATGCAAAGAGCGTCGTAATTATTCCGACCTCTACCCGCTCGGCGCTTTCGCGGTGCTGTTTTCAGTGGCCTTTTATCTGTGCGGTTTATGGCCTGATTTTATCGCGATGGGTGAGCGCCTCAGAGACTATGCGATTCTCGCCTCGACGGTTCACTCGCCTATCGTGCCGCACGAGCCGTGGATGGAAGGCGCTACTCTGAATTACTACGTCTACTGGTATCGCTTCGGAGCCATGCTGAGTTCGGTGCTCGGTCTTCAGATATGGCAGGCCTATCATGTGCTTGTGGCGTTTGCGATTGCATTCTACGGAGCCACCCTCTTTCAGATTGTGCGGGTAATTATCGGAGGTTCCGCACTCTGGGCAGCCGTATCTTCGATAGTAATTTCATTCGGTTCCAATTATGCGGGGTTTCGGCAGTGGAGACGGAGCGACTCGGGTGGCTTTGAGCCTGACGATGGATGGTGGGGGCCCTCTCGTGTCATTCAAGGCGCTATTAACGAGTTTCCCGCATGGTCTTTTCTCTTGGGTGATGCTCACCCGCACTACCTGAATCTTGGGGCGCTTCCTTTCTTTGTCCTCATCCTCTTCTACCTTCTTACAAGTGGGTTACCGGCGGGGTTCAAGTCATTTCAGGCGTGTGCTTTTGTCGGCGCGGCGACGCTCTTTTTACTTGGGAGTAATGCTTGGGAAGTGCCGATGTGGCTGGGGCTCGTCAGTGTCGTCGTGTTTCTTTACAGCGTCATTCACTGGGAAGTCGTTCGTAGTCGTACGTCGGAGCTTCTCAGGTCGTGTAAGCCGTTCGATATTTTTCGAGCGGTAGTCTGTAGCGCTATCGTGGTAATCGGCTGCGTCGCGGCGATCAAGAGCAGTGATTCGGTATCTCTGTTGACGCGACTCTTCTTGATTCTTGTTGCGCTTGGTTTTGCCGCAGTGTGTTTCCCGTATCGAATTAACTCAATTGATAGGCTGAAATCGTTTCGTAAGCAGGATGTGCCGCTGGTGGTAAGCAGCTCTTTTTGGCTACTTCTCATGTGTGCTTTGTACCTTTCGAGTCGTCACATCGTGCCAGAGGGTGGGTCTCTAACCTTAGTTCGTTCTCCAGTATTGGTGACAACAACCAGCGAGTTGTTCGTGCACTGGGGATTTCATCTGCTGATTGTCGTCGCATCCTCTCTTTTGATTCTTGGAATGCGATCCCTTTTGGAGATGTCTCTTGTGCTGCTCCTCGTGGCTCTAGCCACTGTGTACGACAAAGCAGCTCTGCTCATCCTTGCTCTTATTGGCATTCAGCTCATTCGACTCCTCCAGGCGAGCAAACCTGAGCGAGGTGTTGCAGTGTGGCGAGATGCTTTCACGGATGCGCTGCTCTTAGGAGGGCTCGGATTACTGCTGATGCCAGAGCTCGTGTTCCTCGATGATCCCTACGGTGGGGATCATGAGCGCATGAACACGATCTTCAAGGTATACGCAACAGCGTGGGGAGTGCTCGCTCTGGGAGGCGTTGGGCTACTACACCGCGCACAGCGGACTATGTCGGAGCAGGACGCACATTTCCGCCTTGCCGCGGGTCTTCTTTTCAGCGTCGCCTTCGTGCCGACAGCGCTGATCTTTCTCGCGCATTCGATTCCGATGAGAATGGGCGGTCCCCTACCGGCTACATCCGAGCTCGGGTACCCGAGTCTGGAGGGATTGGCAGTGCCGAACCAAGTGCACCCAGGGGCAGCGGCCGTAATTAGAACGCTACGAGCACTACCACGCGGTCGAGTTTTAGAGGCGCAGGGAAATGCATACAGCTACACGAGCTTCGTCAGCACGTTGGCAGCTCAACCGAGCTACTTGGGGTGGTCGAATCATGTAAATCTTCTCACGCGCGAATATGGCGAGGTGAGTCGCAGGGAGAAGATGACTGACCAAATTTATCAAGAAATGGACTGCTCGAGACGCAAGACTATGGTCCGCCAAGAGAACATTTCGTACGTAGTTATCGGAACCTTGGAGAAAATGAAGTACTCGGACATCGCGGCGCGCGATTTCTCCTGCTTTACAAAGCGCATAGAAGAGCGGGACTACGTCCTGTACTCGGCGACTCTCGACTGAGCGGCGAACATGATGTGGGGCTTCAGGAGATGGAGTCGGTAATGTGGTCTGAGTCTTGAACAGGAGTTGTTCGCGAGAAGTGGCTACGAATTACTCATTTTTAACCCAGAAGCGCCGATAGTTCTACGCGCGCTTTTAAAGCCAAAAAGGTGAGAATAATCCTCAAGTGCCGTGTCGGGGGCAGGCAGAAATACACCCTTTGTCATGCTATATCCGTCACTTAGCTGGCGCACTTTGGGTTTCGTCGAGTTATGTAACTCAAAAACTGGCCCTCCCCATAACTCACAGGCAAGCGTCAGAAGAGAGTGTTTTGACGGTTCGACTGAAGGTGTAGCTGAGGAAAGGTATGGCCGACCTAAAGAACGATGGTCCGGCAGCGGTAGCGTCCCCAAGTGGACAGTCGTCGGCTCCTGCGCTGCCCACTGTCGAACGCAGCGCCGTGCAAAAACACATAGCAAGCTCACAGCCATCGCAGGATGCAGAAGGTGCGAGTGCGGCTCCCAACGCGAATACCCTTCAAAAATCAGCGATTTTCTCCGCTCTTTTGAATTCGCGATCCGATGCCCGCGAGACGCCGCCGGGAGTGCCACGCTATATACAAGAGCTTCAAGACGCGCTTCAGAGCTTCATAGGCTTTCAGTCGACAGGTGACAACCGAGAGGGGCCTACTCCGGAACAGGATGCTATCACCTCAACTCAGGGAGAGCTTTCCGTCTCGGCTCAGAGCGAGGTATCTCGTCAGCCCGCATCTGGTGAGTTCATCGATGTGGTGCGTCCTGTTGCATTGCCGGATTGGATAAGACCTCTCTTCGAGAGCCCATTACAGCTCGACCAGGATATCGCGCTGACTATCGTTGCTCAGTATGTAGTGCATGCCGGGCTTACCCAGCACGAGCGTCAACATCCAGAGCAAGGGATACGCGCGGCCCAAGAGTGTCTCGCTCGTCTTGCGGTAGTGGGAGTTCACAAGCGGGAAGCCGTGCTCAAGGCCATCGAAGTAGAGTTGGCTCGTCGACGTTCTGATGTGTTTTCCGAAGAGATTAGGCTCGAAAGTGAGGCTCGAGCAAGTTTCGACCGCATCATCGAGCACACCTTTTTCTCGGTAGAAGAGACATTGCCAGGGCTCGAGCTGTTCGGGCGAACACATGCACAGCCTGGTGAGCTGCATACACAGTATATCGAGAATGCCCAGAAAACAGTGGACCTTCTGTGCGAGGAGGCGCTGGCACGTGCGGCTGCCGGTGAGGAGATCTCTACTCGCTACCTCGCTGCTTATGCAGGAGTAATTCTGGAGGGCGCCTCGAGTGCAGACGGGCTCGTTAGTCACGGCGACCTCTTGGTACAACTCGAGAAGCGATACCTCGAAGGCCTTCGAGCGCTGTACGAGGAGCGATTCCCGATCGAGAGCCTGCACCGCCTCGATCTCTCGCTCTCTCAGTGTAAGAACCTCGAGGAGGCTTTTGCTATACTATCGAAAGCTGTCCCTGGGGGAGATCGACAGGTTTTCAGTACCTACGCGCTCTCAACGCTCAACGGAATCGCGGCATCTCAGAACCACGACGTGGGATTGCTTGTCGGGCGGGCTGCCACTTTCGGTTTCTCTATTGATGGTCAGGCTGTATCTTCTCTTGGCATAGCGCTTCCCGAAGATCTCAAAAAGCGCTGCAACGAGGATCGGATACTCGAGCATGCGCGTAGCTATACTGGTTTCGCCGCAGCTGGTGTGAGCTCTGAGGTGCAGCTCGGTGTGCCACAGCCTTTGGTCTCTGACCGCCTCAAATCTCTGGTTCTCAACGTCCGAGGACCTGCAGCGGGTTACGCTCTGCAAGGGCTGCTCCCGTCTGGCAGTGGTGCGGGGCAAATACAATCTGAAAAGCAGCGCTCCTCTGGAGGGACTAGAGACGGGCGTACGAATATCAATCTCAATCGCCTTTCGGATAGTGGAAGAGCGACAGCTGAGCAAGTACAGCACCTTGAGTTCTCACCAAGAATGCAGGGGCTCCAGTTCGATTCGACTCGCGCGCAGAACCTTGGGTCTCAGGTGCAAGCTTTTCAGCTTCAGATAGATTCCCCTAAAGAGGGGGTACCCACACCGCACATAAAGCCTGAAGAGTTTCTCGTTCGACAGTTGTCGTCATTCGTCAAGGACAAGGAAGCGGCCCCCCTACGCGAGTATGTTAAGTCTCTCGTGCACTCTGTTGAGTGGGTTCAATTCGAATTTGAACCAAGTGTTGAACCGTCCGTGAACCCCTTCACGTCCAAGGGAGGGCAGCTCGAAGCCTTGGGGCTATCGACTTCTGTGGGGCAGCGGCTGCCGATCGAGTCAAACGGACTTCAACTTCTGCAACCAGATTCACTACAGAACCCCCTGCGCTCGCGTGGCGAGGTGGGGCCATCCGCTCTTACCCGTGGTTATGCTACCTTAGCTCTGGATGCATTCGAGCGTCGAGTACGCCAAGAGTGCGGGCGCGCTCTGCAGCAGCGTGATTTGTTTAAGCTCGAGGAGTTCCTCCAGGTGGTCTCAGAGGTGGAGCCTTCTCTGCGAGCGATAGGTGGCCAAGGCGATGAGGCGACGTCTCTCTATCGCAAGCTTACCCATGATATTCAGGCGGAGTTCGTAAAGGATGCAAAGGCTCTCCCGAAAGAAGGGAGTGCGACATACCGCGCGTTGGGCCTAGGGTTCAAAAACAATCTATGTGATCAGCAGCAGGTCGCCTCCTCCTTGAGGCATCTCTCTCAATGCAGTGATCTTCCCGCTCTGCTTCATCAGATTGCAGAGGGCGGCTTACAGATTCAAGATCTAAGGACTGTTCACGACACCCCTGCGACGCCAACTTCTGTCGAAATCGCGCGGACATCTCGGTTGCAATCGCTCCGAAATGAGACTGGCCTAGTTGATGGCACGAGAACGTTCTTCATAGAGACCGAGAGTCGACTCGAACAGGGAACCGTTCTCGGCCCAGCCGATTCTCCGCGAGTGGTAATTGCCTCACACACTACCGTTGCGGATCTGTGTCGGGCACTTTTCCACACCCGTGAGCCGATGCCGAGCGATCTTCATATCTTGGCTACCTTGAATCCGGAGCTCGCAGCGGCGAAGGGTGGCGAGCCTTTATCGCCGGATACCAAAGTTCAAACCGGAGCAATTCTTCGAGTAACAGGGACCCCACTTGGGTTAAAGATTCAGCAGGCTGCGGCAGCCGATACGGTTCGGCGTCTGCGTGAGGAGCTGCGAGTGTGCGTCGATGCGGATGAGCGATCCCGTATCGAGTACAATGTGCACGTGAGCGAAGTATTTGATTCCTTCGTCCAACGAGAAGGGAAGATGCTCGCCATACAGCGCGGGATCGATCAGTGCTCAATGGAGATCGATGCAGCGTCATCTATCGCCCCAGGAAATGCACAGCGACTAGCCGATATCACCAAGCAAGCCCTTCCGAAGTTGAGAGATGACCTGCTGGCTGAGCGCAAGCGTCTTATCGAGGTCGAGTCGTCCTTGACGGCGCGTCTTGAGCGATTAAAATCGAAGGGTTTGCCGGATGACACGCCCCTGCTTGAGTTGAGCAAAGGAGAGCTCGAAGCTGTTGCGCGATATCGAGCCGCGCTCTCAGGAAGTGGGGCGCAGGACGAGGCTCAGCGCAACGTGCATCGTAGCCCAGCTGCCGCCTTGGCAGAAGTCGCAGTTCTCGCTGAAGAGCGGACGCAGGAATATCAGCTCCTTGTTCAAGAGGAGATATCGAGGCTCGATACTGTTGCTCGGAGCGCTGCTTCGTCGACCGAGAACGGGCAATCAGCGGAACCACACAGACTGAACTCCGAGAAAGCAGCGGCGCTAGCAGCGGCTTCTCGCTCGAGCACTGCTGTGGCCAATATCTTGTTGTCACTAGCAGATGTCTCTACGGGTACGCACGCTTCAGACGCAGATCTCATGCTACGGCGTGTGTCATTGGTGCTGGTATCGGCAGGTGAGCGAGAGCTTGCGCAGAGTGGGTTGACACCGGAGGGACTAAAGTCAGCCGCAGATAGATTTTTCGGTGCAGGTCGAGCCCTTGAGCATGCTAGTCGTTTGCCAGGCCACGATTCGGCCGCGAAGTCGGAAATACAAAGAGCAGCGGGCGAGATGTTTGCTAAAGGGTACGAATATCGAGCGACTGCCACTCAAGACGCTGACTCCGCAGTGCGAGATTTAGGCCGAGCGCTCTCTTGGCTCGTGACTAACGGAGAGGGTGAGGCGGAAACGTTCTCATTTCTCAAAGCAGACAAGACAACGCCTCGCTACCTCGACTCGAGCGGAGATGTATCTTCCGAGGGGCTAACGACGACGAAGATAGCTGCATTACAGTCGGTCGAGGTCGAGAGGCTCGCTTCGCACATTGCAGTGCTACCAGAGTCGAGACGTACTCGGGCGCTCGAGCTGCTGGCGCAAGTAGTAGATCGACACAGTGCGCGTTTCGAAGAGATGGCGCGTGATGGATCGGCAGTGAATTCGCGAGATGCTGCGTATCGAGCGCTTCAGGTCGCAAAAGAAGTGCCGACGCAAGCCGTGCCCGAGTTACCTCAATTAGTCGAGGCGATAAGACGGATTGAGCAGCAGGTTCAAAGGGGAGAACTTACAGAGGAGCAGGCCGGAGCAGCTCTTTTGACCGAACGGGCGCAGATACTTCTGAATAACCAGACTTTCCCGTACGACAGTGAGTGTTCCATCATTGCGCATGGAGCCAGAGCGAGATTTCTTCTTGCATTCGGGGATTCTAGCTCTACGGAAAACGCGATCGATAGTGAATTGGAGAGCATTAGAAGAGAGTTTCGAAGTCCGCGCGGTGCGCGAGGGAGGAGTGTCGCAGATGTCTCGGCGGAGCTCGAGGTGGCGCGAAGTCAACCATCGTCGACAAGCGATGCGGTGCTGTTGGCGCGACTAGAGAGGGAGCTCGTCGAGGCGCAGGTTCGAGAGGCGCGCTTAGAGACGCTCGCCGCCCGCATGGACGGGCTTGCGCTCTCGGCTCTCACGCAGCTCGCCGCAAATACGAAGTCCAGCAGTCGCGAAAAGTTCGCTGAGCAGGTGGTTCAGCTAGTCGAGGAAGCGATCGCTCGAGACGAAGCATGCTTCCGAGAGCAGTCCGCGCGAATGATGCACGCGCAAGACACTCAGAGAGAAGGGGCGCTACAGTCTGTTCACAGAGGGATGAGGCAGCGGCACGCAGACATGTTCTTGCGGACCGTGCATGCCTACAGTGCAGCAGGTCGATTCGATCTTGCGGAGAAGCAGCTGACGCAACTTGAATCGAGATTCGCGGAGGCTATGTCGCCCGCTACGAGCAAGGTCGTCAAAGACGTGCGTGAGCGGCACGCCAAAGGAGAATCGTGGAGTGCGGTCTTCGCAGCGGCTTTGAATGAGGCGCAGGCCGGTGGAAGCATGACACAGAGTGTCGGGCTTGCCGCTTCAGGAGCACTCACAGGAGCTGCCATCGGATCATTCTTTTTCGGTGTTGGTGCCCCGGTAGGCGCCGTTATAGGCGGTGTAGTCGGGCTTGTGGCAGACAAAGGCACGAACGTGATCCGCGGAAGATCGCGCATCGGCGCAGCGTTCAGCAGTGGAGTTTCGGGGGTCGATGGGAGCCAGACGGGGCTGAACATGCTGACTCTCGGGGTCGACGTCGTCACGGTGTGGATTCCCCTTCGTGGCGCTGGGCGTGTTGTCAGTAAGGTTGGATTTGGCGGTCTCGCGCGGGGAACACTGAGTTCCGAGGCCAAGGTGGCTTTTTCGAGTCAGTTGAGCCGAATGTTTGCTGAGGCGGGAGTTACTTCTGCTCGCGAGCTAGGGGAGCAGGGTGTTGCTCAGGTCGCTAGTCGTATGATGCGTCACGAGATGCTTCGCGGGCTTGGCGAGCACGGAGGTACGATACTCGCCGGGCAGGTTGGAACGGCTGGAGGTGTGTACGGGTACAATCGATTATCGATTGAGTTCAACGACAGCCTATCCAAAGAGCAGAAAGAGATAGCTCTCAAACACCTCAATCAGGAGGCGATGGTCCACGGTGGTATTTTGCTCGCCATGCTGGGGGTTGGAGGAGCATTAGGCCATCAGAGTAATCGTTCGTGGTCCAACAGGGTCGGAAAGCTTGCAGATGTAGCCAAGTTGCGTGGTCAAGAGCAGGCTGTTTCTCGCGCGGTCATAGAGCGCTGGGGGGCCAATTTAAGACCCGCAGCAGTTGGCTCTGGTGCTACAGTCGCCTCTGGTGCTGCTTCGAGTCAGGAGGCGTTGTCTGCAACACGAGTGGAAAAGGGTACTAAGGCACTAACGACCGGTAGCTCGACTGTAAAAGAGCCGACAGCGATACCGGACAGAAAGATCTTCGGTGTAGATGCTGCCAAGGCACTAGCGGAATTAGCCAAGGATCCAGCGCTGCAAAATCCCCGCGTAAAGGAGGTCTGTAACCGCCTCTTCAAACGCTTCGAAGGGCGCGCTGGCGCACTGTCGGATTGCTATTTGCTTGAAAGTGAGCTGAATGCCGCACGCGCCGGAAGGCTTGCTGCTAACCCGGATATTCCACCGCCCGGAGGTGACTCTTTTGGTGGTGGAAGTGGGGGTAATGATCGAGGGCCATCACGTCCAGGGGACGGAGGACAGGAGGGTGGTTCAGGAGGTGATCATGGTGAGCTTGTTGAAGTTGGAGACGAGTTTCAGTGGTACAGTGACGACCTTCGCGAGCTTCTCAGAGGAGGATCTGCACAGCGCACCGGTAGCGTGCAGAACTCTCTGGGAAGCTCTGGCCCGCGAGGCGGTAGTGCGGCTGTCATGGACAGGCCAGTTAAAACGATGCCTCGTGTTACTGAGTCGGCATCTGGCGCAAGGGTTCGTTCAACCGAGGTAGTCAAGCCCTCTACATCCCAAGCACCAACCACAGGAAATGCTAGCGCATCATCACAGGCAGGCATAGTAAATCTCGATGCCCCTGCTGCTCCGATGGGCACAAGAGTGGAGTCCGCTCAGCTCGTACGCCCCCTCATAGAAACGGCGCCATCTCTCGTGACGGAGAGGTTGGGAGCAACCGCGGTAGACTCTCCTTTCTATAAGGGAGGGGAAATAGCAGACGCGTCATTGTTGGCACGAGCGAGCGCGCTTGTGGGTTCACAACCGAAGATTTATTCGCCGAGTGCGCCGCTTTTGCAGCCAGAGAGTGCGAGCTCTATAGAGCTCGATCGCTCTATCCTCTCGGATCAGATGCTACGCACACGGCCAGACAAATCGTCGGGGACTGCAGAGCCGATGATCTCAGATGTGGAAGTAGAGCCGCTTCCTCGTACGGTAACTCCGAAGCTCCCGAACAGGGGTGAAAAGATTGAGATCCCCGCCCTACAGAATGATTTGAGTGTCGGTCAGATCCCAGAGCTTTCTCCAACAGACACCACTATCACTCGTGAGACTTCTACTACCGGGTTAGAGCTTCCGCAGATAGCTCCTTCTGACGTGGGTTTTGTAGATCCTCTGCGAAGTAATGTGCCGCGAATCGCTTCGCAAGCGAGGACGGAGCGCCCAACGGATCTACCAGAAGCAAGCGTGCCTTCTGTTCTATCGTCACGCCCACCGGTCTCAGTGCCAGGCGGCTCAGCTTCAAAGATCGAGATTCCATCTGAGACAACATCACTATCCAGCGAAGAGCTTGCTGAGATAGCTGCAGCAGATACCAGCATCACTCGTGGAGCTTCGACTACCGGACTAGAGCTTTCACAGATAGCTGCTTCTGATCTGGGTTCTGTGGATCCTCTTCGAAGTAATGTGCCGCGAATCGCTTCGCAAGTGAAACCGGAGCGGTCGATAGGTCTACCAGAGCAGAGCGATTCTTCACCTCTTTCGTTACGCCACCCCCTCTCTACGCCTAGCGGAACAACTTCAAAGATCCCGATTCCATCTGAGACAACATCGGTATCAAGTGAAGAGCTTGCCGAGGTAACCGCGGCAGATACGACCATCACTCGTGGGGCTTCTACTACCGGGCTAGAGCTATCGCAGATAGCTGCTTCTGAAGTGGGCTACGCAGATCCTTTGCGAAGTAATGTGCCGCGAATCGCTTCGCAGCTGAGGACGGAGAGTCCAACGGATCTACCAGCGGTAAGCGTGCCTTCTGTTCTTTCGTCACGCCCGCCAGTCTCAGTACCGGGCATTACAGCTTCAAAGATCCAGATCCCATCTGAGGCAACATCGCTATCAAGTAACGAAGTTGCTGAGATAGCCGCAGCAGATACCACTATCACTCGAGCGGCTTCTACTACCGGGCTAGAGCTATCGCAGATAGTTGCTTCTGATGTGGGCTACGCAGATCCTTTGCGAAGTAATGTGCCGCGAATCTCCCCACAGGTGAGTGCAGAGCGCTCAATTGATCTTCCAGAGGAGAGTGCTCCTTCACCTCTTTCGTCACGCCCGCCAGTCTTAGTACCAGGCGTCGCAGCTTCAAAGATCCAGATCCCATCTGAGGCAACATCGCTAGTAAGTGAACAACTTGCTGGGATAGCCGCAGCAGATACGACCATCACCCGTGGGGCTTCTGCTACCGGGCTAGAGCTTTCGCAGATGGCTGTGTCTGAAGTGGGCTTCGCAGATCCTTTGCGAAGTAATGTGCCGCGAATCGCTTCACAAGCGAGGACGGAGCGGCCAACAGATCTACCAGAGCAGAGCGATCCTTCACCTCTTTTGTCAGGCCGCCCGCTCTCTGCACCTAGCGTTGCAGCTTCAAAGATCCAGATCCCATCTGAGGCAACATCGTTAGTAAGTGAAGAGCTTGCTGAGATAGCTGTCGCAGATACGACTATCACTCGTGGGGCTTCTGCTACCGGGCTAGAGCTTTCGCAGATGGCTGTTTCTGAAGTGGGCTTCGTAGATCCTTTGCGAAGTAATTTGCCACGAATCGCTTCGCAGCCGAGGATAAAGGAGCCAATCGATCTACCAGAGGAGAGCGATCCTTCTGTTCTTTCGTCACACCGCCCGCCCTCTGCGCCTAGAGCCGTAGCTTCAAAGATCCAGGTCCCATCTGAAACAACATCGCTATCAAGTGAAGAGCTTGCTGAGATAATCGGAGCAGACACCACGATCGCTCGTGGAGCAGTATCCACAAGAATAGAGCCATCTCGTGTCGAGGCTTCTGAAGTGAACTTCCCGGATCCTCTGCGAAGTAATATCCCGCGAATCGCTTCGCAAGCGAGGACGGAGCGGCCAATCGATCTACCCGAGGGGGATGCGCCCTCTCCTCTTTCGTCACACCGCCCGCTCTCTACGCCTAGCGTCGTAGCTTCAAAGATTCAGATTTCATCTGGAGCAGCATCGCTAGCAAGTCAAGAGCGTGTTGAGATTCCCGCAGCCGACACAGCTTTAGCTCGCCAGCCAGCGTCGATGGGGATTGAGCTCTCGCAGCCGAATCTTGTGCCGAATGGTATCACAGTAGGCCTTCTAACTCCGACTGAGTTTCCGCAGACATCGCCGAGACCGGAGATTGCCCCGGCTATCCCTTCGACTGTTAGCGTTGCTCCCCAGGCTGTGCCTGTGCGTGATGTAGATAAGAGGGTACGGCCTTTGCCTGTTCCAGTGCCTCAACTTGAGCTAACTCGGCGGTCGGCAACAGATAGCGAGTATCAGCGCAGCCCGCAGCCAAAGCCGGAGCCTCAGCCAGCACGGCAACATATGGCTCAAGCCACAGACCAGCAAGAGAAGAAGAAGGAAGAGCTCGACTACGGGGCTGGCTCCGACATACCTCGTCGGGAGGAGAAGCGCAAAGACGAAGAGCGTCGAAGCACGCTGTTGCAAACCGAGGAGCGAGCAAAGAAGAAGGACAAGCGTCGCACAGGTAGAAGAGTTGCTAGAAGGGTTGTTGCCGGTGAGATAGGCTCCTTCACCGTGGACGAGGATCAGCGAACCGAGTACGACAACAAGCAGTTCACCAATAGTAGACTCCGGACTAATGAGGGCGGAGAAAGCTAGTGGAAGGGTCTGGGCGACCCCGTCCCCTATTTGAAGTGCTCTCTGTCTTTGTTCACGAGTAGCGTAGTATACGAAAAGCCTGACGGTCCCCACGGGTAATGGTTCACTGCGTATGTCAGGAACTTTTTAAAAGTCATCAATCTGAAATCAGGCACCCACCAGCCGCGGAGGTTCAATTTTCTTACGTAGAAGCCTTCAGGGAATCCGGCCGATGCGGAAGGTTCCTTCCAGTCTTGGAAGATGTACGTGAAGTCTTTCCACTCGTCTCGTGAAGCGCTGAATTTGTACTCGTCGCGGAGGTGTCGGAAGTACCAGGTAAGTGGCCAGGTAGCCTCTCCATCGACGAGCACCTTTGGACGATAGTTGTTCTTCTCGTTCAGCGTCACGTCTATAATATTCTTTGCGGCCTCTGCGAGTTCGTACGTCGTGTGAACCTGACTTAAGTACTCAGTCTCTTTTCCAGCGTAGAGGAAGTTGGTCTGGATAGCGGCGCGAACATTGAAGCCGATGGCGAGCAAACAGAGAGCCAAGCCTACGTTGAATCGGCCTAGGTATTCATCCCAGATGCTCAGTATTCCACAGGTTGCCAACAGTAACCCGACACACAGAAACCCCATGTTTTCCCTCACTGTTGGCTCATTGAAAGGATTCGTAGGTTTCTCGATGAAGAGTGTCTCGGCAGTGAAGATGATCCCGAGCGCCATAAGCAGACAGCCTACTGTCATGAAAGCGCTGCTGACGCGAAAGTTCTTGTAGTCGATCGGATGTTTAGAGAAGTAGTCTTCGAAAAACAGCGCAAGGTACGGAAGACCAAAAACCAGGGGATAAATAGAGAGCCACGGAACCTTCTCCCCTAGGTAGCTGTACACGAAGAATGAAGCTGTAAAGAGATATCCAGTAATGGCCAGCTTTCTTTCGTTGCGCATCAGGTGCTGAAAGGTCACCAGTGGGGCGTGAAAGAGTAGAAGAAGCGCGCCTACTAGGTCCTTGGAGTCCTTCAGTTTCAAGAATTTCCAGGCCGCAAAGCCCCGTATGTTATCGGAGTCTGTCAAAGCGAGAGAAAAGAGCATCAGTGTAAAAGCGGCAGCCGCTCCGAAAAGAATTTCCGCGCTGGCTCGTCGGTAAAACAGAACCAGGTGCGTTAGGAACGCGATCATGAAGGGGAGTTCATACCAGCCCAGCACGTACACGTGAAAGTTGAAGGGCCCTTCTATTCGTTCTTTGCCATGATGCTCGGCCCAGTATTCGAACCCCTTTCTTCCCAGGCCGTCTATGATGCCGTCAGGATATCGGAAGCCGGCGCTAAAAAACCAGGAATAGATCAAGATGCAGGCTACTAAAGCCCAGGTGGTTTCCCATGGATGACGGAAGACGTAGTCAAGGGCTCTTGCTACCAGCGACGGAGATGAATCGCGCTCACGCTGTAAGGCCAAGTATATCGCTTCTACTAGCAGGTATCCCGCGGCGATCGCGATGGTGACGAAGATGTTTTCCTTCGTGCACCATTGGATTGTGATGCCTAGTAAAAACAGAAGGGCCCGGAGACGCGCGGGCGCAAGTGTGATGCCGTAAATGGTAATGAGCATCCCTGACACGACCCAAAAGTCCTCGCGGAGAAATCGTGACCAGTAAATGAGAGTTGGAGATAAAGCGATAGCCGCAGTCAACATGAGAACGGTTTGTCGCTTAAAGAAGGTTCGAAAGAGGAGGGGGGTAAGCATGAAGAGCGATCCCATGATCGCTACCGGAGTTCGCGCAGCCCACAAAGAGTCACCGAACGTCGCATAGATGAACCGCATGCAATTATAGAGCATGGGGCCATGAAGCATGGGGTCATACTTGTAAAAGTTGTTGTTTGGCCAATCGTAGAAGTAGCGGCCGTACATGCCGTGCAGCGACTCGTCATGGTGGTACGGCCGCATGTCTAAGAGTGTCCATCGAAGGATGAGCCCCAACACGATGATCAGTGCGTAGGCTACCCATTCCTTGGCGCTGAAATAGGCCGTCCATGGAAGGGTCTGTGTGGTGTTCGATGGTGAGGAAACGGACGTGTTCGTCGATTGAGACATGCCTTACTCCGAGATGCACGATTCTAAAATATTCCTTGCTACTGCTCGCCCATAACGCACGGCGTAGTTTGTGCCCCTATCTTCTGGGTAGATCTGTGCCATGGTAGCCAGCCACAGGTTTTCGATCGGTGTGCGCTGAGCAGGGATCGACTTCGAGTAACCCTGCGTTATCACGGGTTGACTGTAATGCGCCTTCCACACGTGGTACGAGAGCACCCACGAGCGCGAAAATTCCGGGAAGATGCGTTGTATGAAGGGCTCGCAGTATTCGAAAAACTCTGCCGGTGAAAGTGCGAAAAGAGGATCCGATGTCGGGAGGTATTTCGACAGGTAGACGATGTGATCTCCTCCGTAGTTCTCTCGGGCGTCAAGGTTCGTGTGCTCGATGATGCCCACGAAGGGAAACGAGGGATCCGCGACATTGAGCCAGTATGTGCTGGACAGGGACCTAGATAGTCGCAGAATCAAGCAACTGTTGCCGAGAAAACGTATCTGCTCGCACTGCGTTCTATAGCTCTCCGGGAGCTCGTCTGTTAGCTGCAAAAACTGGGGTAGGGGAAGGGTGGCTACAGCGATGTCGGTGGCTATCGGACCAGAGTCGGTTTCGACCGAAGTCACGCGACCTCCTTCTGTAGTGATTCGGCGCGCGCCGCAGCTGGTGTGAATTGTAACGCCGCGCTGCTCGAGTGCTGCGCGAATGCCATCCGTAAGAGCGCCAAAGCCTCCCCCGAAGTATACCAAGCTTTCGGAGCCTTTCGTATTTCTGCTCGAGCCGCGAAGTTTGAGCTTGTTCCAAATCCATACGGCCGAGACGTTCTTCGCCTCTCCTCCGAATTTTCCCTGCATGAGGGGCTTCCAGATCACGTCATAGGCACGTCGTCCCCCGTACTTAATCAGCCAATCCTCAGCCGAGATGTGCTCAAGGGATCGCCAATCATTCGTTCGTCGTGCTACGAGCGCCATGAGTCCGGTGCGAATTCGGTCCAAGATAGGGATAGGGTCAAACTTCAGCAGATCGAGCGGGCTGGCGAGTCGAAAAATGGAGTTAGCGTAATAGAGCCCGGTGTTCGAATTTACGTAACGTTTCAGATCTCCCAATCCAAGTTCGTCGATGAGATCAAGTACGTCAACATCGGAGGTGAACCAGTGATGGTAGAACTTTTCGACCCGTATTCCAGGGCTAATCTCGTATGTTCCCGCCAGTCCACCGAGATCTGGATCCTTTTCGATGATCGTCACCGCATGTCCCGCTTTGACCAAGTCGAGCGCTGCGGCCAAGCCGGTAAATCCACCTCCGATTATGGAAATACGTTTGCTACCCATGACTCTCAAGCTTGTTTCTCGCACTCTTCTGCGACGTGCTCGAGAGGTTCTCCCTTGATCGCATCTATTAGGTACAGAGGTCGTTGTTGGCCCTGCTCGAATATGCGTCCGACATACTCTCCTAACACACCCAAGACCATGAGCTGAACTCCTCCGAGTAAGAGGATGGTAGCCATCGCAGACGTGTAGCCCGGTACGTTCACTGCTAGGATTTTCAAAACAATGATGACCAGGATGTACAGAAACGCGCCTAACGAAGTAAGGACGCCGAGGTACGATGCTACGCGCAGGGGCGCGTATGTAAATGAGGTAATTGCATCAACCGCGAGAAAGAACGATTTCCTAAAGGGATATTTCGTGGTGCCCGCAAAGCGCTCGGGGCGGTCGTACGGTACCGCAATCTGATGGTGTCCAATCCAGGATACCATTCCGCGTACGAAGCGGTGGCGCTCTCTGAGCGACTGGAGCGCATGCACCGCGCGCCTATCCATAAGTCTGAAGTCTCCGGTGTCTCGCGGAACTTGGAGTCCGGCTACTTTCTCGAAGATTCGATAGAACGCGAATGCGAAGAACTTCTTGGAAGTGGCTTCGCCTTGCCGGCTTCGTCGTTGTCCATAGACAACATCGTATCCATCACTCCAGCGCTCGAGCATCTGAGGAATGAGTTCGGGCGGATCTTGGAGGTCTGCATCGAGAATTACGACCACCTCGCCCTTGGTCTGATCCAATCCACAGGTGATAGCGAGCTGATGGCCAAAGTTGCGAGCCAGGCGAACGGCCTTTATGAAGCTCTCCTCTTGCGTATACTGGCAGATGAGCGGCCAAGTGTTGTCCTTGCTGCCGTCATCGACCAGCACGACCTCAAAAGGGCAGGTGTATCCAGCAACCAAATCTTTCAGGCGGCGTCGTAGCTCCGGGAGAACTTCCTCCTCGTTGTAGCAAGGAATAACTATGGAGATGCTCGCGGGGGCGCGGTTGCGCGGAACTCGCACGAGGCATTGAGTGGTGGTATCCGTCACGGTTTTCCTTTGAAGCCTATGCTGCGCATTCGCCCGAAAAAAATATCATGGGAATCAGCAGTCTACAATCAACTGATGATCGAAAGAGTCTTTCAGGTGCAACGCTGGACCTTTGTCTCTGAATGGTTAATTCTGGAGACGCTTACATGATTGGAGTCATAGGATGGGTCAGTCTATAACGGCGTGTCGCAGATGTGGGGCGGCGATCTCTGAAGAAATGCGGTTCTGTCCGGGTTGCGGCAAGGGTTTGGCAGCGCATTCCCCCAAGCGTTACGGAGTAGTGCTCGGAGCCGCCGTCGTTCTCTTCGGTGCCACATTCGGACTCAAGAGTGCGATGCATTGGAAGCGCGGAGACGCTAAGCCGACAGAGCATTTCCAGGCTCCGCGCGAAGAGGTAGCTGTAGATCCTGAGCTTGAAGCTTTGCGTCTCGATCTCGAACGCGCTCCAAACGACATCGGGATTTTACGTCAGATGGCGGCTTTTCTGGGCGACAAGCTTCGTAATCGTCCAGATGCTCCATCGCCCCTTGTCTTTGAGGCTGTCGATGTGTTGAGTCGCATCTTGACTATTTCGCCCGATGACCCAGATGCGCTTCTTATGATGGGTGATGTGTCCTTTGATCAGAAGGCCTTCACGAAGGCCGTGGAGTTCTACGAACGATATTTGAAGCTGATGCCGAACGATCTGGGGGCGACTGCACGGTACGCGAGTACGCTTACTTTCCTCGGTCGTTACGATGACTCGATAAAGCAACTCGACAGTGTGCTTGTGCGTGACCCGAATAACTTCCCAGCGATGGCATACCTCGCCATTACATTCGCCCAAAAGGGGGACACCTCGAAAGCGAGAGAGCTTGGTACGAAGGCTCTCCAGCTTGCTCCAAGCGAAGAGGCGCGGGCTCGCTTCTCGGGGTTTATTCAATCGTTGTCTACGCAGCCTGAGGGTGTTTCCCAAACGCCAGCGCAGCCCCAAACGGCCAAAAGCTCCACGGGGGGTGTTGAGTCAGGAATCTCTGGCTTCATCACAGCGCTAAAAAACAACCCGGTCGCAGGGCCAAAGTTCGTTCGATATGATGATTCGACCTCAGGGGAGGTGAAGCTCGTATTTCGTGACTTCCCTATGGCGCAGATGCCACCTTTCGCAAAGGAGAAGTTCTTTGGCGGGTTGAAGAGTGGCGCACGTGCGGCCGGATTGAAGGACGGCACGATGTTGGTATTCGTCGATGACTCTTCCGGAGCAGAGATGGAGCGTTTAGGCTTGTAGGTCTACGGTTCTATCTTTGCTTGCTTCTTTCTGAGCTTCTCGACGTTCCTGAACTTGCTCGTTGCGCTCGGCTTCGCTCGCTTTTCGCCTATCGCGTGCTTGTTGAGCCTGGTTGTTATCTGCGCGCGTTGGCTCCGCAGGTCGAGAGGGTGTGCTGGTGCCTTCAGTTTTCATGAGAGATTGCCTACTTTGTGTTACTCATAGGGAGAGACGGCATCAATTGCGCGATGCTGAATAGTGTGGAGCGCCTTAGCGTCGATAATGAGTTTCCGTAGCCTGTTAAACCTGCGAGGTTCTCGTAGTTCCTTTCGTGGCCGTGTGAATACGAGTAGGGTACGTTGAGTCCTGCGTAGTGCAGCCTCAAGGAGCACTATCAATACATAAGAAAGGGAGCGCATGAAGAGTATACTAGTAGCGGCACTGGTGTTGTGTTTAGTGGTTACGGGGGAATGTGTGCGTGCAGATCAGGGTGGCTTATATAGCCTTTCCGCGACCGCAATTGACGGTAGTGAGCAGAAGCTTTCTATGTTCGAAGGTAAGGTCGCGCTTGTTGTTAATGTCGCATCGTATTGCGGATACACATCTCAATACGAAGGGCTGGAAAAGCTCTACCAAAACTACCGAGAGCAGGGCCTCGTGGTACTCGGGTTCCCTAGTAATGATTTCGGACAACAAGAGCCTGGTAGCGATGCCGAAATAAAGAGATTTTGCTCGGAGCGTTTTGGGGTGTCTTTCCCCTTGTTTTCGAAGGTACGTGTACTGGGCGAAAATAAACATCCCCTCTACCGGTTTCTCACTGCGAGTACTGGTGGTGCTGATGTGGGGTGGAACTTCGAAAAGTTTCTCGTTAACCGCAAGGGCGTTGTGGTTGGGCGCTTTGAGTCCGGTGTCTCGCCGGATTCTGCTGAGCTGAAGGCGGCTATTGAGAAGGCTCTCTCGTGATTTGTATGAAGTGTTGATTCTCGATAGTTGTGTATATCCTCCGTAGTTGGCCTACGTCTTGTTAGTCAGGCTGCGTCCGATAAGATCTAAAACGATCTGATAGCGACAGCATGATTGTGGCCATTACGAGGAATGCAAAACCTCCCCACCACAAAGAGTAAGCAGGTGCCGATGCGCGGCGCCCGCTGACAAGCCTGCCGTCCCATAGGGGATAGTGGCCTTGGGAACTCGGCTCTGTGGGGGTAGTTGCGCTACGAGGATCGCTCTGCGACTGGCCGAACTACTTTGAATTTGTGTAGTGACACGAAAGTCGATATACCTATCTGTGTTTAATACTCTCCCTGAGGAGGCGTCTGCCCATGAATAGCCCTGTGTCTTCGTCGCGTAGGTCATCACACTCCCAAGAACTCTCCGGACTCTCGACACCGACAGCCGCATCGCAAAACAGTAGTGGGGGTATCCTTGAAGCTGCTCGCAAGGCAGCAGGGGTTGCCGCCCTCTCTGCTTCCTCGTTTCTTACAGGCGCCGGTATAGTTGGACCAAACACCTCTGAGGCGAAGGGCGGGATAGTACTGTCCATGGATGCAGATCCAGCCGCACAGCAAAGGGGTGCTAATATGAGCGGCTTGTATCAGGGACCTGGCCGAGGCGGTTCGATGCACGTACTGCTTGAGTACGATGGGGCCAACGGGCGTGAGACGAAGTTCGGTGGTACGGCGATAGCATTCAATCGGTATGGCCTGATTGCAACAGGTCACCAATTTTATGAGTTGTTGGGAAGGAACTTGACGATAAAGGTCGGGGAAGGCCCAAACTATATGACCAATCCAGGGACATACCACGATATATCGGAAATCTTTATTCATCCGGGCTACGAGGGTCCGGGTACCCGGTTCGAGAACCCTGACCTCGCGGTGCTTCGTTATGCCTCGCCGGTTCAGCAATACTTGGATATGACCTTCGCTAACATGAGGTCGCCTACTGATTCGGCTCTTACCTGGGCAGGATTTGGGCGACCTGGTTCAGTCTTCGGGGGTTATGTTGACCGTGACGGTAATGCACGGGGTGGTGAGTCGTACGCAGGGAGTTTTGGCCCGCTCGAAGGAGAAAGCCCTGCGCTGTATTTCGATACAACTATGCTTTCTAATCCGAACGTGCTTAGGCCTGCCTCAGGAGACTCGGGCTCTCCTTTGTACAACCTTGCTAGAGAACTTGAAGGAATGTACACAAGGGCGGGAACGAGTAGTTCGAGTCCTTATGGACTTGCTCTCGATTTAACTCGACCTGAGATACAGTCGTATGTTAACACGATGCTTGCCCCGTCCTCAGTTCCAGAGCCGAGCTCCGCCTTACTGTTTGGAGCGGGCGCTGCAGGGCTCGGCGCCTGGAGGCGTTGGAGGCGGGCTAAAAAGGATTAGCCTGCATGATCGACGCTTGGGTAATCTACCAAAGCGTCGATCAATTTACGTCTCGAGACTGTAACGTGAACTGATTACTGGATTGGTGCCATCTCACGTTGTCGATAGCCTCCGAAGGCATTCTATCCGGGAAGATTATGGACAACTGACTCATCACGAGTGCCAACCCGCTGCTTGGTCCACCGATTGGTGAAGATTTCCCACGTTCAAGAATAGAATTTTGATGACTGCGTCGTCGTTCGGAAACACTTTCCGATTAGGTGTGTTCTAGCGCATCTCAAGCATTCAAGCTCTCGATGGCGTGGTGGTGTAGGCCATCTTTCGCAGGTCCGCAAGGTACTTGAAGAGCTTCGTCAGACGACTCCACTTATGCTTCCCGGAAGCAACCGACATCGGATAGCGTGTGGCCTACTTCTCCTCGAACTCCAAGAGTGCAAACTCCGGGGCCTTGATGGTCGGAGCCTTGTAGGTGGGACGCATATCTGCGCAGAGCGTCTTTCGGTCTTGGAAGGAGACGAACTTGGTGGTATTCCTGATTTGAGGCACCACGCACAGCTGCACGTCGGTTTTCGGATCCACCGCTTCTAGGGCTTCGGACAGACCTTGGCTAGGATTCGGAGTCCGCCGTTCCTCCCTCCACGGCCCCCTTTAATAGGGCCCCGTTGGGGACTGCTCTACGGCTATCAATTGTTCCCGTACACAGTTTGGGTTACCCATCATCGACGTCTCCCGCTCCGCCTAGCCGACCAGCGGTACTGAACAGGGTCGCCTCAATTCGCACGCTCAAGGCTTTCACCGCAGTGATAGCAACGACTGATATCAAGGCCACGAGTAGGGAATACTCTACCAAGGAAGCCCCTCGCTCCTTGCGCTTTGCCAGTGCCTGATAACGTGTATCGCAGTCTTTGTTATCCATCGGGTTGCTCCCTCTCAACGCGTGTTAGCGCGTGCTTCAACTCACACCAAAGGTAAGACGGCACCTTTTGCTAGAGCTTGAGCCTTTGTGGCTTATTTGTTGAGTGTCTTGTGATTTGTTACCTCTAGGGAAGCGAAGTAAACCCCCTCCCTGTTGCGAAAGCGGATCTTGGGTTGCTCTTCGATTTTCAGCACGGGAAAAAATCCTCAATGTATCACAGTGGATACGTTTCCGTTTTTTTCCCGCACTGAAAATCAAATATCAACCCAACCTCCACTTTCTCGCTACGGGTAGGTTTTGCCTCGCTTCCCTAGGCGACGAGCGATTGCCCTAAATAGCCTTTTTCTCTGAGATTTTTGCTGTCGCTTGCAGTGTGCTGCGTGAGTTCGTTCAATCCGCTGGCAGGGGGAGGGGAGGACAGAGAGTTCCAGTGCATAGGCCTGACGGACAGTTTTCCCCTCCCGCAAGTAGCAGAGACACGGTACGTTCCCCGTATGTCACCCTCATCCACGACGCCTTATGAACCAGGCACCCTTATCGCCTCCCGCTACGAGGTGGTATCGGTTTTGGGGGCGGGGTCTGTCGCTACCGTCCTCGAATGTCGAGACACCCTGCTGGATAACCAGGTGGTTGCGTTGAAGGTGCTTTCCCCACGGTTCGAGGGCGACGAAGTCACGCGAGCCCGTTTCGTGCGCGAGGTCGCGCTTGGACGGCAGCTCGCGCATCCGTTTATCATCAGGCTCTTCGATTATGGCGTCGCGGATGGTGGGCTTGCCTTCATCTCCATGGAGCGGGTGCGGGGCGGAAGTCTGCGTGCGCTGCTTTCGCAAGGGCGGTGTGAGCCGGGTCGTGCGAGTGAGGTCTTCGGGCAGATCGTCGAGGCGCTGGCCTACGCGCACGAGCAAGGGGTGGTACACCGTGACCTCAAGCCGGACAATGTAATGCTGACCGAAAAGGGAGAGGTCCGAATGACGGATTTCGGTACCGCCAAGGGTGCAGCCAGTGATCAACATCTGACCAAGACCGGTGAGGCGATCGGAACACCGCTGTATATGGCACCCGAGATAATTAAGGGCAAAGCCGCGGATGCGCGAAGTGATCTGTACTCGCTCGGAGTGCTTGGATACGAGCTCGTGATGGGAAAGCCCCCTTTTTTTTCGCCCAATTGGGTGGTGCTCGCAGGGAT
Source organism: Bdellovibrionota bacterium (assembly GCA_044337105.1). Taxonomy (GTDB): domain Bacteria; phylum Bdellovibrionota_C; class UBA2361; order UBA2361; family OMII01; genus OMII01. The sequence goes on along the minus strand of JBIIOE010000025.1, from coordinate 5,910 downwards.
GCACATCAACACACCACCTCCGCCGGTTGATGCGCCAGGGGTTCCAGAGCGGTATCGAGAGGCGATCGCGCGGCTACTTGAGAAAGACCCGAGTCTTCGATTTCAATCAGCACACGAACTGCGCGCGTTTCTCTCGGCGGGTCCACAATACGCCGGGATAACTAAACGTACCTTGGTCGCCGGGCTCGGGGTGGGTATCGTGCTGGGCATGTTGGCGGGGTGGTTCGCGTGGTAAGGCTGATAGCGATTTACTCGGCGGTGTTCCAAGGAGTGGTCGGACGTGAGTGCCCGGGAATTTAACAGCGGAGACACTATCGATCGCAATGGTCGGTACACGGTGCTCGCCCTACTCGGCTTGGGCGGGATGGCTGCGGTGTATCGGGTGAGAGATGGAGCCGCTCCCACCGGGCAGCCAGCTGAGGTAGCGCTCAAGCTACTCTTACCCGAAGGGGCAGCAAGCGAGGTGGGTCGCACTCGTTTCATGCAAGAGTTCGAGCAGCTGCGTGCAATCAACGACGATCGAATCGTACGTGTCTTCGAGCGCGGAGAAACCGAACGTCAGGAGCCTTTCTTCACCATGCAGCTCGTAAGTGGTGCGACCATGAAGTCCGTGGTCGCGGAAGGGGCGCCGGCGGTGGCTGAGCAACGCATTCTTCCAATCGAACACGTAGTTGCGCTTCTGCTAGAGATAGCACGCGCAGTCGAGGCGGTGCACAGTGCGCGAGTTCTGTATCTGGATCTAAAGCCATCAAATATACTGCTGATTGAAGAGCGCGACGAGCTGCGCGCGTGCTTGATCGATTTCGGAATTGCACAAGCAATCTCAGATGCGGAACACGTCGAGCGTGAATCAACAGGGACGTTCGTCGGGACGTCGCTCTACATGTCGCCGGAACAGGTGCGCGGCTCGGCTCTGAATGTGAGGAGTGATATTTACTCGTTCGGTGTGGTGGCGTTCGAGCTGTGTACGGGTCGACTTCCGTTTGACCGTGAGACCGTCTTTGATGTCGCGGCCTCTCATCTGCTGGGAAAGGTTCCCGAGCTCAGAAGTTTCAACAAACGCATCCCGTCGCGGCTCGAGCAGGTGGTGCAGGTGTGCTTGTCAAAAGAGCCAGGGGATAGGTACGAATCAATGAGCGACGTGATCGATCGATTGGAGCGTATCGCCAAGAAGAATACACCGACGGGAATCGCTCGATTGCTGCGATTTTTTGGGGCGCGATAGTCTTACCAGACGGAGCAGCCATGTTGTCTTGCTAGAATTTAGGCTCATCGGGTTTTCGAGTGGGTAGCCCTCGGTGTTATTCGGACGTCAACGACCCTGAACTAGTAAAGCTTGCTTAGCGAGCGACAGTTTCGTCGGTGCTTGAGTATCCAACTCGAGCATGTAGGGATGAAACCACGGAGGACGCAGAGGTGCACAGAGCGGGTTGCCTAGAGACTCAACTGATTGACTGTAGCTTTCCGTCGTAGTGCTTATATGGTTACTGCATGGCTTTTTGAACTGCAACCTCTGTGTATCCCTGAGTCCTCTGTAGTTTTAACCCGCTCTGTAGTAGGTGCATAAACAGCTGACCAGAGCGAACATCTGAGCTAGAACAAAACAAGGCAATCGAACCGCGCGAATTGCGACCGGCTGCGCCCTCCGCGTTTTTCGCGCCTCTGCGCCCGCAACTACCCACTCGTTTCCACGAAGAGCCAGCACTTACAACTCCCGCTCCCGCTCGAACGAGAAGGTTTTATCTACGTACCGCTTGTATCTCTCTGCTCTGGTAAGAAAATACACAGCGCTACCAGCGGTCATGATTGACGCTGCTACGAGTATTGATGCGAGTCCCCAGAAGAAGAAAAACATTCGTGTGAATGCGAGGTAGTTAGCGACATACGCTACAACGACGACTGTCCATACCAAGCCGAGGGTGCGCGGCGTGGGCGCTCGCATGAGGTACCCGGCGAGAACAAATACGAGCCACACCACGACGACGAGCGAGGTTGTGTGGTCGATGCCCCGGATCCACGAACGATCGAGGAGATTGGAGATGACTGAGGCATGGATCTCTACTCCGAACATCCCCTTTGGTGACGCGGGCGTGGAAAATTCGTCCTTGCCCATCGTGCCCCGAGCAAAGTAGCGGCTCTGGTATCCGATGAGCACTATCTTTCCGCGCACTTGTTCCAGAACCTCTTCCGACGGCGTTCCGAGGAGTTTGTGAACAGGCACCCTCGGCAGGTGCTCGGCGGGCCCGTAGAAGTTCGTTATGTCGCCAGGTCGAGGGGAAGCGATGTCGAGACTCGCGAGTTCAACGAGTGGCTGCGCCATCGGCGCGATCTCGTATAACGATACCGCATTGGGATCCGGGTTTCCTAGATACAGAAAGGAATCGAAGTGTCCGTAGATCGTCATTGGTAGTTCGAGCTTCGCTGCCGTCCGGAACTGCTCGTCAGAGCGGATTCGCACGCTTTGGTCATCGTCGGCCAAGCCTCTGATTTCGCCGCTCCAGATAGTAGACGGGGTGGCAAGTAGCACCTGTCGTATTCGCTCATCAGCCTTGGGGTCGAGCATGCGTTCGTTTGGGATCTTTGCATCGAGGATGAGCAGCTTAGGATTAGCGCGCTGTATGCTCTCGAGAGCTTCAGCCAAAACTCGTCGCGGGAGAGGGTAGTTGGTCGATGCGTCTACCGCCTGGTAGCTCGCGTCGTCTATCGCGACAACAACGACCTCTGACGCAGGGGTTCGCGGACCCCTGAGCGAAAAAAAGCACTCTAGGGAGTAGAGGTCGAGGCGCATTCCGAAGGTGCAGTACACTACAGCGGCTATGACCGTGAGGCCGATCGCCAAGGAGATTTGAGTGAAGTGTGCTCCCCACTTAAGGGAGAAGCGACGGATCTGATAGCGTAGTTCGGGCGAGAGCTTCATCGTGTCCTTTCCGAGCACTCCAGGCTACTACGCCCCTTGAGCGAGTGAAGGCGATTCCTGACTTAATTGAGTCTCGCTCCCGTCGAATGCCTCGACAACCTTTTGTACCACAGCAGCAACTCGCGTGGTGTCGGAAATCAGGGTAGGAATACCCTTTAGGAGTTCGTCTCGTCGATCGCTTTTTGCAAGCTTCTCCAGGGAGTGGGCAAGTGCGTGAGTTGCCTTGGCCCCGACTTCTCCGACTAAGCCTTTGATCGCATGAGCGACTTTGCCGAGCTCTTGCGTCGAGAGCCGATCCTCGTAGTTCTCGAGCTGCATGAGAACCTCCTCGTAACACTCGAGGAACGACCTAAGGATGAGAAGGGTCCGACGATCGTTCTCGCCTAAGCGTTCGAAGACATCCGCGACGTCGATAACCCCCGCGTCGGTACCGAGAATGATCTGCGCCTTGAGTAAGAAAGGAGATGTAGTGGTGGTCGAAGTGTCGCAAGACTGAAGCTCCGAGAAGGGAGTTCCCGCCGATGCTGGCTCGACACTCGCAGCACATGAGGTATGAGCGTGTGAGGCCGAATCGTGTGAAGCCGGGCTCTGTAAAGTAGGAGCGCGTTCGGACCTCCTTTTAACTGTAGATAGCACTCGTTCAAGATCTTTGGGGTTCAATGGCTTAGTGACCATGCCTGTAGCCCCTGCGTCGAGAATTCGCTCCTTCTCTGCAGCAAAAGCATGTGCGGTGACTGCGATTAACGGAAGAGGTGGGATGCCAGCTTTCGTTGCTCGTGCCTCGAGTTCGCGCACCTTTTTTATAACGGTGATTCCATCCATATGAGGCATTTGAATGTCGGTCAGCACGACGTCGAAGAGCTCGCGAGCAGCGATCTCTCCTGGGCGTTCCAATTGAGCGCTCACCAGGTTCCATAGTTCGCGTCCATCGTTCACTGCGCGGACGTTGTGTCCAGCCTCCTCTAGGGCAAGTCGTAGGATCAATTCATTGGTCGGGATGTCGTCGGCGATAAGGATGTTAAGAGGCTCGCTAGCAGTCATCGTATGCTGCAGCTCATCTTCGTGCTCCTCTGGCTCATAGCGACCACACATAGCCTCAATAAGATCCGTTGAAACTATCGGCAGAGAGAGACAGATCGGGAGTCTGAGCTCGTGGCACCGTTGCCGCAACCTGAGAGCCCCGGGCCCGAGCAGTGGGATCACTGCCTGCGGGCCTCTACGTTCTATGAATTGCTGTACCATGTGCCAGGCGCTCTCGTTGACCAGTACATCGTCGGTGATAACGAGGAAGTCGCTCGGCGATTGGAGAAATTCCGTGCTAGACAGCGGCTGCTTGGAGCATCGGACATCGAGCCCTTGCTTGACCAGGATCTCCTGAAGCAATACCGCCGTGTGCGTGCTTTTGCTCACAATGTGTGCTGAATGACCCGCGAGGGGCGATCCCAAGGAGACGAACTGCCCATCGGCTTTTGCTGTAATAGTGAACCAGAAGGTACTGCCCTTACCGAGCGTGCTCTCTACTCCGATTTCGCCGCGCAGTAATCCAACGAGCTGCTGCACGATCGTCAATCCTAGACCAGTACCCTGCGTGCGCCGTACGACCGTCATGTCAACCTGTGAGAAGGGTTCGAATACGGAGCGGAGCTTTTCGGCTGGAATTCCCATCCCTGTGTCGGTCACCGCGAAACGTACCACGACTCTACCGTCTACGGGTTCCAAAGCTTCAACGTCGAGTCGCACGAAGCCGGCGCTGGTGAACTTAATGGCATTTCCGAGGAGGTTAACGAGGATCTGTCTGATGCGTTGTGCGTCAGAGTGGACGAGTGCCGGCACCTTCGTGTCGTAGGAGCAGATGAGCTCGAGTTCGGGCTTGTCTTCTGCCTTTGAAGATACCGTACGCAGAGCGTCCTTCACGACACTCAGTAGCGCACACGGCTTCGTTTCAACCGATAGCATGCCTGTGTTGGCCTTGGAGAAGTCGAGTACGTCATTGATGGTTAAAAGAAGGTTATTGGAGGCGTCCTGGATAAGTCGCAGGTAGTATCGCTGTGCAGCGTTTATCTCGTCCCGATACAGCACCCTGATTAAGCCTTGGATATTGTGCAGCGGGGTTCGTAGCTCGTGGCTCACTATTGCTAGAAACGAAGCTCGAGCGTAGTCCTCCTCGAGCTCAGATCGAGAGTTGCTCACAGTGTTTCCGCGTTCCGGAGCGGGAACAGGTGCTCGACGCCATGAGCACAGGGCCGATACAGCAGCGGCACAGAGGAGGCAGGCCCCAATCACAATGGGTGCTGCTCCAAGCAGGAGCGCTGACCCCATGAGAGCCGTAAGTATAGGTAAAAGAAGAGGGGAAAATGCCGAGGCGCCAAATTTCATAAAGACACAAGTCGGCCGAGAGGGTTAGCGACTTAACAGCCTGGGGAAAAATGGCTTCGCAGCGAGACATTCGAGGTCGTGGTGAAGGGTGAAGGTAGGAGTGCGGAAAAAAGCCGCAGCTGCTTCCACTCCTCGATTCAGTTCGGCGAGATCTGCGATACATTGGGGTTTTTCCGCGTGTTCATCTTTAGCCAGCACCGAAGGATCGGATTTCGGGAAAGAAGAACATTTCTTTGTGGTTTGTAGCGAGACGCTGGTTGGCTTTCTCGGTAAGTGACTGATTCCAGTGACGTTAGCGAGAGCTACCTTACTGTGGCTGACCGTGAGATCGAGTGGGCAATAGGTGCTGGTATATGAGGAAAGGGTCTTCGACGGATTTAGTGGGTAGTTATGGTCAGTGTGAGGCCCGAAATCGCTGGTTTTAGCCCTGAAATGACGGTTTTCACGTGAACGTGCTCGTGCACGTAAACGTGAACGTACCCGAGCGGGAGTCCGGTGCCACTCTTGATCGGTGTATCCATGTACCTACATCGTCCCCTGACGAACACGAGATTGGCAAACCTGTAAGTGCAGGGGTTGTTTCTAAGTTATCGTGAGAGAGCGTGAGGTCATTTCTT
>JBIIOE010000206.1:0-3174 GCA_044337105.1 Bdellovibrionota bacterium | reverse complement strand
GACGGGAGGGCAGGGGTGCATGTAAAGCGCGGTTTTCTGTTGAATTGCGATTGCTGGTCGCACATTGTCGATAGAATCGACCTTGGGACGTTTTACCTTATCAAAGAACTGTCGTGTATAAGGCGAGAAAGTTTCGATGTAGCGCCGCTGACCTTCAGCGTAGATCGTATCAAATGCAAGTGATGACTTTCCTGAGCCCGACAGTCCCGTAATGCCAACGAAGGTATCGTGAGGCAGCGTGAGATCGAGCCCTTTAAGGTTGTTCTCGCGGGCATTTATAATTCTGAGGGAGTTTTTCTGTGACATCGCGCACTAAAGTGTATCGCGGTATGAGAGGATGGAGCAACTGTATCGGGCCATTTATAGCGGTTGACGGAAAGACGGAGCGAAATGCCGAGGTCTACAGGTGGCGAACTAGCAGGCCTTCCCCACGGCTTTTTGCAGTTTATCAGGAGGCGCACGCTCTCGTTGGATATTTCCATCAATTCTCACTGATGGCCCAGACGAGGTCTCGCCGTACTCCATGAGCCTGCCTCATTTCCTGCCAACTTTTCTGTAGGGAGCTGAGCCTTTCCACATCACAGAGAACTGCTCAAGAAAGCTTTTGGCGATCGTCTTATTCCAGATCATAATTGAGACGATTTCGTGACTAAAGAGGTCCATAGCAACCAGTTCAGGCGTTATAATTGTAGAGGTGGGTAGTGCTAGGCTCGAATCGCTTACTCGAATGGTAGCGCCGCGCTCGCGGGATAATCGTTGCTCGTAGGCTCGTGAAATCGCGGCACTTGGGACGATGAACCGTTTTTTAACCCGTTTATCGCGACAGTACCGTACGTAGTCGTCATAAGAGTCTCCAAGAATAGCATAGATATCAGAGTCTCGCACCGATGCTATTGCTCGGATGATTCCGTCTCCGCGAGCAGCCGAGTCGACAACCTGCAGTAGTCTTCTTAAGAATTGCTCTCTCCCTTTTACAACGTCAACGTGAAGCTCATCATGGGACGTTTTAGCCAAACCTTTGAGGAGCGGCACTACGAGCTCAAGCTCGCGCATCCGTTCTGCTTCACGATGCAAGATCGTATCAGGTCTCGCTGCGCTAAATACCTTACGTCCCCTGCTCACAGCATGAGATACAAATCCAAGATCTTCTAACTCTGCAAGCGCAGAGTAGACAAACTGGCGATGGAGCCCAGACTTGCGAACGATCGGCCCAGCAGTGCTTGGTCCAAGTGCTAGAAGGTCCCGATAGACTCGCGCCTGACGCTTGGAAAATCCAAATGATTCAAGGGCACTTAGCTCAAATGATTGGTTCTTTTTGTCAATAAACATTGACAACAATATACCACAACGACATTGAGTAGGCAGCGCCTTTGTGACAGGTTCAAACGAGTATAGCCAAGACCGATCCTTCTGATGAATGGTTGATGTAAATCTGTATAGACCTTGCCTGGAGATAGAGCATGCGCCGAGAAGCTTATTATGTCGCAAATCTGTTAGTTGTTCTGGCTGCTTGGACATTGCTGCCCGCGTTTGCGGCCCCAATTCAACGCACAAAAGTGGGGGTGATAGTTGGGACGACCGGATTAGCGGCAGCCAGTGGGCTCTCCGTAAAGCGTGGAATCGAGCTGGCAGATCGAAGCTTTGATAGCGCCAATAATATCGATTTTATCTTCGAAGATGATGGCTTCCAGGTCAAAAATGCCGTAAGTGCAGCAGACAAGCTTATTGCGCATGACCACGTGGATGCACTTATTACCTTCAGTGGTTCAACCTCGCTCGCGGTGTCGATCGTCGCTGAGAGACGAGGGGTTCCGATGGTGGCCGTGACAGCACTCAGCAAAGTTAGTGCGGGGAGAGACCTAATCCGAACGATCTTTGTTCCTCCGGGTGACTTAGCACGTATGATCGGAGCTGAAGTAATGTTGCGGCAGCCCGTGAGGGTCGCGCTCATTACGAGTACGCAGGACGCTTTGCTCGGATTGCGCACCGCTATTCGTGGATCACTTATGGAGCACGCAGCGCACACCAGTGCGGAGTCGCACAGCTTCGTTGTTTTTGATGAAGAGATAGTGCCTGGTGATGTAGAGCTTTCGAGCGTGGCAACCCGCATGCTTCGACGTAACCCAGATGTCATTATCAGCCTGACGTTACCGCCGCAGTCGGCCACGTTAGCCAAACTCCTGCGGAATCAAAGGTATACAGGCAAGGTCATTGTTGGACCGCCGACGTACAACTACCAAGAGATCGCAGCTGCACAAGGAGCTCTTGCGGGGTCTCTGCTGGTCGGCCCATTGAGTGGACCAAGTAACTCCTTCTTCCGTCTCTACCAAGAGACCTTCCACGAACCAAGTGTAGCTGAGGGGATGTACGGATATGATGCTGCAACGTTTATTATAGAGGCCGCAGCATCCGGAGATATGAAGAGATTTCTCGCTGAGGCAGAGAGCGTAAAGGGTATAGCCGGAGTATATACGAAGGATGCAGAAAATCTTTTCGCAGTTCCTGCGGAGATGAAGGTGATAACGTCTGATGGCAGGGTGGTGCGGTACCGCGAGAAGGACTGAGGATCTGCCCTGCGTCGATTGCCTATTCAATAATAGGTAGGTCGCCGGGGTTTAAAAGTATGCTATATCGAGTTCAATGAACTCGCTTCGAAAACAACAGATCCGAATAACGACAACGCTGATCCTGAGCCTGATAGTCTGCCACTACGGAGAGGCGCAGCCGACCAACACAGATGTGTCCCTGTGCGCGCTTACGGACGAGGCGCTGAAGCATGCCAGTGAGGTACGTGAGTTAAAGCCCCTCTCCGCCGTACCGTGTGTGGTTGAAGATAAAGCTGCTGTCACCCAGTTTCTTCAAGATACCATCCGCGAAGATCTACCGCCGCAGAAGCTCGCGATGGAAGAGCTCGCATACCGGGCTATCGGTTTAATACCAGACTCATTTGATTACCAACATGGCTTAGTAGAGTTTCTCGTTGGGCAGATCGGCGGTTACTACAATCCAAAGAAGAAGTTGTTCGTAATGGCAGGCTGGCTACCAGCTTCAGTTCAGCAAGGAGTTGCCGTTCACGAGCTCACCCATGCGTTACAGGAATGGATAAGAAGATCGATTAATTCCGGAGTTATATCAGCAGACTAGGTAGTTAGGGTTTGTTGGTGTGGAAGCTCA
>JBIIOE010000205.1:0-3190 GCA_044337105.1 Bdellovibrionota bacterium | reverse complement strand
CAGAGCGTTGCTATAGCGTCACGGGGCCAAACAGTTGCCTCCGCTCTCAGTGTGATCATGCTCGGCCCTGCCCCGGCGCCGATTGAAAAAGTCAGAAATATGTGGCGGTATCACATCCTGTTCAAGGCGGATTCGACACCGACGCTGCAGCATTTGATGAAAAAACTAAAGGAAGAGAACGATGCGCCGAAGCAGATACGCGTCGTTTTCGACATCGACCCACAAGACATGTTGTGAAGTCCTGGTATTAGCCCTGCTGCTCGGAGAATTTCTCGTAGAGCTGCGCGTACTCGATATCAAGAGCGTCGTAGCGCTTTTTGAGAATGAAGTATTGCTCGTTCCCCGCGGTGATCTGCGTGAAGAGCGTTTCAATCTGCTCCTCGGCCTTCACTACTTCAGCCTTCATACCCGTAATATGTTCCTGCATCTGAGATGACATCTCAATTTCGGACATAATCGCGTCGATCTTCGAGACCGACTCCGCAATCTGGGTCTTGAGCTGCGCGTTTTTATTCGACAACTCGCCCTCTTTACGCTGGAGGATTTTGATCTCCTCCTTGGTCTCGGTCATGCTCGCTTCCAGCTCGCGCGATATTTCATCCAACTCTCGCAAGCGTACTTCGATCGTTTCCAGCTCAGCTTGGGTAATGGTGACACGACCGCGCTCCGCCTTGAGCGATTCGCGTGCAATAAGGAAGCTCCTAGCCGCGGTCTTGAGCTCCACAGGATCGACCATTTCAGCCTCGAGCTGCGTCAGATTTTCATAGATCGCACGTTTCTGACTAACCTCATCGGAAAGCAGGCCAAACGCCGCCTGAGAGCCAGCGTTGAGATTTTTCGATTTCTTGAAAAGGTAGAATCCGATACCGACCGCCTCAAGAAGACCAACAAGTAAAACGAGCACGGACATATCTGACTAAGCCCCCTCTGCAACTGCCGCTTGCTCGGCTTGAGGAGTGGTCTGAACTTCAACAACTTGCTCATCTTGAATGCTGTCGAAAAACGGATCGTTAAAATCCACTTCGACACGCTCGGCCACTTCTCGTAAAGTCGCTACAGCCTCGCTCAACTCCCGCGGCGGTACATACCGCCCCACGCTCGCTACGTCTTTGGGAGCCATCTTTTTGACGAGAGTAAGGCCGACAAGCGCTAACAGCGCATTTATCACGGTTACAATTGCCATCGGAATAAACGGGAGTCCCTGCGGCTTGGGAGCCTCCTCTTCTTTATCCCTGATCACAACGCTGACAGGCACCTCTGGCTCGCTCTTCAGCAAAGCACGCTCGAAGATAATTTTCTTGCTCTCGGCTTCAACCTCTTGCCGTTTTTTAGTTTCCGCCTTCAAAAATGCTTGGAGAAGATATCGTCCATCCTCCGGCAAGGCACCTGCAAGGAACTCGTACTCGAGCGGGTTAGACGGCGACCGTCGCAGCGGAAGCTCATAGCGCTTTCGATCTCCGGCTTTCGCCACGAGCTTTACGTCGACCATACGGAAAGAGGACACCTCGGCGCTCAGCTCAACTTTGAAGATACTTCTGCCACTCCCCTTCTCGACAGCGATCTTCTTTTTGTCCTCTTCCTCGTTCGCGCCTTCCTCCTTGGGCTCCTCTTTGCTGTGCTCTGTACCCGATTCGTGCTGCGCCTCGAGCTCTTCGGGATTTATGATCTTGAGGGCCACGAGGCGAGGCCGCACCCTAAAAGGCATCTGCTGGCTGCGCTGGAAGGTCGGGGCACGAGCGATAATCGTCAGACGATACTCTCCTGCATCGTTCAATGAGACCACTGAAGAGAAGATACCGTCATGGGCGACACGATCCCCATTTTGCCCCTCGTCATTCAGGAAATCACGAATAAGTGGCTCCGATATCTTATCAGTCGGCGCGATTTGAAACGCATATTTTATGACTCCACTCATCTCTGGTAACGCAACGGGCTTCTCGGACTCGTACAGGCGAGCCTGGACGAGAACTTTGTCCTCGGCACGCACAATCGAAGGCCAGTCGGTGACGAGCTTCAAGTTGGTAAGCACTGCCGCAAACCCATCGGTGGTCGTGACACCGTGTATCTGCCAGTCGCCAGCCTCCGGCTCCCGCAGCGTGATGACATCGAACGTTTTTCCGGTGAACCACGTCACCCACTCTGGGGCATCCGCAGCGGAAATTTCGTTGTTTTTGGGCGTCATGAGGGTCAATGCCGCCCCCTCATCGTGATTCACATAGAAGGTGGCCTCTTCGACATCATCATCGATACGGAATCCCTTCGAGGTGAGCTGCACGACCTGAGGACGCTTGACAGCCAGAAAGAGGTCGGCGAACGACTTTTGCAATTCAGCAGGTTCTTTGGTGTACCAACTCAATCCGTCCGTGGCGCTGGCAATCTCTCCCAAAAGCTCCCTGTCAGCTTGAGGACTAAGAGCGAGTGTGTGAACTTTTATCTCTTGGGCTTTGAGATCCGGCAGTATGTCGTTTACGAGCTCCTGTGTGCGCGCCATCGCAGTGCCGCGACTCGCCTCAGGCTCCATCTTTCCATCGGAAAGAAGGATCAAGACCCGCTGAGCATCTTCTCGAGAATTTGACTCGAGGAGACCACTACCCGCTTTTATCGCTTCCAGCAGATCTGTGTAACGGCCCTCGGTTTTGATACCTTGAATAGCATTGACCAGCTGGTCCGAGCGCTCAGCCGCATACGGCTGAAGATCCGATACGACCGTTGCCGAATCTGAAAATGCCACGACTCCGATACGGTCGTTCTTCCCTAGAAACTGCAAGAGCAGCTTCGCTCCCTCATACCTCAACTTAAGAGGATCGGTAAGTAGCATGCTACCAGAGGTATCGATGAGAAGAACTGCGTCTACTGCTGAGCGCGGGGCATCCAGCCCTCGCTCTTCCGCAAGACAAGGCAGAGGGCACGCGACAGCAGCGAGAATCGCACCTGCAATTCCACATATAGCGACACGTAGTCGCAAGCCGCCTTTTTCAAGCGTACAAGCCGTTGTTTTGTTTTTGGCCCAACCTATCAGAGACATTACCTTATCTAACTCTCAAAGAGCTCCCGAGTCGAGTATAGCCGCAGGTCGGCCCTCGTACCACCTACAAACCTTGCATCACGAGGATTGAGCGCTTTCATCGATTGTGATTCTCTAAGACCGAGGAGAAGCTCTCCTTTTACATGTTTCGTGCACTTTGGATAC
>JBIIOE010000024.1:0-38371 GCA_044337105.1 Bdellovibrionota bacterium | reverse complement strand
ACGAACACGAGATTGGCAAACCTGTAAGTGCAGGGGTTGCTTCTAAGTTATCGTGAGAGAGCGTGAGGTCATTTCTTCGGGTACGTTCACGTTCACGAGCAGGTGCACGTCCCAATCTGACAGAAAGTACCCACTAATTCCGTCGATGAGCCATTTTTCTTTGGAGCCGAATTGACCCAAATCCTGACTCGTTTCGACAATAGCGCTCGGTAAATCAGCCCCTTAGGTTGCAGTGCTTGACTTTAGACCACATCGAGTTGCCGGCTTACCCCACTTCTTGGACTTGGCTCATCTCGGCATGGTACATTCCGGTAACTCTGAATGCTCAGACAGGGCATTTCAATCAGGAGCAAAGGGGACAAGAGCTGAGCGCTGTCAGACAACACTTCGGTCAGGCATGTAACCCTTTCGACAGCTGAACTAGCCGCTTGATGTCGAGCGACAAGATCAGCTAACTCCGGGTGCTGTAAACCAACGAGGAGGCTTGAGAGTTTTATGGGAATTACGTTGATTACCGGTTGCGCCGGAGAAGTCGGCAGCAGCCTGGTTCACCATCTTTCAGAGTCTAGAGCCAGCATGCTCGTGGGCACCGACCTGAGAGCCCCTCGCACCGAGGTTCAACGCAGATTGTCGTCGATCTGCCTTGGAAACATCTCGGACCAAGCGTTGATCGAGGAGATCGATGGCCAGTACGAAATCGACAGGATATTTCACCTTGCAGGAATCCTCTCGTCGGGTGGCGAGCGGAATCCGCAACTTGCTCATCAAGTCAACGTCACAGGAACGCTCAACGTGCTCGAGTTAGCGCGAAAACAGTCGGAGCGTAGAGGCACGCCAGTTCAGGTCGTGCTAACCAGTACCATCGCCGTCTACGGCATCCCTTCCGCAACGATCAAGAGATCTGCGGGAGCTATTGGTGAAGACGAACACCTGCATCCTGTAACCATGTACGGCGCAAACAAGTTGTACTGCGAGTCACTCGGCAACTACTACGCGAAATTCTTCGGCCTTCTCGAGGAGAACTCCTCGCGAACCAAGATAGATTTTCGATGTGTTCGATATCCTGGGCTCCTGAATGCCCACACCCTTCCCACAGGAGGAACTAGCGATTATGCACCGGAAATGGTGCACGCTGTGGCACAATCGAAGCCGTACTCTTGCTTCGTTCGACCCGACACTCGCATACCGTTCATGATGATGCCTGATGCGCTGCGCGCACTCGTCATGCTCAGCGATGCACCACGAGAGCGGCTCACCCGTTCGGTGTACAACATCGCTGCGTTTTCCCCGAGCGCAGAGGAGATCGCCCTCCTCCTCGGTCGCCGATTCCCCAAGAGCGCGATCACGTATGCTCCTCACGCTCAGAGACAAATGATCGTTGATAGCTGGCCTGAATACATCGACGATTCATCTGCTCGCCGGGATTGGGGCTGGGCAACGAGCCCTTCGCTCGAGGAAGCGCTCGATACGTACCTAGTTCCAGCAGTATATGAGCGATATAGTTCACCGACTGTAGCCAACTTATAAAAGGGGTGTGCGTGTATGAACGAGGAGATTCAGCGTCAATTCCGAGAGGAACTAGAGCAGATTCGCGCAGCCGGCCTGTGGAAGGAAGAGCGTATCATCGAATCACCTCAGGCTGCTAGGATCACGGTGAAAGGTCAGCAGGTCCTCAACTTCTGCGCCAACAACTATCTTGGTTTGTCGAACAACGAGCGGCTCATAGCGGCGGCGCAGCGCGGCGCTTCCGAGTGGGGATTGGGGCTCTCTTCCGTGCGCTTCATCTGTGGAACGCAAAGCATCCATCGCCAGCTCGAACAAGCAATCTGCACCTTTTTAGGCACTGAAGACACCATCCTGTACAGCTCATGCTTCGACGCTAATGGCGGCCTCTTTGAAACGCTGATGGGAGAACAAGACGCCATCATCAGCGCTGCTCTGAATCATGCGTCCATCATCGACGGCATTCGTCTCTCAAAGGCCAAACGCTATCGCTACACGCACAGCAACATGGAGGAGCTCGAAAAGTGCCTCCAAGATGCGAGTGCTTCGGCACGACGAGTGTTGGTGGCTACTGACGGCGTTTTCTCGATGGATGGAGACGTAGCTCCTTTGGCCCAAGTAGCTTCCCTCGCTAAACGCTACGGCGCCCTACTAATGGTCGATGATTCACACGCGACCGGTTTCTTCGGCCCCACGGGTCGCGGCTCGATCGAGGAGTGTGGCATCATGAAGGACGTCGATATCGTCACCTCGACTCTCGGCAAAGCGCTCGGAGGAGCAAGCGGTGGATTTACCACGGGTCGCGCCGAAATCATCCAGCTTCTCAGGCAGCGCAGCCGCCCGTACCTCTTCAGCAACTCACTAGCCCCAATGCTGGTGAGCGCAACCTTAGAGTGCCTCGACCTGCTGTCCTCGAGCTCGGAGCTCGTGACGCGACTACGTGAAAACACGGCTTACTTCCGCGCGCAGATGTCGGAAACTGCGTATACGATTCGGCCCGGCATACATCCAATCGTACCGATTATGCTCGGGGAGGCCACTCTCGCAACGAAAATTGCGGCAGATATGCTCGAAGAGGGCATCTACGTGATCGGATTCTCGTATCCCGTAGTGCCACTAGGCCAAGCGCGGATTCGTGTTCAGATTTCGGCGGCCCACACGCGAGAGCATCTGGACCGAGCTATCGAGGCCTTCATCAAGGTCGGCAAGAAGCACGGCTTGTAGAACGCAATCGTTATCACTGGGCTCGCAAAGGTAACACATTGAAAACAATGGCCTTTGCAGGTATATACATCACTGAGGTAGACTACCTGCTCACGGCTCGCGTGCTCCCCACGTGGGGATCCGGATAGACACGCTGCCCAAGAGCCTAAGATCCTGCCGGATGCACCGATGACGACAAGCTGGCGCACACTTTTAGCCCACACCTTCGACAGGAGCTCAATCTCCACGTCATGAAGCGTATCTCGGGAAGCACATTTGCATTCATTGGCCTCCTGGTAGGGATCTCGGTTGGATTGGGTATAAATCTTTTCAAGGAATACCTTATCAACGAGATAGTCGAGGCCTTGGAAGACGAAGTAAAGGCGTCGTGCGACTGCTCCTTGGCTTTCGATTCGTTCACAGTTTCGTTCATCACATTGAGCGGACGAGCATCAAACGTTCGGATACTGGAGAAAGGGACCCCTAAGCTCACCTTCAACAAGGTCACTGCCAACTTCAGCCTGGGACAGATACGCGAGAAGATCATATCCATCGACAACCTCGTTCTGTCCAGCGGACAGGCCGACGGCGTGGGACCGGAATCTGCCACGTTCCGTTTCATCGATCAGCTCACGACTCCCGCGCCACCGGAAAAGGCCGACCCGAACAGGTGGCGGGCGGTCCTCGAGCATCTTGAAGTCAGAGACGCGCGGTTCCGGGAACCCCTCGGCGAGAAGTCCGAGTTAACCGCCACGGGAGTAGCACTTCAGGTAGACCGGGAGGGTGAGAACTTTAGACTCGAACCGACCATCAAGGACATCCGTTACAGAACAATTATCGATCCGGAGATCGACGACGTTTCGGAGCTACCTCTCGGTTCCGCGAAGGCCTCAGTAGTGATCGAGGATCTACGAACGGTTTTCCAGAGCCTCGCGCTGAGTCGCGACACATCGTCTCTCTCTCTCCAGGCAACTGTAGATACGGAGCTCGACGATGCTCTTTTAGGAAACGCCACCTACTCACTCAACACGAGCTATCTCGGCTTACCCGATTGGCTCAACGGTCAATTGTCTGGGAAACCCGCGGTGCGTGGCTCCCTTGGAAGTCCAATCCTCTCGGGCCCCGTTGTAAACCAGTCGGGCACGCCTTTGACGTTATTCCTTCCGAATTCCCAACCCCTCTCGTTCGATTCCTTGCAAGGAGAGCTTACCGTTGACGTCAATCACGGCGATCCGGTGGTCACACTCGAAAATCTCTCTGGAACCGGAGGGCTATCGACGATAAGGAGCACTCGACCTCTGACCTATTCCGACAAGGGCTTGGATGCCGACTTCTCTGTGACTGTGCCTTCTTTTACCTACGGACCCTTCACGGTGAAAAACGCGCGTGCCGCTGTCTCTGTCATCCCTATGGGAGACGACATGCAGACAAAGATAGCAATAGACTGCTCAGCTCTGCACGTCGAACAAACCAACCTCGGCCCAGCTCTTATCGACCTCGATCTTGGCCCTTCGGAACTCAAAACCAAAGTGGTCTCGAAAGACCCTCGCATGGGTTCGTTCAGTTGGGAAGGAGACATCGACATCTCACTAGCCGCACCCGAGCTCCGCAAGGGTATCCTTTCCTTTGACAAGTACCGCCAACCGCTCACAGCACCCGTGGATCCGAAGAAGCTGAGCCCCGTGGCGATTACTTCGACACTGACACTTTCGGGCCCCCTAGATCTGGCTTCACTGCGAGCTGAAGGTCCTACAACGATCGCATTTCCCTTGTTACCGAACGGCATGCCCCTCTCCGGCAGGACAACGCTCAAAGATGGCGCACTACAGGTCTCTCTTCCGGACTCAACGTATGGGGGATCCGCTCACCTCAAGCTCGACCTCGGCCGCTCGCTTAACGGAGAGCTACGCGCCAAACTACCTCCAACTTCGCTCTCTCGACTTGCCGAAAACAACGAGTGCGGTCAATTCGACGCTTCATTACTCTACAACTTCAACCTGTCAAATCCGTTTTCCGGTTCGGGCTCGCTCGGAATCCAGAACCTCTTTTTCGGTTGCGACCCGTACACCCTTCGCTTTACGCGCAACGCCTCGCTGCCTATCGTCAACGGGAGCCTGCAATTCAAAGATATTTCGATCACAGGAGTGAATAGCTCCTTGGACCTTTCAGGCAGCCTCGGGTTCGAGAAGGGGTTCGATATCGCGCTTGGTGGAGAGATATTTTTGAGCTCCTTTCTCCCCTTCATGTCTGCGATAGACGACCTGCGCGGCAAGCTCGACACCCGCCTGACGATCAAGGGCCCTTTAGGTGCGCCTCTCTTCGGAGGTCGGGCGAAACTCATGCGTGGGGAATTTGGACTAGCCTCTCCGGAGGTGGAAGTACACGACGCCGAAGGATCGTTCCTCTTCACAGGAAATAGCATCCGAATCGAGACCCTAACGGGCACCATAAACAACGGTACGTTCGATATTCGTGGCAGCGTATTACCCTTCGACCTCCCAGCATCGAGTATCTCTACGCGGCTCAAAGAAGTTACGATAGAGCCGATCGAGGACTCTGTTATTACGTTTTCAGGAGACCTCGCGCTGGGAGCGCTCGGAAAGGCACGCCAAACCCTGTCGGGAAAGATCAATATCGACTTCGCTGAGATCGAGAAGAACTTCGACATTAATCAGATCTTAGTTCGTACTTTAACGGGCTATTTCATTCCGTCTCGAATTCAACCTCGCGCCAACACTAACCCAATCAATCTCGATCTCGACGTATCGATAGAAGCACCACGAAACATCTTCGTGTTTACACCGTTTTTTACAGCTGAGCTCAACGCTTCTATCCAAGCACAAGGCACAGTCGCTGAACCGCATCTTTCGGGAGGCATGAGCGTCTTGAGTGGTTGGGTAGGCCTCAAAGATAATCGCTTCGATATCACCAACGGTGCTCTCACGTTCAGACCAGGCTCCCTTGCCCCGAGATTGGAACTTGCCAGCGAAGGTACCCTGCGGACCTCAACCGGAGAGAGCATCCTGGTCATGCTCGAAGCCTCAGGCCCACTCCAGAATCCTCGCATTTCACTTTCGTCCGATCGGGGACTCTCCCACGACGAACTCTTGGTATTACTTACCTCGTCTCGAACTTTTGGAAGCCAGACATTAGCAAATCGAGCCGGTGCTCAGTTTGCCCGAGACCAGCGATTCCTTCTATCGGAGGACACATTCAGTAGTATAGGAGCATTCTTTCGTAGCCTGACGCGTATCGAGACCCTGTCGCTGGAGCCGATCTACAATCCGTTCACAGGTTCAATCGAACCCGCCCTGGTCGGAAAGAAAAACCTAACCTCTCGGCTTTCTTTGGTGGGCAACAGCACGTTCAGCACTCTGCCGAACTCCCGCGCTGGTGTCGTATACAACCTCACCTCATCGGTCAATCTGTTGGGTTTTTTTCAATCGATGCCTGCTCGAAGACAGGCCGCTCTCAGTGCGGACCTGGCGTATACGATCCTTTCGGAACAGTCGCGCTTCGTGGACCTTCAAGTTGAAGGGCTTTCAGCCTTCGAGCGAGAAAGTATACTCGCTTCTGCTCGCCTCGGACTAGCATCTCGAGTTCGCAACACATCGGAGGCTCTTGAATCGATTCATCGAGGCCTCGTGCAATACATGAATCAGCAGGGCTTCCTGTCAGCGCGCGCCACTGTTGAATGCCTCGAGGGTGAACAGTATTGCAGCAGGCTGCGTATTGTCGTCGACGAAGGCCCTAAATTCACTATAGGAGGGGTGGTCTTCAAAGGCCATCCTCTGCCGATCCCCGCACAGGACATCGTACGAAGAGTAGTGAAAACAGGGAGCGGTGCGACATCCTCTACCTTGGACGAAGTGGAGCGGCGCCTCATCATCGCTTTGCGTAACGAGGGATACATCTCTGCTCGAGTCTCTCCGAAGTACGAAGTCAGTGACGATGCGGGCACCGTGGATCTGGTCGTCGAAGGAGACAGCAGGCAACCTATCTCCTTCGTATTCGCAGGAAATACGGTATTTTCAGCCTCCGAGTTCCTCGACTCGATTCAACTCTTCTCGCGCAAGCGCCCCTTCGGAAACAACACGATTAACTTACTTGTTCAAAATATAGAGCGGATGTACCAGGAGCGAGGATACCTCTTTGCGCGGGTATCGTTTCGTGAAGATCGCTCCAATCCTTCCCGTTTGACCTACGAGATAACGATAGTCGAGGAGGATTCGATCCCCGTCCGCACACTCGAATTGAGAGGGAACTCACACCTCGGACGAGGTCGCATTAAGCAGGTCATGAAAGAGCTCGGGTTCGCAGAAGAGGTAGATCTCTTGAAGCCTGACTACGCGATTCCTGACCAACTCGATGCTCTTCGTGAGATCCTCGTGTCTGTCTACAACCAGGAGGGCTATCCAGATGCGGAAGTTCGATACGAGATCGTCCCGACAAAGAACGGCTCGGCTCTCGACATTACGTTCGCGATCAAAGAAGGGGAATCTCATACGGTCGACTCAATCTCGGTAAGTGGATTCCCCGCTGATGTGCAGCCGCCGACCAAACCAGAAACCCCAACCTCGCTGCCCCGTACTAACCGATTCATTCAGCAATTAGTCGACACCCTCTCATCAGAAGGGTTCTTCTACCCGGCCATCACGGCCGATCTGGATCCGAGAACTGGGATGTTGGAGATAGTGGCAGAACCCGGCACACGAACAACGATCTCGGGTGTGAGGTACGAGGGACTATCGAAGGTAAAAGAATCGGTCGCGATAGACTACACGATCCTGAAGACAGGAGCCCCGTATCGAAGTAACGATGTCAACCAGACCAAGCACAAACTCCTACGCTCAGGCCTCTTCTCACGAGTAGAGGTGTTGCCAGCAGACGGCGCGTTCGACAGCGACCACGAAGCTGTTGTCATCAGACTGTCCGAGCGCCCTCTACAAACTCTAGAGGTCGGAGGAGGCGCGAACTCCGAATTGGGAGTGCATGTCTTCGGCGAGGCAGTCGACAAGTCGCTCTTCGCGGACGGCAAGAGCTTGGCTTTGCGACTCGATTCCTTTTTTGACGACACCGAGCTCGGCAGCTCTCAATCAATCACACAGGGCTTTGCGAGCTTGCGCTACATGGATCCCTCCTTCCTCGGGTCGGATTATACGCTCACCGAAGACCTACGGTATCAGCGCCAAGATCTTCCGACTCAAGAATGGAACCTCGATCGCGTTTCGCTTGCCTCGTATGCGCTGCGTCAAATCGGCTCTGGTATCTCACTCTCTGCCGGTCACACCTTTTTGGTTGACGACCTGTACGACGTAACGCCCGGAGCTATAATATCCGATCTCGACGAAGGAACTGTCCGCTTGAGCTTCCTGTCAGCGCTCTTGTCGATCGATAGGCGTGACGATCCGCTTCTTCCACGTTCCGGCTACACCTTCACTATAGAACCAAAGCTCTCGACTCATGCCTTTGGCTCCGAAGCAACCTACGCTTTGATAAATGCAAATGCTTCAGGGACGGTGCCCCTTGACGCCTTGTCTCGGCGGTTTTCTCTTGGGCTCAGACTTTTAGGTGGATTCGCCGAACCATTCGGGCCGACTGAAGAGATTCCGATTACCCAACGATTCTACCTGGGGGGTCGCACCACAGTACGTGGCTTCCGCCAAAACGAATTAGGCCCGCGCGGTTCAGATGGCGCTGTTATAGGAGGAGACACTCTGTTCGGGGGAAACTCCCAACTTCAATATCTTCTGACAGACACCATTACTACACACGTGTTCTTCGACTTCGGTAACGTATTCCTCAGAGAGCAGAGCTTTGCACTCGCCGACTTGAGAACCAGTACCGGCGTAGGGTTCCGCTACCTATCCCCGATCGGTCCGATCGGCTTCGATGTGGGAGCACCACTCGACGAGAAGCCAGGGGAACCATCCATTCGAGTTCATTTCTCAGTCGGCAGCGCATTTTGATCACTTTCTCGTTCTATGATCGGCCCTACCTTTGACAATCGTAGATCACCTTCCGATCGCGGGTCTTTCGTAGTATTTTCACAGTCTGCGGAAAAAGGCTTCGTAGCTAGAAATTCGAGGTAATCTTCTATGAGCACTGCACCTACGGCGGCCACATCAGTCTCCTCTCAAACTCTTGAGCGCGCCTCATACCTAACAGTTGTGCTTGTTTTGTTCCTCGTCGGCCATTACGGTTTGGCGACCCCTTTCATCACTATCCTCTTCTCCAGCCTTACGCTCTACTTCTTAGGAAAGGTATTCTCGAAGCCGATTGCTGTCCTTGCGTTCGTGGCGCTCAATCTTCTCCTTTTTTACCTATTCGTTCACTTCCTCGGGGAAGCCGTAAGAGCGCTGCCTGCAGCCGCAACAAAGGCGGTTCCGATCGTAGTCGAATGGGCCAACGCATACGGCATCAATCTGCCTTTCACCAACCCGGAGAGCCTCAAAGAGTTCACGTTAGAAGGAATCAAGGAACAACTCCGCGAGGTGGCGAAGTTCGCGGAGATATTCACCAAAGAGTCGTTGTATGTGATCGTCGGAATAGTCGCAGCATGTGGACTCTTTACGACCCCGCAGCTCGACCTGGGACGTAACACCTACCCCATTCGCGACAACGCCTATTCCGTGTACACCCGAAAGCTCACAGAGCGATTCTCTCTCTTCTTCGAGAGCTTTCGCACGGTGATGGGAGCGCAGTTGGTGATCTCTGCCGTGAATACCTTTTTTACGGGGCTTTTCGTAGTTGCGCTCTCTCTGTTCGGAACCCCGCTTCCCTACTCTTTCGTGATAGTGGTGATGACGTTTCTGTGCGGTATCTTGCCAATAGTCGGCAATCTGATCAGTAACACTGTCATCTTCAGCATCGGCCTGACGCAATCCGCACACTTGGCTATCGTAGCTCTACTCTACTTAATCATCCTTCATAAGTTCGAATACTTTCTGAATAGCAAAATCATCGGGGGACGCATTAAAAACCCGATGTGGATCACTCTGCTGGGTCTCTTGGTGGGCGAGCGCCTGATGGGCATTCCAGGCATGATCCTGGCCCCTGTAGTCCTCAATTACATAAAATTGGAAGGCACTAGAATCTCAGCTCCGATAGGCAACAACGAGCCGTAAGCCACTGAAAACACAGGGGTAAATAAGAATCCTCCCCACGACACAGAACTACCTGCAACCTTTTGTTGCAACCCGCATCATATCAAACGTTAGCGCTGAAGCCGCCAGAGCGATGATGCACTGGTCGAGGAAACACAGGCCCAGCGGGACGAATGGATGCAAAAGGTTTGTCGAGGTTTACCATGCTAACCGCATTAGTAATAGACGATATAGGCTCGCAGTCGGCAGTCTCGGATAAAGTCGAAGCACTGAACGACGTCGGTTCCATTGCCGAAATCATCGTGGTGAGCACGCACGACCAACCAGCACTCCCGCCCCCGTCGATCTGGATCAAGGGCGCTACCTTGGTCGAGGCACTACATCAGGCCGTGTCGCTAGCAGCGAGTAAGCGAGTTCTGATAATAAGCTCAGCTCTCAGCTTCGAGTCGCACGACATCTCTCGACTTGTGGCCGAGGTCGAGGCCACTCCGATGCTACAGCACACAATTGTGCGCCCACACTCAGAACAGGGAGAGATACGCCTTCCGCAGATGAGTCCTGAGGGAATCATCTCCTCGCTGAGCCAATTCGAAGAATGGCCACTGTTGTGCGTAGCAACGACGCGCATCACGATGAGCGAGCTCAAGGAGAGTTCAGCGTCGACATACACCGAACTCCTGGCCCAGGCCCTGCTAGTATCGATGGGAGACGGGGATGACATTCAGGTCTCCTCCTCCATTACGCCGTTCATCAGCAGCGCTACAGCTGAGAGCATATCGAAACTATCGGACGACTCGAGGGCCAATCTGCTCCGCACTACTGTTGAGGCGATGAACATCGAGGAGCTTTTTCCGCGCCACGCCTGGAAGGAATTCAGCCAGGAGAGCGCTGCGGCAGCGTATCATACCCTTGCCGCCCTGTTCCTTCGCTTCGGCGACGCCGACGCGGCGATACAGAGTCTCCAGTGCAGCGAGCGACTCGAGGAAAGCCCTCGATTCTTCGCTCTTCTAGGGCTGATCCAGAAAAGTCAGGGAGAAACCTTGGGAGCTGTCGCTAATTTCGTATCGAGCCTTCAATGCTACGAAGCTCGTAAGCAAAACGATGGAAAACATTACCTCTCGTTTAAGCCGATGGACCTCGAAGTAATCAACTCCAGGCTTGTCGACGGACTCAATGCCCTCAACAAGCGCGACAATGACCGAGCTTTGGCTCACTTCTCAGAGGCTGTCTTCAACTTCGACTCGTTTTACGCCCAGTACGGCGTGCAGAGCATCCCCGAAGAGCGCTAACAGCGCTACCGAGGGATTCGCAGGCGAGCACGCAGTGTTGTGGCTAACGAATTAGGGGCGTTCAGGCAACTCGCCTAACTGCGACCTGTTTGAGCGCCCAGCACTCACCCTTTTGACGGAAAGCACCAGGAATTCTAGTATGCTGACATGCGTGTTCTTGCCCCTATCACCCTACTCTTAGTCTTACTCGGGTTATCTACGGGAACGCTACGGCTGTGGGATCTGAACGGGCTAGAGCTCGTTCCGGCTGGGCGCTACGTTATCGGGCTCGGACTACTCTCCGGGTTCCTGTGCTCGGTATTAGCTATTTTCAATCGAAAGCTTCCGACGAGAGATGAGCTGTGCGAACCGCGCGTCTGGATCCTTGGGCTTGTCATCCTGTTTGCCACGGATTGGATATGTAGGCCCTATACTTTTTTCCAAGGTCCGACGATTCGTGGTGAGATACTCCTTGCTGCTATTGGCGCATTCGTTCTCATGCGGCGGCGATGGCGAGCCGTCGTTTTCGTCCTTCCTGTAGCAGCTGCTCTCTTTCTCCTATCCACCTTCATCGGGGTTTCTAACGGAAACTTACTGATCTCAGACGACCACGCAATGTTTCTCTTCAGGCTTCGCCTACTCAAAGAGAACTTCCCTTCAATTCCTTTCTGGTCACCATTGTGGAACAGTGGATTCGATGCTCGGGATTTCTTCGCGACCGGAGCTCTGAACGCGTTCCTTATAGCCTCTCCACTGGTGTATCTGTTCGACGTCGAGCAGGTCTACAACATCTTAGTAGCCTGCTTCCTGTGGATACTCACCCCTACCGCCACGTACGCAGCAGCCAGGCTCCTGCAACGCTCTCGAGACGAATCCGCCGTAGCGGCACTCTTGGTGATGTGCACGGGTCTCACATGGTACCGATGGGCTCTGACGTACGGAACGATGGGCTTTCTGGTAAGCACCGCTCTTTTTCCCTTGGCAGTAGGGCTCTCACTGCGCTTCATCTCGGACGAATCCCCGAGGATGAGAGATCTGGCTATGCTCGTGGTAGTAGTGACGCTCATGCTACTTTGGTCGCTCTCGGGTGTTGCCCTGGCTCCAATCGCTCTAGTAGCTCTCCCGTATACAGCTCGCATGCTGCGCTCGCGTAGGCATGTGCTCACGATCCTCTTTATGATCGCACTTAATCTTCCGTGGATATTGATGCTGTGGAAGGTCTCGAGCGTGGGGAAGTTCTTGAACTCGGATGCGAAAATAGCAACCTCAGTGCGGACCGAATCGTATACCCAAGCACCTCAAACCTCCCCCGAACCCGCACAAGAGGCGCTACCTCAAGGAGGCACATTTCGACACAAAAAAGGGGAATTCAGTATTCGTAAGAGTATGGATGCGTGGCAGGAAAGCTCCGGCTCTCTCAACCCTCTCATTCTGATCTTGGCCATTCCCGCGTTGATATCGCTCGAGGGGTTTGCACGGCGAGGATTCGGGATTGTAACGGCATGGCTCGCTTTTTTAGGCACGGTGGGGGTTTCACTCAAGCCGCAACTAGAGCTTGACCGTATGATCGTCATGGCGGCTGTACTGGTGTGCGTTCCTGTGGGCCGATTCATCGTCGAGATGTTCCGCGCCTCATCGCAGGGCCGTTCGTATGCATTCGCGAGCAGTGTAGCAGGAGCCTTTCTACTAACAGGACCGCTCACCACCTCGGCTATCTTGCACAATCGATCCTTCGACCAGTTCCATTTTGCCGAACCAGCAGTGCAGGAGCTGAGCGAAGCAATCAAGCGCCATGCTCGCGGAGGTCGTGCACTCTTCACAGGTTGCGTGACACACGAAATGAGCAGTGGCCATCTCGCCCCCCTCGCATTGTGGTCGGAGACTCCCCTTGTCGCCTCCAGCTACGCTCATAACATTTGGAAGTACGAGCAACCGATTCCAAAGAGCTACATGAGCCGAAAAGAGGAAGGCATCCGTGAGTTCTTCGACCACATGAATGCGACCCTCATCCTTGCCCACGAGCCCGAGTATCGACAAAATCTCGCCGCTCGACCGGACCTGTACACGGAGCTTTGGGAGGGCGGTCGCTTTGCGCTCTTCCAGCGACTAGGATACACCCCTTCGTACGTCCTCGAAGGCCAGGCCTCTTCTTTGACTCAAACTCACAACTCTGTGAGGCTGGTTCCCGAGAGCACCCGCGTCATCCTCAAATTTCGGTATTTTCCTTTTCTTACAACGGACGTCCCCGGATGCTCAATTCGTGCTTACCCTGTCGCACCGGAACTCGAGTTCATCGAGCTACGCGATTGCCCCCATGGTAGGGAAGTAACAATTAAGAGCATAACACCGAGGGAGCGACTACTCGGAGGAACACACTCTCGATGACGCAGAGATCAATCGTTTCCCTACTAGCCTACGGACTTGCGATAACGAGCTTCATCATCCTGGGATGGTACATACCGTTCTGCGAACTCAGCCTCGGCAATGATCCACGGGCATGGTTTCCCGTCGTGAACTCCCATTTCAATTCCTATCACATGTGGAGAATCGACCACATTGCGAGAGCTTTATCGAAAGTACTTTCCGGATGGAGTGCTCACACCTTCATTCCGCTCAGTTTAGCAATCTTGTGCTTCGGTACGTACCGTATCGTGCGGACCATTTCCCGGCCGTATGCCACCAGCCCCGTGACAGACTGGGTTGTGAGCATTGGAGCAACCCTCGTCACACTAGCTATTACCGGCCCCGATGCGGTTACGTTGAGCGCGCTAGCATGGATACCGCTGCTTTGTATGAGCGTTACAGTCTTGGCGACGGTCTCACAGGCAAGGCTGGCCCTTGGAGCAGCTCCGCTCTGGCTTCTTGCGCTCTTCGTATCTGTAGAGACGAGCATCGCGGCGAATCAGCTCGCCCCCCTCGCCGCCATAACAGCATGCTTAATCGGTTTCTCCTTACTCTCAGCAGATGCGCACAAACCGCTCCCTCAACGGGAGTTTTTCGCTATTCTTGTTTTGGTATGCGGTCCTGCGCTCTACGCCTCACTCAGTACTCCGCCAGCCCCCTTTCCCGATTATCCATACTTAGCTCACGTCGTTCCCGACGATGGCCTCGCGGGAGTCATTAGGCCGCTCATTGGACTCGATTATCCGCTTCAGCTCGTCGATAGGGGAGCTGTTCAAAGATTATATCTGGGCCCATCGATCGCATTGATGGTCTTGGCTACCTGCTGCCTGTTCATGGGACGACGTAACGACCGCGGGGCTACGCATACCCTTCTTGTCGCTGCGTGTATCCTCGGAGCTGTTGCATGTCTCGATACAGCGCTGCCGGAGCGCTTTGCTGTTATCGCCCCCCTCATGAGCGTCTCTCGGCTACTGCCGTGGGGGACATCCCTCTCGTTGACGCCTTGGGCGCTTGGTCTGGGAGTATGGCTCTTGTGCATCGGGGCTACTACGTACCTACAGTCAGCTCCGCGACTTCTCTTGGCAGTTGTCGTCGCTCTCGGCGCATGCACAGTTACACAACCTACGTGGTGGAACCCTCCGCTGTCGGAAAAAACCATCTCTACCCTGCTCGAGGACGAGGCTCTCAAAAAGGTAGCGCTATCTCCGTCTCTTGCAGTAATGCGAGCGTTTGAGCATTCCACTCCTGGATTCCTCTCTAATATAAATGAATTTCAGCTTCTCTCGCAGCGCGAGATGCGAACCGTGACTGGCGCCGAGGCGCTCATCGAAACGAGCCCAGTTGGTAATGACCGAACAATCGATCGGACGGCCGACGGAAGCCTTCACACACGCTGGACCAGCAGTAGTAATCAAGTCGGAGATGAGCTATTCACTCTTCGTTTTTCTCGCCCCACCCCGATACGAGGTCTCGAACTCGACCCCGGTGAATATGCAGCTGATTTCCCGCGCGGTCTCTCTGTCCGCGGTGGACCATGCCGTGAAGAAGATGCGCGACTGATCGCATACTTCCCTTCGTGGCAAGGCGCGCTCTCGTTTACCACCGAAGGGTTTCCCTATTTCAGTGGACAAGAGGCCGTGCGCGTATTGTTCGCAAAGAAAGAGCTCGTCGAATGTATTTTCGCACGTCAAACATCGACAGCCCCGTTTGCGTGGTCAGTTGCCGAGGTTCGGTTACTTACCGACTGACTAAGCACTGCTAACTCGACACTATGCGGTATGTATTTAGTCCAGGGGCCGTTCAGCGCGAATTTTATCGTCTCGCAGCGACGATCAAGTTCTTGGGTTCACCCTCAGAGCGACGAGCTGGGAGCGAGGAGAGCACCCTATCAAGCACTCCATTGATGAACGTCGGCGCATCGTCAGCGCTGAATCTTTTGGCTATTTCGAGCGCTTCATTGATACTGACCTTGGGCGGAATGTCGCTACAAAACATAAGCTCGTAGACGGCCAGCCGCAAAAGATTTCGATCCACTCGGGGCATCCTTGCAATACTCCAGTGAGTCGAGGCGAGCCCGATCTGATCGTCGATTACCTTCAAGTGTTCGATCACGCCGAGTACCGCACTCCGACTAAATGCAAGGGCCTCGCCATCTCCTCGCTCTTCTGGCAGCTTCTCTTCCCGCTCTTCGCCGTGGCTACAAAAATGAACAAGACAGAGCTCCACCGCCTCAGGCGAGTAATCGCCTGTCACATCGCATTGATAAAGAACCTGAAGAGCGGCCTCTCGGCACGCACGCCGAGATTTCATCGTCTATTCCTCCAGGCCTTTCGCATGATTTAGCTACTCCGAGCTCGCACTAACTGCTGATGTTATGGATTATATGACGCAAAGAGTAGCATTTGTCGGAGCGTCCTTTCAGTCACTTATGCGCAGCAATCCGACGATTTATAGCTATCACTATCGAGATCGGCTCACAAAATGTGTCCCATCTTCTCTTTTTTGGTCTTGAGATATTCGGCTCGAACCGGATCGTCAGCCACCAGCATAGGAACCCTTTCGACCACGGTGATCCCAAAGCGCTCTAAAGACTCCCCCTTCTCGGGATTATTGGTGATCAAGCGAATCGCGCGAATACCCATCGAAAGCAACATGTGCGCCCCTACCGCAAAATCCCGCTCGTCCGGGAGAAACCCAAGCTTCACATTCGCTTCGACGGTGTCGAGACCCTGGTCCTGCAGCTTGTATGCTCGCACCTTGTTTTCTAGCCCTATTCCTCGTCCCTCCTGCCGTAGATACAGGATGACGCCAACTCCTTCCGTCACAACAAGACTCATCGCCCCCGCCAGTTGCTGTCCGCAATCACATCGTCTGCTGCCGAATACATCACCGGTCAGACATTCGGAATGCATACGCACCAACGGCACGTAGGAAGCGGGCATGGCGCTCATGTCACCGCGCACCATAGCGACATGTTCCTTACCACCCGCATCGTCGGCATACACAGTGGCGGTGAAAGCACCAAAATCGGTCTCCACCACGCGTGAGCTAAGAGGTCGCACCGATATCTCGTTCAGGGCACGATACCTACGGATCTCCTCGATACTTGTGAGGCGCAAGCCGTGGCACTGTGCAAATTCCTCGAGCTGTGCACCACGCGCCATCGTGCCATCGGGGTTGAGGATTTCGCACAATATTCCCGCCGGGAAAAGACCTGCGAGGCGCGCGAGATCGAACACACCTTCCGTGTGACCTTGACGAGCTAAAACGCCAGCATCATTAGCGAGCAAAGGAAAGATATGACCGGGACTGACAAAATCACCGGCTTGAGCTGCAGGATCTAAAAGCTTTCGAGCGGTGTACGCACGCGACGAAGCTGTCACACCGAACGGCACAACGTCTTTATGATCGATACTGATTGCAAAGGGGGTCTGGAACGGGGAATTGTTGTTGTACACCTGCAGTGGAAGATTGAGCGCTGCTGCGAGCTGTCTGGGAACGCTGACGCATATTAGCCCGCGTGCCTCGCTCATCAGAAAAGAGATAGCTGCACTCGTCACAGCCTCTGCTGCTATACAGATGTCTCCCTCATTCTCCCGGTCCGCATCATCTACGACGACAACCGGTTTACCGGCACGAAAGTCTGCTAAGACCTCGTGGAAGGGATCCAAATGCAACTTCTCTTGTCCAGCATTAACGGACATAACGCGCCTCTCAAGACCTGACAGGTCCGTCTCGCCAAACAGATCATCATCACAGAGGGATGGCGACCCTTTGGATCATTTCATCAGGTATCGTTTCCTACCTTCTTGGACTGAGCAGCCCCACCCGTCCCTTGGCCACCCAAACTCTGGAGCGCATCAACGAACTGACTCACATCCGAAAACTCTCGATACACCGAGGCGAACCGCACATACGCTATCTTGTCCATTTTGCGCAGCTCGTCCATGACGAACTCGCCCACTGCGCGACTCTCGAGCTCCTTGACGCACAGCTCCTGAACTCGCTTCTCGATAGTATCAACCGCCGCATCTATGGACTCTACACTGACCGGTCGTTTCTCACATGCTCGACGAATTCCGCCACGGATCTTTTCACGATCAAAGGGCTCTCGCCTGCCATCCTTCTTCGTGACCATCGGAAGCGCCAACTCGATCCGCTCGTAGGTCGTAAAACGGTAGCCGCACTCTTGGCACTCCCGGCGACGCCGGATAGCTCCAGCGTCGCTACGAGAGTCAGTCACAGAGGTTTTGTCTGAGTTACACTTCGGACAGAACATACCCGCAGAGTCGACTCCCCTTACCCTACCAAGCGATGTTTGTAGAGCGGAAAACGCTTACTGAGCTCACGAACTCCGTCTGCGACATTAGCAAGCTTTGCTTCGTCGTTTAAGTTGGAGAGCGCTTCATAAATAAGCCCGGCTATCTCCTCCATCTCTTTGACCCCCATGCCTCGTGTCGTCAGAGCTGGCGTTCCAAGTCGAACGCCGCTGCAGATACTTGGTGGCTGCGGATCGAAGGGAACCGTATTCTTGTTCCCAGTTATCCCGACCTTGTCGAGACACACTTCACCGGCCGCACCAGTTACACCAACAGGACGAAGATCCACGATCAAAAGATGACTATCAGTTCCCCCCGATACGATCTGCAATCCCTTGTTCATCAGCCCCTGCGCGAGCGCCTGTGCGTTTTCAACTACGGCTGCGGCGTAGGTCTTAAAATCAGGTCTCAATGCCTCTTTGAGCATCACTGCCTTCGCAGCGATGGTGTGCATGTGAGGACCACCCTGAAGCCCTGGAAACACCGCTTTGTTGATAGCTTTGCGGTGCGCCTCTCTTCCCATGACCATTCCAGACCGAGGTCCACGTAAGGTCTTGTGAGTAGTTGTAGTCACGATATCCGCATATGGAACCGGCGAAGGATATGCACCACCCGCTACGAGACCCGAATAATGGGCTATATCGGCCATGAGCACCGCACCCACCTCATCGGCCACCTCACGGAAAAGCTTCCAATCGATACGGCGGGAATAGGCGGTAGCACCTGCGATAATGAGCTTAGGCTTGTGCTCGCGTGCCAGAGAGCGAACCTGGTCCGGATCAATCATGCAATCCGACTCACGCACCCCGTAACCAACCACTTTGTAATGCCGCCCTGAAAAATTCACTGGGCTACCGTGCGAAAGATGGCCACCGTGATCGAGGCGCAGCCCCATGAAGGTATCTCCAGGCTTCAAGAACGCTTCGAATACGGCTTGATTGGCCTGAACTCCGGAGTGTGGCTGCACGTTGGCAAACTCCGTCCCGAAGAGCTCACACGCTCGCGCGCTCGCAAGGTTCTCCACCTCGTCGACTACGTGGCATCCTCCGTAGTAACGCTTTCCAGGCTGCCCCTCGGCATACTTGTTGGTGAGGACCGAACCCATCGCTTCGAGAACTGCCTCGCTGACGAAATTCTCACTCGGAATCATCTCGAGCCCATATTCCTGACGCTCGGTCTCCCTCTGAATCAGGTTGAAAGTATCAGGGTCGACATCGTGCAGAGAGCGGCGGCGGAATTCGTAGGTCGAGTCAGAAGTAGACATAAAAGAAGCTCCGGAAATACGAACAAAAAAGGGCCCTCGTTGGGGCCCTTCTAGCATAGTAGAAACCCTCCCAACGAGGGGAAGAAGTTCAAACCACGCTTACGATTGCTTGCCTTGGATGTACTTGGTTACATCATCGACAGTCTGGATCTTCTCGGCATCTTCGTCCGGAATCTCCATATCGTACTCCTCTTCGAGGGCCATGATGAGCTCGACGATGTCGAGTGAATCTGCACCAAGATCCTCGATGAAGGATGCCTGAGGAGTAACTTCCTCTAAGCTGACACCAAGCTGCTCTACGATAATCGACTTAACTCGCTCTGATATCTCCTCAGGTGTTGCCATGAAACACGTCTCCAAATTGGGTCTACAAAATTCCGACTAATACACCACGTCCGGCTCGAGTGAAGAGATCTCCCGTAACCGTCTCGGCACCTTTTCTAGTAGTGCCCAGGGAAACTACCCTTGCTTCTCCAGTGGGGACGAAGGCTCTTGCGGTTACTTTCGCTCCGCATGTGCCAAGCCACCGACCTCACAAGAGCTTCTCCGAGTAGAGCCCTGACGTGCAGCGTCGAACAGGCCCCGATCTAATTAGGTTCACACCCAATAGTCAAGAGGTTGGGTCCGTTCTTTGGATTGCGAATACAAACACACGCAGGCGCATCAATAGGAGTGCTCGAGCAGCGAATATTAGCTGCCGAGCGCGATTGACCCTGAGTGAAATAAACGTTGTATTGTGAACAACTTACCGTCGATCTCTCATAGCACAGAGCGAACCACGCAGATTACTCGTTCGACACCCCATCCTGACCAGAGACTCACAAAAAAATCCTGGCCTACGAGATTGGTTTTTTTCAGGATTTTAGTGGTTGGGCTCTGTGGGATAGTCGACGGAATCCGCAGCTACTCCTCTGAATCTGCATCATCTTCGACCACTCTCCGACCGATCTCGAGTCCAACGAGCTGAGCTACTACGTACTCGAGATCTCGTGCGGGATCGTCGAGCACCTTACGAATCTCGCCGTATTCTACGATGCGCTCGTCGTCAGTAAGGTCGCTCACCTTAAGTTTCCTAAAACGCTCCACCAGAGCAGTAAAAGCCTCCTGTATGGACTTATGGACACACTGGTACTCCGGTACCGTGCGCCCAGGGAACAGCTCCCGCCTACCTACAACCTCGAGGAGTCCCGCAGAAACTCTTTCAAAGAAGTCGAAGGGAACATTAGTGCCCGTCGTAAAGCGCTTGAGCCGCTCTATACTAGTATTTGCCTGCTCTAGCTCTGTCAGTACTAGCAGCTTGACCAGCGCCGTCTCAGTACCATCCCGATTGCGCTCGCGTACCGAGTCTTCGAGCTCGTCTATGACCACCGTGATCGCTTTGGCAAAAGTAATCAGCGGCCGAGCCGTGACCGGAGTCAACCGCTCACGTCGCAGATTCAGGGACTGCAAAATCGTCTTGGCCTCAGCGGCTACGTCCGTGGATGACATCGGCTTCGAGGAATCATAGAAACCTTGGTGTCGCTGAAGGATGGCCCCTGAGCGGAGCAAAGATTGGTGGATATCCTTAAAAACCTGCTCCTGCTTGGTGATATAGTCTTCCAGATGCAGCTGATCCTCCGTATTCCAGCGGCTTTTCCGTGGTATGTCGGCTCGCCGCTCCTGCAGTCGATTGCGAATGCCTACAATGCGCAAAAGTACCGCAGGCATATTTTTCACAACCGCATCTGAGCTCTTGGGCATCTCCGCCAAGGCACCTTGCACCGCTCGAAGAATATCTCCAGCCTCGCGCTTGGAAACATGCTTCATCCCTGTAAGAACGGGCGCTGCCCTTGCAAGCACATCCTCGAGCTCCCGCTTCATCTCGGTCTTTAGCTCAAGGGGGATACCCTGGCGCCAATCGTTCGCAAGCCGCAGATTGAGGTCCTCTGCCGACTGAGCCAAAGAACTCAAGGCTACCACCTCCTGCTCATACCTCGCGCTCTTGTGCAGTGTGGCTCGGTAGAGTGCGTACACTGAATCGAAATAACTCGGAATCTTTCGGCGGAAGTAGAACTCTGCCTTTGCCGATTCTACCGATCGTGGCTGCGTTGCATCAGCACCCCGAAAATACACAAACGTTCCCGCCCTCCAGGACTCAGGGAACTTAGCGTTGGGGTAGCGCGATTCCGTCTCTTCTCTAGGCTCTAGAAGTCGCCAAATCCGCGTGTTTTCTCCAACAAGCGGGACACTCGATTCAAAGACAACCTTGAGCCCATCAATCACCGCAGGCGTATCCTTCGCCTCGATCGCCCCCAAAGAGGAAGTTCCCTCTTTCCATTCCAACAGCCCCAATCTCGCCGCAAGCCTATTAGGGATCAGATCGGGTGCAACCAGCACTCCGCTTAATGATCCGGTATTTAGGCGTTCCTTCCAGGCAGTTTTGTCGTCTTGCGAGCACTGCCTGGCACTATATTCAAGCATCCAGCGCGGTACCACGGCGCTGGACTCCTCGCAAAACGCTCCTTGAAACCGACCATAGCGAGACGAACTTAGGCGCCTCCAGACTTCGTTTATCAGTTCGAAGCCGGTCAATCCTCTCATTTCCTGCCAGAACACCTGTCGGACAAGGAACACATGATCGTTGTGCCAAGCCTCAGCTCCCTTAGTTGCTGCATAGCGCTCCCTCTGTTGCTGGGTCGTCGCTTGTTGAGCAAGGTGCTCAAGAGCTTTGTGAAACGCCACTGCCTTGGGACTTTGAAGATCGGAGACAACTAACTCTCGAGCGCGCTCCCTTTCGGCTGGCGACTCTGATTTCGCTGCGTTCCTCTTAAACTCGTCAAAAAGGCGCTCCAATCCGACAGCTGCTTTCTCTCGACGCTGCTCAAATGTAGTTTTCGGCGGCACGAACATGACACAGTGTCCTAAAGGTGAAAGGTAAACAGATAAGATGAAGAGACGTTTTCCACATTCCTTTCATAAAACTTCTCCCGTTAAAGCGCCCGTTGACGCAATGGTCACGATACTAGCGCATGCTGCCGACTCGAAACCCCAACGAGCCTTCCTCTGTAACGGCTATCCTCCGAGCTTGGCCAACAACTTTCGGGCTGCGGCATCGACTATCTCGTGTGGAATAGAAAAGGCATCAGAATACTGCTCCATCGCACACAACACACGAGCGCTATCGAGCACCTCGCTCTTCAAAAGGTCATACATCCTCGACGCAAAAGGAGGCTCACCCGCCGAAAGATCTCGCAAAATGCTCGCCATGCGAGCAGCGATTGAAAAGACCTTTCCCTCTACCTCTCGAGCGCACTCAAAGCTGTTGTGAGCATCCTCACTCCACTCAGAAACCAGATCTTCGAGCTGCGCTATTCGGTCCTGCACTACGCTCAGAGGCCGTAACGCGACACTCTCTTCCGAGGTGCTGATGGTACCCCTGAGCCCGTGACTCCGCTGCAACGGATCAGGGGACTGCACGACCCTATCACATGTACGTCGGACCTCTATTTGACGAACGAGATCGAGAGCGACTTTTATCGGGATAGGTCTATCTACAACGTCCTCAGGGAACAATCGACTCGAAACCGCACGCACGGTCTTGTCGCGCTGCATTGCGGAGAGCTGTGATCCCAATTCCGTGAGCTTCGCATCGGAAAGCTTGGAGAGCCCGGAGGAAAACTGGTCGAGTTCGTTTGGGGATTCCCACTTGCCCAGGGGGCTGATCATCACCATAAAGCGACCTCCGGTAGCGTAACTAATTACATGTACATACCGCCGTTGATACCGACGACCTGCCCAGTGATGTAAGCGGCGTTGTCCGAAGCGAGAAACGCCACGAGCTGCGCAACCTCCTCCGCCTGGCCATAGCGAGAGAGCGGGATCGACTTAAGATGCTCTTCCTTCAACTTCTCATCCAGCGCGCTCGTCATGTCCGTCTCTATAAAACCGGGGGTCACCGCATTGACGGTAACATTTCGGGACGCGAGCTCCCTCGCCAGCGCTTTGGTCATCCCGATTACGCCAGACTTCGAGGATACGTAGGGCACCTGCCCCGCATTACCCATCTCACCGACGACAGAGCTAATGTTGATGATCCTTCCCTTTTTGGCCTTGAGCATCAAACGAGCTGCTGCTCGTGCGCAGAAGAACGAGCCGTTAAGATTGACTGCCAACGTTGCGAGCCACTCTTCATCCTTCATGCGCAACACCAGGCCATCACGAGAGATGCCGGCATTATTGACGAGGATGTCGAGCTGGCCATGACGAGCCTTGATTCCGTCGAAAGCGTTCTCAACCTGCTGACTATCCTGAACGGCGAATTTCAAAACCTCACCGTCACTTCCAACCTCACGGATCGCGTTGAGGGTCTCTTGAGCAGCCTCGGGAGAAGAGGAGTAGTTCACGATGACATAGATCCCGTGTCGAGCGAGCTCTATCGCGATAGCACGCCCAATTCCACGGGAAGCTCCCGTTACCAAGGCAACCTTTCGCTTAATCTCTGTCATGATCAACTCCACTTACACCCTTTGGGGTCTTTTGGTCCCCGTTTTCACGTTTCGATTTCTTCTCGAACACTTTCGACCAGCCGTTACCGCTCTCAGTATCCGCTGAGCCGACCTTGACGTCCAGTTGACTCAATGCGGTTCGTAGATTCGCGAGCACCGATTGCTCCACAAATGTACGCGCGACTTTGATGCCATTTTTGATAGCTCTACTTGAGGATGATCCGTGACACTTGATAGCGATATCCGCTAACCCGAGCAGAGGAGCCCCGCCGTATGCGGAGGGATCAAGCTTATCTTTGAAAACAGTTCTCAAGACTGGCTTGGCGAGCCATAGACCGACCTTGGCTCGGAGACTGGAATCCATCGAAGATTTGATCGAATCAACGACCAAACGAACACTCCCCTCCATCGCCTTGAGGACTATATTTCCGACGAAACCGTCACACACGACAACATCGACAACATCGCGCGCAACGTCACGACCCTCGACGTACCCGATGAAGTTCAGCCCCTCTATCTCAGAAAGCATCATCGCCGCAGAGCGGATGATATCGTTCCCTTTCGACATCTCTGTGCCGTTGGAGAGGAGCGCAATGCGTGGGTTGGACACACCAAGAGCAGCGAGCGCGTACTGATGGCCCATCAAAGCGAACTGCACGAGCTGAAAAGCTTGGCAGCCAGTATTTGCACCGGAATCGAGTAGAACCGTCGGAGTTCCACCAACTGCTTTAGGGATGAGAGACGCGATAGCAGGCCTCGCAATACCAGGCAGCGTTCCACCTACGAACACGCCAGCAGCCATGATCGCACCGGTGTTACCCGCGCTTACCACAGCGGAGGCCTTTCCCTCGGCTACCAGCTCGAACGCAACACGGATCGAGGAATCTGGCTTTTTACGAATAGCTAATCCGGGGCTCTCATCCATCCCAACCACTTGGGACGCGTGCTTTATCGCAACAGGCAGCGAGGCGGCATCTGGGAAGGCCGCGAGCATCTGGGAGAGTTGCGTTTCGTCCCCCACCAAGATGCACGGTATGCCGGAGCGCTGCGCAGCATGTACTGCTCCCTCTACAACCACCTTCGGGCCGAGATCTCCCCCCATTGCGTCTACCGCTATGGGGAGGATGCCTGAGGGTGAACTCTCGGGATATACGCTCACGTAGCTATCTCAGGTCTCGAGTTAAGCGGAAGCCTTGTTAGCAACGACTTCTTTACCACGGTACGAGCCGCAAGCCGTACATGCGCGGTGACGAAGAACGGCTTCGCCGCAATTCGGACACACTATCGAGAAGGTAGGCTTTAGCGCGTGGTGAGACCTACGCATATCACGCTTCGAAGCCGATGTTCGTTTCTTTGGAACTGCCATAAATCACTCAGCTAAAAACTCTCATTAAAGAGGCAGAGTTTCTACCACGTAACAGCGAAGAGACTCAACCCTACCACTCAGCACTTCCGTGCATTAAAGGGTGAGAAACCGGTACGTAAGGGAACTTGCTCAAGAATGTACGGATACACAAGAGATAAGCCCCTAAAAACCCTATGAAAGTGCCGACTTCCGCCAGACCGAACGGTATGTGGTGTGGACTTACCTCAGGCATAATAATCAGGTACCGGTCGAGCCATACGCCCGTCATCAACACCACACAGACGATCGCGTACGTTACCCGAGTCTTCTTGAGATCGCGGCTCAAGAGCGACACGAACGGAATAATGAAGGCCATCGGGAACGCAACCCATGCGAGTCCCTTCCACGGGAACTCACGGGTGCGGAGGATAAGCCACTGAGTCTCCTCTGGCAGATTTCCGTACCACTGCGGGAGGAACTGAGACCAGAACATATAGCCCCACAACATACAGAAACCGAATGTAAGCTTTCCGATATCCCAATACTGCTGCGAGTGGATCTGAGCTCCGAACTCGGGCTTCTTCTTGGCGAAGAACATGGTCAAAAGAGCTAGACCAGCCCAGCCGATGTATATCTGACTGACGAAGATAAAGGCCCCGAACAGGTTCGAATACCACACTGGGTTCTGACCCATGATCATCTCGAATGCGAAGAGTGAGACCACAACGGCGTAGCATATCACTACTACTGGGCCGTTCATCGACATCTTACGCTGGAGAGGAATAACTTCACGCTCTGCTCCCTTCCATCCACCAAGAAGGAACCTGTGTATCGGCAGAGACCACCGGCTTTTGTTCTTAGCTCGGTCACGAGCTAGGCCGACATCTCCCCGCAACGACATGCCGACGAAGCGGGCCATTACAATATAGAGACCAAGAAACAGAACCGAAAAACGGAGATACACAAACTCAGGCTGCATCCACCACTCACGACCCGGCATCGGATTGCGCCCCCAATAAAAGAGGTATTCGCGTCCGAAGAAGGTAGTGAGGAACACTACAAAAGCCACCGGAAGATAGGCGATATTTGCCTCTGCTATACGGCGGATCGGAGCACCCCAGTCGGCGCGGACGATCTGCATGATAACAGTGGTCATCACTCCACCGAGAGCCAACCCTTGAAAGTACACAGCGTTGACGTAGAAGGCACCCCAGGTGTGCGCCGCGTCTCCGGAGAGCAAGCCCCATGCGAAAACGACCACTCCGACAAGCACCATCAACCACAGCTTGGTGTGGGTCGAGCTACTGGCCTCTATCGGACCAGCTTCGATAACTTTGTCGATGTTCACAGGAACAACGTGCACGTGCGACATCTTGAATCCCCTTGCTAGTTACTACTTACCTTGCTCACTACGAATGTAATTCACTACATCCCAATGTTCGTTCGGCGACATTTTCCACCCGAGAGCTGGCATGAGCGCGGCTCCGCCAAAATGAATGGTACCGTAAAAAAAGCCGTCGCTGCGCGCCTTGTATGCGTCTGTTGTTGGATCCGGAGGAACCAGCGGTAGCTTCGCTGCCACATAGCCCGGAGCCCATGGCTTCTTGCTTATGTCCCCGTGACACGGCGTGCAGTTAACCGAAAAAAGACGCTTTCCGTTATCCACTGATCTGTCGTCAGCCTTGACCGGATTAACCAGCTTCTCTGCCTCAGCCTTAGTGGCAACGTAGTAGTCAGACATACCGACTGGGACCGACCCCGGCGCCTTCTGTCGCATCATCACACCCGTGCGCTTCTGCACATCGACCATATCGTCGTTGAACGGCAACGCTGCACCGCTTCGGCTTATAAATAGCGCGACGACACCGGCACACAACGCTACCTTTGTCCTCAAACCATGAGCCACTTTCATCAGCCCCTCACTTCACTCTACAAACTGTCCCGAATATCAACCTCATCAGCACCCGAGTCCAACATGCGCCTCTTGACGTCATCGACCTGGGTTCCGGTGCAAGCGACTACGACACCAAACTTATCGTGCGAAAATCGTGGGTCGTAACCTGCCGTGCGCAACACGTTCGGCAATCGACAGAACACGAGGATCGCCAACAACGTGGCAACTCCACCGAAGAGAATCGTGCACTCGTATCCCGGTACGAAGAACGCCGGGATAGATGCAATGTTCTTGGCGCTGGTACGCATCGGCCAATCCAAAGAGCACAGGATAGAGAGCGCGAAGCCAAATGCACAACCCGTGACAGCCGCCACGAGCGACACGATACGCACCGGACTCTTCTCTGGGAAGGTCACCTCTTCTATCTCGTGTCTCGGAACTGGCGAATACATACGATAATCGAAGTTGGCGGATTTGACCTTCTTCACCGCTTCGAGGGCATCGTCCATGTAGGTGAAGATCCCTACTACTGCTCTGCTTGAAGACTCTGACATCTCTATCTCCTTATTAGTGATGAGCACCCGAGTTTGAATTGCGCATCGGCGGAGGCAGAACCTCCTTGATCTCCGTAATGGCAACGGATGGGAAGTACTTGATGAAAAGTGTCATCCACATACCGAACCAGCCGAAGGCTCCCACGGTTATACCGATCTCGATCCACGAGAAATTGTATCCACCCCACGCCGCGGGGATGAACTCTCGTGTGAGCGATTGGAAGATGATGTTGAAGCGCTCGAGCCACATTCCGATGTTGATGAAGATCGAAAGGATGAACAGGAACGCAATGTTCGTGCGCAAGGACTTGATCCACAACAATTGCGGGAAGATACAGTTACAGAAGGTCATTCCCCAGAACGCCATCCAGTACTCTCCGAACGGGCGGAACCAGAACTGGAAACGTTCAAAGGTGTTGTTACTGAACCACGCTGTATAGAACTCGGTAATGTACGAGTAAGACACGACTCCAGAGGTCAACAAGATGAGCTTGCTCATCGCGTCGAAGTGCACCGGGGTGATGAGGCGGTGGAGGTTAAACGCCTTCCGCAAGGGGATGATCAGCGTTATTACCATCGCCACTCCCGAGAAGATCGCTCCTGCCACGAAGTACGGTGGGAAGATCGTAGCGTGCCAACCCGGGACTATACTCATTGCGAAGTCCCACGATACCACTGAGTGTACGGAAACCACGAGCGGAGTCGCGAACGCTGCGAAGATAAGGTACGCCGAGGTGTAGTGCTTCCATTGAGCATGACTACCGCGCCAGCCGAGAGAAGTAACGCCATACAAGACTTTCCTGAAGCGCGTGGTCGCCTTATCTCGTGCTGCCGCAATATCCGGGATCAGTCCGACGAAGAAGAACGTAGCCGAGATAGTGAAGTAGGTCGAAACAGCGAATACGTCCCACAACAACGGGGAACGGAAGTTCGGCCAGAGCGCACGCTGGTTCGGGTACGGGATTAGCCACAAAGCGTACCACGGACGACCAAGATGGATGATCGGGAACAAGCCCGCAGTCATAACCGCAAAAACGGTCATCGCCTCTGCCAATCGATAGATCGGCTGACGGAAGTTCGCTCGGAAGAGATACAATACGGCAGAGATCAGCGTTCCCGAGTGAGCAATACCTACCCAGAAAACGAAGTTCGTGATGTAAGTTCCCCAACCGATTGGATGACTCTTACCCGATTCACCGAAACCTGCCCACATCTGGTAGAACCAGCACGAAGCTCCGATAGCGAGGAAGAAGAGACAGGTGAACAACAGCAGGAACCAACCGGTTCCAGGGGGCTCCAACATCTTGAGCACCGTGTCGTTTACCTCCGCGTACGATACCGGAGGCTCATGCTTGTGGTCGTGGTCGTTGTGCGTGTGTTCCATAGCAGTAACGTTTACAAACTAAGCCTTGTACCGAATGTCCTCCAGGTACGAAACCGATGGTTGCGTATTGAGGTGGTGATCCAGAACCTTGTACGCGCGCTCGTTCTTCGCGAGCTTACTTACACGGCTATTAGGATCCTTGAGGTTACCGAACGCGATCGCCTGCGTTGGGCAGGTCTGTACACACGCTGGAGTAATCTCTCCATCCTCTACCGAGCGTCCAAGATCCTTGGCGATATCTTTCGCTTCCGCTATACGCTGGACGCAGAATGTACACTTCTCCATGACTCCAACGGTACGCTTGGTAACATCAGGATTCACCTGCCAGTCAAGCAGCTCAGGCCACTCGTACTGGAACCAGTTGAAGCGACGAACCTTGTAGGAGCAGTTGTTCGAGCAGTAACGGGTGCCAACGCAACGATTGTAAACCATTGCATTC
The DNA here is from genome assembly GCA_044337105.1 of Bdellovibrionota bacterium. Classification (GTDB taxonomy): domain Bacteria; phylum Bdellovibrionota_C; class UBA2361; order UBA2361; family OMII01; genus OMII01. The sequence continues at coordinate 9,205 of JBIIOE010000024.1, read as the reverse complement.
ATACCCTCTTCGTTGTGATACGTCGCGTAGACTGGACAAACCGGCTCGCACGGAGCGTTCTGACAGTGCTGACACATCATCGGAAGGAAGCTCACTTTGAGCTCCTCGCCACCATTCTCAGTGGGCAATGAATCGTAGTAGCGCTCGATGCGGATCCAGCTCATCTCGCGTCCCTGACTGACAATCTTCTTGCCTACGACCGGAATGTTGTTCTCGGCGTAGCATGCTACTACGCACGCCGAACAGCCGGTACACGCGGCTAGGTCTATCGTCATTCCCCACTGGTACAATGGGTGCTCTCGCTGATGATACATCTGCTTGACTTCGTGATGCTCGCCATGCTCTCCGTGGCCAGCACCAGCCTCCGCACCATGTGCAGAATGCTCATACCCATGCGCTGCAGCTGTATGCGTCGCAGCGGCGCCAGCTCCAGTTAGCATTGTGGTCTTAGCAAGGTCACGACCCACTTGCGAGCCGAACTCCTGAGTAACCACCAGCCCCCCGTCGCCGAGACCGCGGACCGCTTTAACGTGCACTCCTAGGAGCGGAACAGCGTGGACATCCTTGGCCAACTTCTTCGGCAAGAGGGAGTATACACTGCCCTGCCCTGCACTCTTGGCATAACGACCGTACGCAGAGTGCCCCTGTCCGAGAGGGACTGCGACAATGTCTTCGTGAACGTAGTCGGAGACGTACACCGGAACGTGAACCTCGCCGTCATCCGTTCGAAGGATGAGCGCATCACCGTGCGCAACACCGAGACGCTTTGCCGTCTTGGAGTGAACTTCTGCCCATGCGCCCCACACTGCCTGCGTAATCGGATCAGGTAGCTCCTGCATCCACGGACGATTCGCTGCGCGACCGTCGAAACTTTTTACTGACGGGAATGGATAGAGCACCAGCTCGTTATCACCATGAGCCTGCGCAGCCTTGCCTTTGAAATTCAAAGTATAAGCCGCAGCGTCGACGGCTCCATTCGAAGCACTGCCATTCGACGCTGTCTCTGGGAAATAGCCGCCCTTCTCGAGACTGGAGATCCAGAACTTCTCCGCATTTCCGTTGGCTTTACTTGCCGTTGCTTTCAGGAAGTTCGCCTTGACGAAAGCATCGAAGCTCTTTGCTTCACCGCCGATGCTCTTGCCGGCAGTGGAAGCTACCGTCAGGAGGACATCTCCCGCCGATCGGGTATCGAATATCGGCCTCATCGAAGGTTGAATCAAGCTGATGGCGCCGTCTGGAGTTGTTGCATAACCCCAATCTTCCAGATTGGTGTTGATCGGCAAAACGTAGTCGGCCAACTGAGCTGTCTCGTCGAGATGGCTTGCAAGCGCAACGACTAATCCGGCTCCTTTTCCTGAGCCCTCTCCCTGTACACCTACCTGGCCGACCGCATAATCGAAGCCAAAGCTCTCAGGGAATGTGAACGATGGGTTGGTGCCGTACACGAAGAGAACGTCGACCTTCCCCTTCTGCATCTCATCGATAGCCTCTGCAAGGTTCTTCGCCGATGAAGCTGGCTGTTTCATCTGAGCCAGGTTAACGGCCTTGCCGACATTGCCGAGCACCATATTCAAGAAATTCACCGCCACGAGGAGCGGTAGTGGATCAGCTGTCGCAGTTGCCGTCCCGCCGGCGAGAACCAGAGAGCTCTCAGCGCTGGCTAGGTACTCTGCTACAAGGAGGACCTTCTCCTTCGAAACCCCGGTCGCATGTTCAACTGATTCTGCTGTTACCCCGCTAGTCAGGGAGTTCAACTTTGCGCGAACATCCCCAGAAAGACCTGCTCCACGACCACGGCCCAACATCTCTTTGATCAGGAACAAGACGATCGAAGCCTCCGAGCCAGGCGCCGCCTTGAGCCATAGATCGGCATTCGCTCCGGTGAGCGACAACCGCGGCTCGACGTGCACGAAACGGAGGGGGTGATCAGAGCGGCGTGAATCGGACCATTGTCGAGCGTATCCGACTGGATTTACCCATGTCTCGAGGAAGTCGGCACCGAAGTTTACCACTACCTGCGCTTTGTCGATCGCGAAGGTCGGCACCCCATAGGTGCCGTAGGTCAGCTTCGCAGCCTGAGCGACAGCAACGGGCTGCATCGGGTCCCACACGACATGACTAAATCCGAGCTCCGAAGTAAAGCCTTCGGCCAGATCAGCATACCCTGCGGTCAGCTCACCTGTAACGAGCATCTTCTTGTTGGTTGCCTTGGTGAGAGCATCGCCGATCTTTCCAAGAACTTCGTCCCAGCCCACCGGCTCAAACTGAGGGCCAGTAGGGGTATTTGCCTTCTTCTTGAGCGGGGTTCTGATGCGATCTGGGTCGTACAGAGACTGAAGCGACGACTGCCCCAGCGCACACAGGCTGCCACGATTCACGGGACTATTAGGATTGCCTTCGACCTTTACAGCTCGCCCTTCTCGGGTACGAACCCGAATACCGCAGCCCGCCGAACACTCGGTACAGGTCGAGCTGTACCAGGTAGCTACGCCCGGGATCTGCTCGGGGTCTGGTTTCACATACGGGAGGATCTCTTGCTTGGCGGGAGAGGCGCATGCTGCTGCGCCAACCGCTGTCGATGCACCGAGCGCTTGGAGAAATCTGCGTCGGGAGATCGAAACGAGTGCGGAGCCTTCGGACTTCTCCACCTTCTCCTTACGCCCCTTGAGCTGAACGATTTGACCTTCCATGTTGGACCTCAATAAAAACTTCTGAACAGACGGCTACGCGCTATTTGTGCCCGTGGCACACGAGACAGTCGATGCTAGCACCACGCTCACGGTGGCAGCTTATGCACCATCCCATCTTCATAGAAGAAACACGCTCGACCTCATCCATCTCTGGAATCTGGCCGTGACACTCTTGGCACGAGACTCCGGCCTTGACGTGACGTTTGTGATTGAACTTGAGGTAGTCCGGCATTACGTGGACCTTCACCCAAGGAATCGGCTGACCCTTGTCGTAGTAGTCCTTTATCTTTTGAATTTCCGCCTTGGCGGCATCGTCCTTGCCATTCACGAGCTTGTGGCACCCGATACAGGTCTCGACCTCTGGGATCGCCGCATACGAGGCCTTGGCAACAGACCAGTGACAGTACTGACACTCCATCCGATTTTGCTGAACGTGAATGACGTGACTGAACTTGATCGGCTGTTCCGGCTTGTAACCTCGCGCACGCTGCGGAGGTCCGAAGTAGTGGAAGTGATCCGTGATGTTGAGATCCCACAATGCGGCTTGGCCGTCATTGTATACACCGGTTCGAACTCCCAATGTCGGATAAGGCGGTGGGGTCGGGACCTGTGGAACTCCAGCTTGGGCCACTGCTTCCTGGCTAACGAAGCCCCTCTCGGAGATGGGGCAAAAAGTTGCCAGGACCGCTACGAGGACCCCGGAAAGTGCGAATCGAAGTATGTTTACCATGGATAGTGCAGATACTAGACAACTGCCACCCGCCGCGCCTCTCCTCGGAAAGACGGAGCTTGTGCTCCCTACGAATTAACGTAGGGCACCACTTTTCCCAAAGCGCTTTACGGATGGAGGAAGGTTGCGACTCAAGAGCTGACCTTCTTCTCTTCGGAAAAAAAAGCCAAGCACTTGAAAGATATTAAAAAACCCGTCGAACTTCGCTCCCCATTTAGCATCTTTGGGGCAAGCTTTCGGGGTAACATCTAGATCGAAACAGGAAATAAGGAAATATGCCAAACGAACGAAAGGTAGCAAAACACGGTTTTTACTTTGTGACCATAGAACGCCCGCTCCACGACCTCACCAAATGTCGCTCTTATGACACCATCTTGTGACTGCCCTGATTCAGGTACAAAACTTTTACAAAGCTTTGACGCGACGGTGACAACTCGCCACCTCACGCGTGCTACCTACGTAGCTAGCTCTTCAAGAGAGGAGCACAAGTTAGTTGTTATGTAAGGAGTACGTTGTGAGAACCGAAGTTTTTCAAAGCACTGTAGAGATGAACGAGCGCACCACGGCACCAAGCAACGCGCAGCGTATCAATGAACTACTCGGCGATAGCGATGAATTCGCGCTGCTGAGAGAGACTCTCTGGATTTACTCTCAGATCGCCGACTGCGAATAGCTTTCACCGATTGGCGACACTGGCGACGCAAGGCAAAACCTACCCGTGGCGAGAAAGTGGAGGTTGGGGTGATACTCGATTTTCGCGCTGTGAAAAAACCACAGGAGTATCCTCTGCGATACACTGAGGATTTTTCCACATCGGGAAAATCGGAGAGCTACCCAAGTTCAGCTTTCGCAGCAGGAAGGGGTTTTGCCTTGCTTCCCTAGCGTCCCAGGATCGTGTCAGTGGTGACACTACGCGTGTACTTGTAGTCCAGCGTGTAGTGCAACCCGCGACTCTCTTTGCGCGCCATCGCCGATCGAATGACAAGTTCGGCCACCAAGCAGAGATTTCGCAATTCGAGGAGATCGGAGGTCACGGTCGAGCTGGCGTAGTACTCCTGGATCTCGCGTTGCATCAGCTCCATGCGATGCAATGCACGCTCCAACCGCTTGGTAGTGCGCACGATACCCACGTAATTCCACATCGTGCGACGGATTTCGTCCCAATTTTGGGTGATCACCACCTGCTCGTCACTTTCGACAGCATCCCCTGGGTCCCACGCCGGAGGAACGACATTCAGCTCGTGCTTGCGCTTGTTTTCGATCGAATGCATAGCGGCACGGTGTCCAAACACCACACCTTCCAAAAGCGAATTAGACGCCAGGCGATTTGCCCCGTGAAGACCAGTGCACGCACATTCACCCGCCACATAGAGATCCACGATGTCAGTTCCACCGTTCTCGTCGCTCATCACTCCGCCACACAGATAGTGCGCCGCCGGTACAACCGGAATAGGCGTGGTGGTGATGTCGAATCCGAAAGATAGGCAACGCTGATAGATCGTCGGGAAGTGATCTTTCACGAAGGTCGGGTCTCTGTGCGTAATATCAAGCAGAACGTGATCGTCACCGTGGGTCTTCATCTCGTAATCTATCGCACGAGCTACCACATCACGCGGCGCAAGCTCTCCCAGCTCATGATATTTGTGCATGAAGGGCTCGCCGTTTACACGGATCAAGCGCGCACCCTCCCCACGCATCGCCTCGGTAATCAGGAAGCTTTTGGCTTGCGGATGATAGAGACACGTCGGGTGAAATTGGAAAAACTCCATATTCGCGACGCGCGCCCCCGCACGGTAGCACATCGCTATCCCGTCACCGGTCGCCACGTCGGGATTCGAGGTGTAGAGATAGATCTTTCCCGCTCCGCCGGTCGCCACGAGCACCTTATCGGCAAGAAACGGCTGGATGATGCCGTCTTGCAGCAGAACGTAAGCCCCCAAAACCTTGTTGGGCTGCGTTCGGCCAACCTTCAATTTATGAGTCGTAATTAGATCGATCGCATTCGAGTGGTGAAAAAGCTCGATGTTAGGGCTCTCTTTGACTGCTCGCAGAAGGGCACTCTGAATCTCTGAGCCGGTTGCATCCCCTGCATGAAAGATACGTCGACGGGAATGCCCGCCTTCGCGATGCAAATGGAATTCTCCATCGTGCTCCTTGTCGAACGACGCGCCAAGCTCGACCAGCTCCCGCACACGAGCGGGACCCTCACGAACCACAAGCTCGACAATCTCTCGCTTACAGAGGCCGGCCCCACTGGTCAAAGTATCCTGAACATGGAGCTCAACCGCGTCGTCAGGTTGAGTTACTGCTGCGATACCACCCTGGGCCCAGAGGGTAGATGATGCTGCTAGGTCTTTCTTGAAGAGCACTGCGACCGACCCACGCTCGGCTACCTTGAGGGCGTAGGTTAGACCGGCAATACCACCACCAATCACGAGAAAATCAAATCGTCGCATGGCACCACGATACTCCCGAACTCATGTACTGTTCAACCTACGATGCCGGACCACTCATCTACATTCTAGTCGAGCATGCAGAAGGCTGGCTAACAGGACTACTTAGGTTTACAGTTATTCAATGACAAATGACGAAAATCCCAATCACGTAACGACGTTATCCAACCCTCTCTTGAATCGAACGTCGAGAATCCCTTTCGACTCGTTTCGTGCGGAACAGATCGAACCGGCTATCGAGCACCTCCTCGCATCCAGTATGGCCGAGCTCGACGCCATCAAACGTGCCGAGGGTGTGCGAACCTTCGAAAACACCCTACGAGCTCTCGACGATCTCGCCCTTAATCTCAATTTCGCGATGAGCGTCATATCGCACCTCGAATCGGTCGCGACCACTCCAGAATGGAGAGAAGCCTACAACAAGGTGCTACCTCGTGTGAGTGAATTCTCCTCTAAGATTGGCCTCGATCCCGACCTATGGCTTGCGATACGAAACTTCGCCGCTACTGAGGAAGCTCGAAACCTCAGCGGCGAAAAGCTGCGCTTTTTGACCAAGACAGTGGATGACTTTCGTCGGAACGGAGCCGATCTTCCAGCTGACAAAAAGGAAATACTCTCGAAAATAAACACCGAATTGGCCGAGATCACCAACCGCTTTTCGCAACACACCCTCGATGCAACCAACGCATTCGAATACGTCACGGAGTCAGAAAACGACCTCTCCGGATTGCCCGAGAGCGCGTGCGCATTAGGGCGCGGGCTTGCACAGTCAAAAGGACTCTCCGGCTGGCGCTTTACCCTTCAGGCCCCAAGCTTCATGGCGATCATGACGTATGCAGACAGTCGCGAGCTGCGTGAGAAGTTCTATCGAGCGCACAACACACGCTGCACGTCGGGGGAGTTCGACAACGTGCCACTCCTGTACAGAATCCTCGAACTACGTCGCCAAAAGGCGGAGTTACTCGGCTTCAGAGACTTCTCCGACCTGGTTCTCGCGGACCGCATGGCCAAGGGCGGTGCACAAGCACAGGCGTTCGTAGACGAACTGCGCACGCGGATCTCACCGCACGTAAAAAAAGATCAGGAATCACTCGCCACCTTTGTGCGCGACGAGCTACGGGTCGACCCGAGCGCAATGGCACCTTGGGATATCGCCTACTATGCAGAGAAGATGCGTCGTGCGCATTACGAGTTCGACGAAGAGGAGCTGCGTCCCTACTTTCCGCTCCCGAAGGTACTTCAAGGACTCTTCACCATCGTCGAGAAAACCTTTGGCATTACCGTGCGAGAAAACAAGGAACTGCCCACATGGCGCCCGGATGTAACTACCTACTCGGCATACGACACCGCGAGCGGTGAATTGATGGGGCACTTCTACTCGGATCTTTTCCCGCGTGAAAACAAGCGTGGCGGAGCGTGGATGAATGGATTTCTCACTCACGTACTCAACGGCAGCGACGAACTACCGCACGTCGGACTGATCGCAGGGAACTTTACTCCACCCCAAGGAGACAAACCATCTCTCTTGACGCACGACGAGGTGACGACACTTTTTCACGAGTTTGGGCATCTCATGCACCTACTCTGTTCTCGAACTGCCCTTCGTAGCCAAGCTATGGACGGTGTAGCGTGGGACTTCATCGAACTCCCGTCCCAGATCCTCGAGAACTGGTGCTGGGAACGGGAAACTCTCGATCTCTTCGCTACGCACGTCGACACCGGAGAGCTACTCCCAGAGGATCTCTTTCAAAAGATGTATCGTGCTCGAAACTTCAGGAGCGCCTCATTTCTAGTACGCCAGGTCGGATTCTCCTCTGTTGATCTGGCGCTTCATCGCTCGTACGAACGTCAACAGGGCGGAGAGATACTCGAATACTGTCGCCGAATACTGGAACGACACTCTGCGCTTCCGCTTCCCGACTATTACGGCATGATCGCTGCGTTCACTCACCTGTTTAGCTCCCCTGTCGGGTATGCTGCTGGATACTATTCGTATCAATGGGCGGAAGTGCTCGATGCAGACGCGTTCTCGCGCTTTCAGCGAGAGGGGATCATGAACATCCAGACAGGTCTCGAGTTTCGAGACAAAGTTCTCAGTCGCGGTGACACGAAAGATCCAGAGGAGTTATTCCGAGATTTCATGGGCCGCGAGCCAGATATGAATGCGCTACTCACTCGCGCTGGATTAATGTAGCCATCGTAACGATAAGTCGATGTGTATAGCTCCAAAACACCGCTGAGGAACCATGAAACTCCATAGAGCTATGAAATTACTCCTAGAACTGGTCTCAAAAGTATCTTCTGCTTCGGTTGACGATATGCGGGCTGCGACTTCGTCAAACTTCGCGCAACAATCCTCAGTGTATCTCAGTGGATACACCTCCGGTTGTTTCGCTCGTTTTCCTCGTCTCGCCTCGCATCTCGCCAACCTCGCTACGAAGCTACTTTTGAGTCCTGTTCTAGTAGTCGTGCTCGCTCTTGGCGAGGCTCCCTCGTGGGCGGACGTCGCGCAGGAGCTGTGGCATGCAGAGACCACCGGCACAGCGGCTCACTCTTTGAGCCTCGCGACATACGCACACATCAACGAAACGAAGACACCAGCGAAGCTCACGTTATTCAGCAACGCCGAGCACACTGTGAACAGTAGGGGCACCCTAGGCTTGCGTGTGGAGATCGCTCACTACGCCGCCCTCCACGGCTTTCATTTCTCTGATTTCGAGGGGCCTGATGCTCCTGCCCGTACGCAGCCTCTGATGGAGATAACGATTCAGCGCTCATCGGGTCTTCCACTCTCTTTTAAGCTAGCTCCGGCGGGATTCGTCTCGAGCGATGCGACTTCGGACCAGCCATTCTTTGTCTTTACGGTCGCAAGCCCAGCCGGCGAGCCCAGCATTGCGAAAGAGATCCTGAAGGCCTTGGATGACAATGCGCGTTCATTACAGATCGCGATCACGGACATGCGTGACCCAGCGACGAAATTGCAGCTTGTCGCGCCAATCACAGAAAGAAAAGCCGGGTTCGCCAAGCTTGTCGAGCAGCTTGATTGAAGGCTGTGACGTGTATTTCGAGGCTCGCATCGCTGTTGCCGCGGGAACTTGCCGAGGTCCCAAACAGCACAGTCCGAGTAACTATTTGAAATACAGGGTCATCGCGGAATCGAGTGGGTAGGACTCGGTATTATCGCGACGTGAACGTGCTCGTGCACGTAAACGTGAACGTACCCGGAGGAGGAGTCACACTGGCTGAAGGCATAGCTTGGAAAGCATGGCTCCAATCCTTGTCAGCAAAAGCTTACCGGCACCTTCGGCAATGTTGAGCACTATCGAGAAAGA
>JBIIOE010000123.1:0-10612 GCA_044337105.1 Bdellovibrionota bacterium | reverse complement strand
TGAACGTAAACGTACCCGAAACAAAAACCTCAAGTTTTTCGGGTACGTTCACGTTTACGAGCACGAGCACGTTCACGTGGTTATTTCAAAAGTGAGACTATGGGGTAGGTTTTGCCGCGCTTCCTCTGGGAAGACGATCACGAATCTCAATCGTAGTGATGACGAACTCGAGCGCTGTTCGGTAGACGTCTAGTTTTTCATAGTCGAGCATACTGCTCTATTTCGGGCGGGAGCGGAAAAAGTTGCTTTTTCGGGTACGTTCACGTTTACGTGCACGTTCACGTGGAAAGGCGCGATTTATAGGTCAAACAAGGGCTTACGCTGTCTCCAAGCTCGCTATCACCCACTCTAAAACGCGATGAGCTAGAAAGAGACCTGGCCCTGTGGTCATCTCCATCAACGATCATCTGCTCGAAAAGGACCGTGTTCAGATCGTACTCAACGGAACCGTTGTGACAGACCTCAACCAACTCCGCAATTTACTCGACAAAATTGAATGCGCTAACGGAGATGACCCACCTTCGACGCACCATCCAACAGCGCCACGACTCTCATTGTGCTGAACCGTTCCGATGCTCACTACATCAGAAGCCTGTTGCAACTGCCTCGAGAGCCTCGCTAATAGAGCGTTCGACGAACTCCTGCTGGATAAAACCGCCGCCAAAGGTGTAGTCGTCTAAGCGCCAGGATTGGTCAACTTCGACTTTTCCCTTTTTGACATCGACTTTGGTGACAGCCGAGGTGTCGAAGCGTTTGACCTTGAACAGATAGCCGACCTGGAGGTCGTCTCCTTCGAATCGAAATGCCAGGTTCAGCTCCTCCACGAGTGAGAGTCGTCGAGCATCGGGCGCTTTCAGCTTAGCGACTACTCGCCCATCCTTCGAGGAGAGTCCCTTCGACGTGAAGTTAAAAACCGTCTCCATGGTATCAAGCACCGCTTGTACATATTTGTGTGGCTTTACTGAAAGTGGAAGTTGCCCAAGCGACTCCTGAGAGGACGCATCTCCGTACTGAAGGTACGGACTCTGCGCTCGATCAACGACCGGGCAGTTGCGATCGGTGTCGATGACCCAATCCCGCGCGGCACTCTCTTGAGGGTTCACGAGCAGAGCAGGCTCGATGCTTGCCGTCAGGATATCCTCGAAGGCATCGGATGCCTTTGCCTTGACCTTCTTCAAATCTCCGAGCGACAACTTAACGCACAGGTCTGCGATATCTATCGGCTCTGTTCCGTGGTTTTTCACGATCACAGTCCCACGAACGGTGTCGCCCTGGTACAGATCCTCGCTGGAGGTTTCAAGCCGATATTCTAGGGGGTGATTAAAAAAAACTCCGCGCATAAAAGACTCCACACCAAGCAAAAGGCCACTCCGTTCTGGATTCGGAATAACCGATAAACTGGCCGAGGGCAATGTCGTTCCTGTCGACCTTCGATTGAATGATAGGAGATAACGCTATATGATCCAAATCGTATGAGACACCGCAGTCGACCGAATGTCCGTTGTGGCACCTGCCTGATGCGGAGAGATCTCTGTTTTTGCTCCCTCATCCAGCCGGTGCATTCCCAAACGAAGGTACTTCTCGTGGTGCATCGAGCAGAGGCGCAGAAACCCACCAATACCGCACGCTTAATAAAACTCGTCATGCCGGAGAGTGAGATTCGCTATTATGGCCTATCTCACGACGCTCTCGACATCGGAGCGGATATTCCTGTCGACACGAAACCCTTAGTACTCTTTCCCGAACCCTCGGCGCCGGTTCTCGACGACTCGTATCTCGCCGGAATAGGTCGCCGAATAACGCTCATCGTCCCCGATGGCACCTGGAAGCAGGCGCGCAAGATTACCCATCGACTTCAGAGCTTGAATGGAATTCCTCGAGTACGCCTCGCGCCGGGCGCGCTTAGTCGCTATCAAGTCCGACGCAACCAGGCGCCTGGTGGGCTGTGCACTATTGAAGCCGTTTCGCAGGCTCTGAGAGCAATCGAGAAGGAGGGCGTCGCGAACCACCTCGATCGATACCTGAGCCTGCTGGTCGAACGGGTTCAGTGGGCTCGCCGCACATCGCAGGAATACGGTGGCATTCGCCCGTATAGCGCCGATATCACTGCTCAGGACGAGCCGTGACGTTGCGCTAGAGAAGCGAGGCAAAACCTACCCGTAGCGAGAAAGTGGAGGTTGGGGTTGCCTCGTATTCCCTAAGAATGCCTCTTGGGAAGCACAACGACGAAGCGCGTATTCTCACAACTTAGATCCAAGCGCAGCTCTCCCCCGTGATCGGTTACTATGTTGCTGGAAATACTCAAACCCAATCCTGTCCCTACACCCGGCGGTTTCGTAGTGAAAAAAGGCGCCATGATCTTCTTGACGATCTCCTGCTCTATGCCTGTTCCCGAATCGGTGATGGATATTTCGATTGTATCGTCGACCTCTCGCCCCTCCAAACGCACCCAGCGGGTATCGAGACCACTAACGGCATCGTAGGCATTATTCAAGAGGTTCAAGAGCACTTGGGATATCTGCGAAGCGCGACATTCAATGAGCCACTCGGACGGAAAGTCGCCCAGATCGAGCTTGATACCCTTAATTGCGAACCTCGCAGAGCACAAATCGAGGGTTTCATGTACGATCTTCGCCACCGGCACCGACACGAAGGGATCATGTGCGGAATCGCGGGAAAAATCCTTCAATTCAGAGACGATCGTGGCGATCCGCTGAACGCCAGCCTTGATACGTGATGTATGAGCCTGGATCGCTTCGGGGTCGAGCCCACCGGTCTTCGATAGGGTGCTCATCAGGTGCGAGGTGAGCGAAATGCTCGACACTGGATTGTTGATCTCGTGCGCAACGCCGGCAGCTATCTCACCGAGCGCCGCCATCTTCGAGGCGGTGACTAAAGCCGCGAGCTGCTCCTTTTCGCGCCTCGCGACACGTTGTCGCGAGATGACGTTGGCCAATTGAAACCCCAGCAGCTCGAAGAATCGGGCCATATTCTCCTGGTTGATAGGTGGGCGCTCGGTGAAAAATTCGAGTACTGCCACTCCATCCCCTTCCACCATGACTGGGACGGCCACACCCGTAATAGCAGAACTCTCGGGAAAGAATTCCCGGCGTGGACACATCAGATCTCCCCTCACATTGGTAATCCAAACGACAGATGCTCGCTCCCATGCGCGTCCGGGAGGTCCCTCACCTCGGCGAAAGTGCATCAACTCAGTGCCCTCTCGAAATCTGCTGTAACGAGAGACGTCGCTCAGATACCAGGCCGTTGCCGACCGCAAGACAGGCTGCTCTCCACCCGTAGAAACGAATACGTGGCCGATATCCCACTGCAAGGCCTCGCATACCGCCGTAATTACAACAGAGTACGCTTGCTCAGCATCGTCGAGATCGTACGTTCGCAAGGTTAGTTCGTAGAGCAGCTTCGAAACTCTGTGCTCCCACGCGAGTTTCTCGTTGGCAATCTCGAGCCTCTGCCGCGCAATTCGTTGTGCCTGAATGAAGAGAAGAAAGTCGAACACGGGATCGGCGACAGGGAAATCGGAGAACTCGAGCCCCAGAGAGCTAACCTGCGACACGTCAGTGAGGATCGGTGTGAGCGCGAAGAGAAATGTCCCCGTGTCGAGATCAAGAGGGACCACTTGGCCCCGCAGTTTGAGGCCAGAACCGCTCTGCGGCGAGAGAACGACCAACTCCCCGATGAGATCGCTCGGCGCATCACCCGAGAGGCCCAGTGTGGGTTGCTCTAAAAGGAACACATCTCCGACGCGCCGATCGCAGCGCGCATGCATACAAACCTTAACCAACGAGCGCCCTATGGCGGTTATGACTCCGCTGCGTTCAGTGACGAAAGAGAAGGGGTGCAGGGCGTCGAGTGTACGCTGGTCGAAAACCGCAGCCATACTTCACAGAAAGACAACTTCGAATTCGTCGTGATCCGAGCGAGCACCCTTGACTACATGCTCGATGGTGACCTCTTCTTGAAATTTCCGGGCCAATCCCTCAAGGAGCCCGACTACCATAGGTCCGAGGCCCTCACGGGAGGAGTAATAATGAACTGTAATGTGCTGGTCTGAATTCTCTACGACATTGAAGCGTGGGGGCTTGAGCTGTGTCATCAGCGCCCCCATATGCCCGTGCATACGATTGAGGTTTCGTAAGCAGCTGCGCATATCGTGACCGAACATCTTCATGATCTCGCCGTATCCATATTCGGCGGTGAAGGTAATCCAATGGTCGCCAAAACGGCGAAGGACTTCGTGCGTCGACAGTCCGAGATGCTCCGAGGCGGCTGCTACGAGGCGGTAAGAAATGGCATCATCGTAGGGCTCTAGTGGTTCAAATTCGGCGGATTCGACCTGCGCTGCGGCGCACACAGCGCGCCATGCGTCCTCGCCACGCTCGGTGCAGACCAGGTCCTTCATCGCTTGATGGATCAATCCGTACATTTGAATCCGTACATGTCAATTTCGATACTGCGAGGATTTACCACTTCAAGAAAATCGGAGAGCTCCCCAAGCTCCGCTTTCGCAACAGCCAGGGGTTTGGTCTAGTGTCCCCAAAAAAGAGTGCCCTCACAATAGGTTCTCGGGGGCATAATGCTCCAGCTAAGCAAAATACCATGATTTCTATCATGAAACGGAAAATAGAGGGGAGGGTGGCGGACTTGCGGAAACGCGGTAAAAACACACGCACTTTTCGCCGCTAATCCATGGTGCCCCGGAGTTAGTTTACCGCTATCATCGGATACGATGAACACTCGGTCAGCTCCAACACCCCACCCTCCTGGATTCCCGTACATAATCGCCAACGAGGCCGCCGAACGCTTCAGCTACTATCGCTATATTTGGTGATCCCACTCACGTTTCGTACTTCTAGTTCTTCGCCGCGCTGGCAATCCTCACCTCTGTACCGGTCGGTCAGTGTGTTAGTGCGCTAGAGCGTGATACCTCCCTCTAGCTCCAACACAGCGAACGACACCAGGTCAGCCTTATCGTCCGATGGCGGCAGCAAGCGCTTCTTGAAAACGTGAAACGTCGCCGGCACGACGCTCGGCGAGATTCGTGAGAGCTCCATCTTGCACTCCGGAGAACGGCTGAAGCTCCTGTGGCGCAGTACCGCCCCACGAGTCTGAAGCCTCGACATAGAGGAACTCGCCATCTGTGACGGCGACCTTCGACACCCTCGGACGCCATTGAGTTTCCGAGAATGCCATTCCGGATCCGTCGGAGGCTTTCCCCTGACACGCCGCGATCCTCGATGCACCATCGATGCCGTTGGGGGCTGGGATGTCCACGCGCTCAAGGAGAGTCGGGACCAGATCCACGAGCTCGGTCACGTACGACACCCGCTTTGCACCGAAACGCCCAGCCTCTGAGCCTTCTAGGAGGATTAGCGGTACGTGAATCTGCGAGCGATAGAGGATGTTTCCATGGCCCCGGGCATTCTCGATCGAGGGGTGATCGCTCAGCCCCTCTCCATGATCGCTCACGACGGCGAACACTACGTTCCCACTCAGAAGTTGATCGACCTCTTTCATGAAAGCGGCTAGCGGGCGCGTGGCGTTTCGGACCGCCTGGAGATAAGACGGCTCAGGAAAGGTCTTGAGGTCGGTGTCGACCTCGTCTACTGAGATCCGGTGGTGTGCATGGACATCCATCAAGAGCACCTGCAGATAGATCGGCTTGCCACCCGCTCGCTTCGCCTCGACCAACCGGCGAGCCTCGGTCAAGATATCTGTGGCAGGGCGGATCGGTTGTGCCTTTACTTTACCCTCTTGCTTGGGCATCCAGGGGAACAGAATACGACTCTCTACGTAGGTACCGAAGCCCTCGTGAAACCCAAAGTCCTTGTTGAGTTGGGGATTAGCCGTCAATCCTACGGTTTCATAGCCGGCATCAGAGAGGATCTCCGCCAATTGGAGACGGTCACTTGGAAGGGGATCCCACTTCTCTTTGACTACACCCGCTCTCCGTGGATAGAGACCAGTCAGAAATGAAGCCACCGAAGAGCGTGTCCAACTCGCTTGCGATATCGCCCTCTCGAAAACTATCCCCTGACGCGCGAGCTCGTCGAACTCAGCGGACGCAGGGGCAGGGGAGCCGTAGATGCCTAGCTTATCCGCACGCAGCGTATCGATGATAACGAGTACGATGCTCGGCCTCCGCGATGCCACGTACTGCCGAAAGCCAAACCATCCAGCCGCTACAAGCCCACACGCAACAAGCGCTCCGATTACCCCTCTGACCTTCATCGCTAACCCCCTGTCGGCTTCTGATAGACCTTCACACCTCCACGACGCCACACCAAGCGCCCCCCGGCAATTTGTATGTCGCGCTCCTCGTCGGTCGAGCGTCCTTCGCCGGTAAAGAGCACCGCCGTGGGAGCAGCCCCCTCCTTAAAGACCTCGACCGCTCGCGCCCACGAGCGTATTCGCCTTCGATCTTGGAGAACGGGCTCCATACCTGCCGTTTTCGCCCACTGTGGTCCGAAGTGATTCTCCAAACCAGCCACGACGTGTCGGCGACTTGTGACGAGGTATCCTGGCCACGTTACAATCACGGCGCCCCCCTCCGCAGCGCCTTCATCTACAACTCGAGCGACCTCACTCACAGAACGTAGCGTCCACGAATTACGATTCACGTGGCCTACGCCGATTACGCCTTCGCCTGTACTCACGAAACGTAGCAGATCGCGCGCCCCACACAGGGAAAAGGCGGCTACGAGTGCCATGACTGCAACACGCCCCACAAACACTAGATTAGGCAAGCGCGCAGCGATCTCCTGTATCGTTTCACTCCACAGGTGAGCCACCGCAGGAAGCATCAGAATGCTCAAGCTCGAGAAATACTGAAGGTAGGTGGGCTCCGGTAGTAGATGCACAACGAAAAGTAGGAGCGCCACGAACAACAGGGGATCTAACCGTTCGCGCTGCTTGATCTGCACAAAGAGCGCAATAATGCTGGAGTAAAACAGGATCGGCAATTGAAACCCGCCAGTCCCCGCACCGAGCCGTAATCCAAGGACGGTCTTAAGAACTACCCACCGGTTCTGAGCCGTTTGAAGATCGCTCAAGATGGAGCGCTGTTGATGGTAGGTAATGTTGTGGTGCCAGGCATTTTCCGGATCAATTAACGCAAGCGCCACCCACGGCAGAGCCCCTAATGCCACACCCACGAGAAAATGTCGGATGTGACGCCAGCGCCAAAACTCTTGTCCTTGGGGAGTCACAAGGAGGAACACGACACCCGCTGGAAGCAGGGTCAGCCGCGTCGCAACCGCGCACGAGAAAAGCACCCCAGCACAAAAACTACGCCCGTATGAAATGTGCGCAACCAGCGAGGCTATAAGAAAAACCACCCCCAAGGCGCCTGCCTGCGCCGTAGGTAGCCACACCTGCACACCTACACTGACCAGAAAAACGACACCGTAGAGTGCGCCTACCTTTTGCCCGTAGCGCTTTGAGGCGTAGAAATACAGCAGTACCCCTGCCATGGCCGTAAGCAGGGCTGCGCATACCCGCGCCTGCACCCAGCCAATCCCAACCACCATGAACAAGCCGCCATAGAAGAGAGCCGCACCTGGCGTCTGAGGAAGAAAAAAATCCCGATACGGGAGATATCCCTCGGTAATGAGTCGCGCACCATACAGGTAGAAACCCTCGTCGCGCGCAACGAATCGGTTCAGAGCGACCACAATAGGAACGATACACATCGCTACGAACAGGAGTCGCGAGAGAACTTTTGTGTGGACGGATGAAGCCATACGCGCCACTGAGTAAACACCACGAAAGGATAGCAGACAAGGCGTGGAAGGTGGGCATATTGAGGAGCTACTCGAAGTGTGAAAGGATTGAAATAGTGGAGCTTAACAGCTCTACCCTGACCCTCATTCTGATCGAGCTATGAATTCAATTGACGAGCTCTCCGGAGTAGCATCAAACGCCGAAAAAAGACCGCAGCGCTGCGGAAAGGATTTTTACACAAGGACAGACACCGTGTCTCTCGCGCGTTCACTCCTCGGCACACGCTTAGTGACGCTCTCGCGGGGAACTCTTACGTCAGGGATGATCGTCGAGGTCGAAGCCTACCTCGGGAGCAACGACCCAGCCTGCCACGCAGCACGAGGTAAGACGGCCCGAAACGAGGTGATGTTCGCCGCTGGTGGCCACTGCTACGTCTACATCATCTACGGGATGTATCTGTGCATGAACGTAGTAGGGGACCCGCAAGGGGTAGGGACCGGCGTACTTCTGCGCGCTGTGGAACCTCTCGAGGGGCTCCCTGCAATGCAGCGACGACGCTCCGCTGGACGTGCCCGAACTCGAATTCCCCTCCGAGACCTAGCAAGGGGACCTGGGCGCTTATGTCAGGCGCTGGGGATATCGCGAACTTACGGCGGAGAACACTTCGCGACCTCTTCGCGTCTCTGGATAGAGCCGTATCGCCGGATCGCCCCACAGGCGATAGCAACGTCGGGAAGGATCGGTATAACGGATGGTGCTGAGCTGCCCCTGCGTTTCTACATCAAAGACAGTCTGTGGGTCAGTGGCCGCTCAGGCTAACGAGCCAAGAGCCGCGCCTCTTCGTCGGGCGAAATCATGGGCATGCCACCGATCTGCTTACAGGCTCGCAAGCTGTACAGAACAGCCACGACAAACGACCGTCTCGCAAGCGCACTCGCGTCGAGAGTTTTGATACCTGCGTCGAGCCACTGGTCCCGCGGATAAAAGGAGACCGTCCATGTGTTATCTCTCGCATGATACGTGAGGGTATGTCTCTCTTGTTCACCTATCCTGACGGTCACCGAATTCCGCCCGGCTTCGACTCGCACGGAGGCCGATTCATAACGCTCTGTGCGCCCGTCAAGAAAGCGCAAATCGTCGGAGAGATTGCGTAGCAGGGCCATTTGGGGACCCTTTGGTCCTGTCTGAAAGATCTTCATCCTTACGTCCAACTCATTTTAATGAGGTCCCACATGATGACAGGAAGTACTTTCTCATGCAAAAGCCAAGCTATTGTCGAAGCTCCTGCCATGCGTGCGGGAGAAGGGCTCTCGGTTTGAGTCGGAAATAGTACGATCATGATTAGCTGTATGCGGCAGTGAAACACGCTGCCCATCAACCTCCTTTGACGGATGAATACGGCTTTCGTAATCTGTCGCGCTATGACGCTATTTGGATCGAGCTCTCCAGCTCCTGCGTATGACGCAAACAACCTCGAATCACGACTCCTACTGGAGATAGCTGCGCTCAAGAAGGCGGCTACGACAGAGGCTTACGCGCAATGCGAGCAAGAGCTTCACGAGATCATGATGCGCATCAGAGGTCCACAGGACATAGATCTCACTACTTCGCTTGTGGCCGTCCTTTCATTGGGAAACGTCGGCCTGGCCGCCGCCGCACTAGCTACTCTTGGAAACCTCGACGGTCAAGCAGTACGCGCGATTCCTGCCATCGCCCGTGCTGGCCTGAGCGGGAACGATGAACTGTTGGTTAACGCCTCGTGCGCGCTCGGCTCCATACGCGATAGGGCGTCTTTATTAGCCCTGGTAGAGATCTGTGAGCAGGGTTCCAACTACAACCTCCTGGTCGACTACACCGTACCGGAGTTCGCCAGATACGATGAGGAATGTGAGCCCTTTATTTCGCGAGTCGAAACTGCGTTGTCTAAAATCTCACCAGAGGGGGCTTTAAAGCATATCGAGATACTCAACGCTCTACGAGTAATGTTGCGACACATGCGCGCAAAGACCTACCAAAGGGTGGATCTTCCCGATCAGGTCGATCTCGACCCACTCGCCGAGTGCGGGGACAAGCCAACCCAAGCTCTCATCAACGTGGAAAAAACCCCAATTGCAACGGCAGGCAATCCCGTGGTCGACGAGCGATTTCTATTCATCGCTCAGTACACCAGGAGCAACGTAGGCTTGCAGATACACCGACTCACAGTCCAAGACTCTCCGCGATATCTCGTACTCATCGTCGAGGATGACTACGGATACGGAGCGCAGGTGGCCGACATAATCGATTGCCTCGCTTGTGTGATTGGCGATCGATACGAGCTCGATCCGCGCTTTACCTATTGGGGCGTTCGCACCACCCGAGACTCGGGCCTAACGGCAAAAGGGCGCGACGAATACACCTTGCACATACTTGAAACGAACTCACGGACGGGCAGGTATCACGTATTCCGGGATTTCTCCTTCGAAAGCATGGATGAGCTGCTGCGCTTTCTCAACGCCTCACGAGCGTAATACAGACCCGCTTGAACTTCACTAGAGGGGCCAAGCGCATCCGCAGGGAGCACCTTACCCTAGCTTACTTTACGAGAACTAGAAAACTAGTGATATAATAGGACCTCGGGGCACGCTGTGATGTGGGTGGCTATAGTCCTCTAGCCACAGGCCTCCATATGCTTTTTTTTAGGAGCAGAACTCGCGCCCGCAAACGCTCACGTGACCACAACCTGAAAATCACGGAGTATGGCGGCACAACTTGGAAAGCATGGCGCAACTGGCTTCAGCAACTTCTTGTCAGCACAGCCGCCCAGCTTTGGAGAATGCTGCCTCGGGTGCGTTCACAAGCATGACCTTTGGCGCCCACTAGACCCGTA
>JBIIOE010000122.1:0-10638 GCA_044337105.1 Bdellovibrionota bacterium | reverse complement strand
CTCTTGCTGCTTGATTAGCTCGTCCCAGTCTTCTCTCATCTCGTCCTCCGTCCCTAGTTAAACGTTACGGGAGGCTTCTCTCATACAGGACTGCGGCGCGAACACCTGTCGTTGGGAGGACGGACACGATCCTGGGTGGTCGTGACACCATTCTTGCCATAAGAGGGCAAGGGTCATCCCTTTACGCTCAAGCTCCGTATCGAGCTTGGCAAAGTCTGGTTCTGAGGTCACGGTAGTAGCGTGCCGCCCCGGCTTTTGCTTACCTAGCCGCTCCATCAAGGCTTCGTCTGTGAGCCCCTTTGCGTCCTCGTACGTGACATTATGCGCCTCAGCTCGCCTCAGGTAGTCTTGTACCGCAGCTCTCGAGGCTCCGCTCGCCGCCGCTATCTCGCTCTGGTTATGCCCCTCCGCTACTAACCTTAGTACCTCCCTTACTCTCTGCATATTCAGCACCCCCTCTCTCTTTCGTTTCTTCATGCCTAGTCCCTCCATTCTGGGGCGGCATTTTAGAGGTGCCGAACTTTCTGCCAATCAACTGCCGAACATTTTGATTTTACCCTGCCGAACTTTCTGATTTTGGGTGCCGATCATTTTGCGCCCGTGCAACATATATCTTACATGAGCTTCGCGCTGCCATTAGTTATATGAACTTAGGTGGCGAACTATCATATTGGAGATCCGCATCGAAGCAGGAGATCGATTTTGTATGGACGAGGGGCGACTGTGCCATCGGATTTGACATAAAAGCCTCGTCCACCTGGCGTCGAGAATATGGCTCAGCCATCAGAGACCTGATAGCCAAGAGAAAGTTACTTGGTGGTTACGTCATCTACGCGGGGGAAAGCCTCACCAATGAGCAAGGTGTAACTGTACTATCAGTATCTCAATTCCTGCAGAAACTTTGGAATGGGGAGATCTTGGTTGAAGGAGGATCTTGAGTTGGATTAGATCCGTGATTTTTTCCGGATCAACTCTTGCCCCCTCCAACTTGGATTCATCTCTTATTCCAAGCGAATCCCATTCACCTCGTGAGCCCAGCTTCCACAATCCCTTTATCAGCCCTTCCAACTGTCAGGATCCTTGTCCTCCTGCCATGCTAGCTGATCGGTGTTGAAGGGCGAATCCTCCGACTCTTGCCTTGAGCGACTCATGAGGTCGAGTAGACTTCTCATAGCGTCTCCCATGCTCCTCGGTCCGCCGTTCCCGTCCAGCAACGTTCTCATAATAGAATCTGCGTCTGGCCTATCTGAACCACCTGAAAAGCGAAGCTTGCGAAACTCTTCCTCGATTTCAAGAATAACCCTTTGGACCATCTGCTGGGTTAGAGTAAACTTAGGGTCCCCCTTCTGAACGAACAGCGGAGCGATTCTGGGATAACTCCCCTCCCGCAAGGAGCCACACGCAACAGCGACGAGATACTTGCGAAGCCAAGCCGTTGCTTGCCTAAAGACATCAGCGGGAGGCCTCCGCCTGTAATCAGGGGCGTCAATCGTCACACGAATTGGTTCCTCTCCGAAAAGCTGCATTGCGGGAGTCTCAGCGGGCGAGGAAGCCTCGCTTACGCGTGGTCCTGAACCACCGTCCCAAACCCCTCCTATTTTTTCGCTGTCTCCACCAACAGAGGCGCCGCCTACTACTGACGAAGGGGAATCATGTTCGACGGTAACGGCTGGCCGATCAATTCCGACTTGCTGAGGCACTGAGCTCTCTGGTTGCGCGTCGGAGGTCGCCGGTTCGTTCCTCGGTACCTCCTCATTGGCCACACGGCTAATGTGGGCATCAGCAGGCACTTCGTGCGCATTGCAAAGCGTTAGCTCAACTCTTGTGGGCGCTTCTATTTTATCCAGAGCACTTTCGGCGATCACCTGCTCCGTGGCCTCTCTAGCAACTTGGTTGAGTTCGTCGGCGCTAGAATACTGATCGTGCTTAATCGTACCGCCACGTATCTCCTCATCGGTTGAATCGTCAAGACGGTCCGGAGCGTCGGAAACAGGTCCACTAAAAACATTATGCCCCTCATTTTTTTCGCTGTCTCCACCAACAGAGGCGCCGTCTACTACTGACGAAGGGGAATCATGTTCGACGGCAACGGCTGGCCGATCAATTCCGACTTGCTGAGGCACTGAGCTCTCTGGTTGCGCGTCAGAGGTCGCCGGTTCGCTCCTCGGTACCTCCTCATTGGCCACACGGCTAATGTGGGCATCAGCAGGCACTTCGTGCGCATCGCGAAGCGTTAGCTCAACTTTTGTGGGCGCTACTATTTTATCCAGAGCACTTTCGGCGATCACCTGCTCCGTGGCCTCTCCCGTATTACCAGCGATGTCAGCGTCTGGAATCTCATCCAGAAAGCCCTTAGCGCCCTCTCTAGCAACTCGGTTGAGTTCGTCGGCGCGATAATACTGATCGTGCTCAATCGCACCATGCCGTATCGCCTTATCGGTTGAATCGTCAAGACGGTCCGGATCGTCGGAAACAGATCCACTAAAAACTTTATGCTCCTCATTCAGGGCTACAAGAGCCTTGAGCGTTTCGGTCAATACATGCAAGCCGATTAAGGCATCACGATAGCCAAAGGTACCCTCGTACGGCAGTTGGTCGATAAATACAGCAAGTGCGTCACCGGCTGTGTCAGATGCAAGCTGTGAATTAATCAGGTTGCTAAGCGCCTCACCGAATGCGTAAGTAGCTTGACCGTTGGGATTAAATGACATGTTGAGGTCGTCAAGAGCTTCTCCGCGAAGATACGCGAGGTATCCAGGTTTAACGGCTTCTAGTTTCATTATAGGCCTCCATGCTGCTGAGGCAGTTGTTCATGACTAACTAATTCCACCCTCTCTACTTCTCCGTTCCTAAATCTTATCGCACGATCTCCGCAAAGCTTTCTAACCCTTACGATTACTCTAACTCTGAGTAGTCGTCAGATAGCGGAAGCTGCTCTATTAGCTCAACTATTTCTTCAGCTTCTGGCGTCTCCTCGCCGTCTTTTCTCATAAATTGACTCGTTAATTGTCCCTCTTGGATTATCCAGAAATTCTAGCGCTAAGCAAATCCCACGCCATGCTGTCGGTATCTGTCGGTTTTAATAGTAGTGTAGATACTCCTGTAGGCGACGGGGTGAACGCGCAAAAATCGCTCCTCCTGCCGAGGAACAAGAGAGCGACTATCGTCGTGAGTTTGGCGAGCTCGCCGAAGTCGGTCGACTCGAGTTCCGTCAGAGTAGTTGGGCCGCGTGCAACCGTCGCCTGATGGCTTTTAGACCCGCTTTCTCGGTGACTGGATGGCAGGGGTGCATGTAACGCGCGGTTTTTGACAACTTAGCTCACCCTTCCAAACTCTGCTTGACCCCTTGAAACCCTGACGCGGAGCTGCAGACTAACAATGTCGACCCTCGCATACTCGCTTTCCGGAGGTTTCTGGTGGCCGTGATTAGAGTAGCTACCGCGGGTCAACTGCTTGCAGAAAGTGAATTAGATCGCGTAACAAAAATCTCCTCTGCTGCGGCCAGCTGCAAGCTCGCGGGGCTGCGTCTTCGGCTCACAATGTGCTCAACGTCCCACAGAGGGCACGTCTCCGCGCCTTTTGAGCCTGCATCCTTGCCCCTCGACCTTTCGCTTGGCCTCGCGACGAGGATATTTTTGTTACGCGCTCTTAATCTTACTATCCGTCTCCGTCCCCCAGTGAGACAACCACAGAGATCTCGACAGCAACATCCGTCACGGTCGCCCTTGCACTCCAGCCGTGCGTCTGAAGAACGAGGTCGCATAGAGCAGCATCGACTACAGCGCGCTCTCCGCGCGCACCAGACGCGAAATCCGAGAGCGTACTGTAGCACCTGACGGGCTCATCAATACGAGCCTGCGTGCGTACAATCGTGCAGACATCCGCCTCGATGTCTACAGCACCTCTCGATACACCCGCTACGCCCTGTGGGGCTATCAAACCAGCAACGGTAGCGAACACGAAGCGTGCCTGCTGCAGGTCGCACCGCACTACTCGGTTCAATCCTTGCTCTCTAACGGCATCTGCGACCTCGGATTCGAGGCAACTCCTCGCGAATTCCGCCAGGCTACACTCCTGCAGCGCACTGCCGTTCTGCAGAACTGAGAGCTTTCCCAAGAATTGTGCTATATTCGCGCAGCGTGTCTTTGCCCGCTCGACCTCTCCCGGAGGAACGATTCCTGCCAGGTACGTCAGGTCATTAGTGATGACGGAGAGATCTCCACGAATCACGTGCGTCAATGCTCGGCTCAGAACTGAAAGTGTTCGTGACGGTTCGTCGGTACTCATAGAGACGTCAGTATGGCCGAAGTTGCGGCCTTTTCAATCGTTATAATGAGGCTTTTACAGCTCCCGGGCTACGCTCGTAGTTTATTGTAGCCGTCGAGCGCTGCAACTTTGTAACACTCCGCTAGGGTAGGATAATTGAAAACTGCATCTCGCATGTACGCGAGCCCTCCTTTGAGCGCCATCACCGCCTGGCCGATGTGAATAAGCTCGGTGGCATACTCGCCGATGATGTGAACGCCGAGAATCTCTCCGGTGGTTCTATGAAAGAGCACCTTGAGCATGCCGTTCTCGTCACCGAGCAGCTGTCCTCGTGCTATCTCTCGATAGCGGGCTATCCCGGTCTCGTATGGCACCCCTTGATTCGTGAGCTCCTCTTCGTTTTTTCCCACGTACGAGATCTCTGGAATGGCATAGATCCCGAAGGGGAGTGGGACATCAGTAGAGCTCTCTTCCTTGATACCGAACGCATGACACGAGGCTAACCGACCCTGCCGTGCGGAGGTCGAAGCCAGCGCCGGGAATCCGATTACATCACCAGCGGCGTACACATGCGGGATCGGTGTTTGAAAGTGCTCATTTACGGAGAGCTTTCCCCTCTCATCCGCCGCGAGTCCGACCTTTTCAAGCCCGAGATCGCTCGTGGCGCTCACACGCCCTGCGGAATACAGAACACAATCAGAAACGATGATCTTTCCACTCTTCAGGACCGTCACGACCTGATTGTCCTCACGGGTGGTACAGCTCTCCACCTCTTCACCGAGACGCAGACGCACACCCATACTGCGCATCTGATAATGGAAATTCTCGATGAGCTCCTCGTCCACGAATCCAAGCAATCGCTTGCGCTGATCCACGATCGTTATCTGCACACCCAAAGCCGCAAACATCGACCCGTATTCGGTGCCGATGACGCCTCCGCCCACAACGAGCATCTCTCGAGGAAGCTCTTTGAGGTTCAAGACGTCGTCGCTGTCAAAGATGGTGCGCCCGTTGAACTCTATATTGCTCGGCCGAAAGGGTCTCGCCCCAACCGCGATTACGAATTTCTCGGCGCTCTTTCGAATGCCTCCGGCATGGGAAGCGATCTCAACCGTATGAGGATCTATGAAGGTGGCGTGCCCGTGCAACGTGTCGATGTGATTCCGTTGCAGCTGATGCTTGATGACATCGATCTCCATCTGCATCGTCCGATTGCACCGAAAAGTGAGATCCGACATCTGAATATCGGTTTTGACACGATATCCAGCCCCGTAAATATTGCGTTGGCGAAACCCGGAAAGGAAGAGCACCGCCTCTTTAAAGGATTTGCTCGGTATGGTGCCCGTGTTGACACATACCCCTCCTACGACCTCTCGACGATCGATAATGGCGACCCGCTTGCGGATCTTCGCCGCCTGCACCGCTGCCCGTTGTCCGGCTGGTCCACACCCGATCACGATCAGATCATAGTCATAAGGATGTGTCTTTTTAGTCACGTACGCCCCCTCCTGCGCTCTGTCAGCTATTGCTCACCAGCCCCTACCAGCTACTTGCTCAAGTCCCAGATTAACAGGTTCCAGCATACCTGCGCCTCTTCTATTGCGGGCTTTATTTTGTTGATTACCCGTAGTACCCTGTCTCCTGAATAACCACTTGAGGATATTAGACTTCTTATGGCTTCAGAAGACGACATCAAAAAGCTGGCAAGCCTCGCCCGCCTCGAGCTCGACCCGAACTTCACGCCGGTCGTTACCGGGCACGTCAACTCGATCATCGGCTACGTAGAACGACTCAACGACATCGACACTTCAGGTGTAGAACCGATGAGCCATGTTCACGGAGCGATCAATGTTCTTCGTGAGGATGCCGTTCAGCCAAGCGGAAGCGTGCCGGACGCTACCGCGTTAGGCACCACGACCATTTCGGCGCAGGAGATGTTACCGGCGGAAGCGCTCCTGGACAACGTGCCCGATCATTCAGGCCGCTTTATCCGCGTTCCTCTTATCGTGGAGTAGTACTCGTATGTCAGACCTCGCTTCCCTCTCCATCTCCGAGATCCGTGCCGGACTCGATACCAAGAAGTTCTCCTGCGTCGAGCTCACGAAGGCGTGTATCGACAAAGCGGATCGATTCAATGCACTCAACTGCTTCACACAGCTCTCTCCCGAGTCTGCCCTGCGCGAAGCCGAAACCGTTGATAGTCTTCTTGCTCAAGGAAAACGCTCCGACTTACTCGGCGTTCCCCTCGCTATCAAAGACGTGATCTGCACGAAGGGAACCTTTACCACGGCAGGTAGCAACATCCTGAAGAACTTCAAGGCACCCTACGACGCCACGGTCGTGCGACGACTCAAGGCAGCAGGCGCTATCTCGATCGGCAAACTAAACATGGACGAATTCGCGATGGGTTCGTCGAACGAAAACTCGGCGTTTGGCCCGGTACGCAACCCGTGGAATCCTGAGTACGTTCCAGGTGGATCAAGTGGTGGCTCCGCCGCTGCTGTCGCCGCCAAGATCTGTCCAGCCACGCTCGGCACAGACACAGGAGGATCGATTCGACAGCCCGCTTCGTTCTGCGGCATCGTGGGCCTCAAGCCAACGTACGGTCGCGTGAGTCGTTTTGGCGTAATCGCGTACGCATCATCGCTCGATCAGGTCGGGGCATTTGCGGGCAACGTGCGCGATTGTGCACTTGTCACCAAAGCTCTGTGCGGAGTCGACGTGAACGACGCAACATCCGTCGACAAAGAGGTTCCTGATTTCGAGAAGACTCTCGGCACCAGTATCAAGGGACTTCGCATCGGCATCCCAAAGGAGTACTTCGTTGCAGGGCTCAATTCAGAGGTCAACGACGCTCTTCGAAAAGCCATCTCGGTGCTCGAAGGTCTCGGCGCAATCCCGGTCGAGATATCGCTTCCTCACACTGAGGCTGCGGTGTCTGTGTACTACATCCTCGCGCCTGCGGAAGCTTCGTCTAACCTCGCGCGCTATGATGGCATTCGGTACGGACACCGAGCGCAGGGCTCCTTGGACCTCAAAGACCTGTACTCGAAGTCACGTAGCGAAGGCTTCGGTCGTGAGGTGCAGCGACGTATCCTCGTTGGAACCTATGTGCTCTCGACGGGGTATTACGATGCCTACTACCTCAAGGCCCAAAAAGTTCGCACACTCATCGCCAAGGATTTCCACGATGCGTTTGCACAGCACTGCGACCTCATCGTTGCTCCAACAGCTCCGACGACCGCGTTCAAAATTGCGGAGAAGGTCGACGATCCGATGCAGATGTACCTCAACGACATCTTCACCATACCGGTCAATCTCGCTGGATTGCCCGGCATGAGCATTCCGTGCGGATTCGACGGAAAGGGCCTCCCAATTGGACTCCAATTGATCGGAAAGCCGTGGGACGAGGAGACGCTATTCTGTGTCGGCTCAGCCTACGAAGGCGCAACCGACTGGCACACACGTCGCCCTGAGATGGCAGGGTAAACAGGAACATTCGAAGCACACCTCCCGAGGAGAAGAGATTCTATGGAATTCGAAACCGTCATAGGCCTTGAAGTTCACGTCCAGCTCTCGACTAAGTCGAAGATGTTCTGCTGCGCATCCGCTGCGTATGGAGGGGAACCGAACGAATACATCGACCCGGTTACCCTGGGGCTGCCGGGAGCGCTTCCCGTCGCCAACAAAAAAGCGGTGGAATGTGCGATAATGCTTGGGCTCGCTACAAACTGCGAGATCCGGCGCTTTAATCGCTTCGCGCGCAAGCACTACTTTTATCCGGATCTCCCTAAAGGGTATCAGATATCTCAGTTCGACGAGCCTATCTGCGAACGCGGACACGTCGACTTCTACATGGGGGAAACCAAACGCACCGTCGGCCTCAAGCGCATTCACATGGAAGAGGACGCGGGTAAGAACCTCCACGATAGCCGCACCTCTGCATCTCTCGTAGATCTGAACCGTGCGGGGGTGCCACTTCTCGAGATCGTCTCAGAGCCTGAAATCCACTCACCCGCCGAAGCGGCCGCATACCTCAAGGCTATTCGGCAGCTTGTCCGCTACCTCGATGTCAGCGACGGGAACATGGAAGAAGGCAGCTTCCGCTGCGATGCCAACATATCATTGCGGCCCGTCGGACAGATGAAGTTCGGAACCCGGACTGAGATCAAAAACTTGAATTCGTTCAAGTTCGTGGAGCGCGCCCTCGAGTACGAGATCGCCCGCCAAACCTCTATCCTGAAGGCTGGGCAAGAGGTTATGCAACAGACCCTGCTCTTCGATAGCGGCAACGGCACCACTCGGCCCATGCGCTCGAAGGAAGAAAGTGCGGACTACCGTTATTTCCCTGATCCAGACCTCCCTCCCGTCGTTGTCGAGGAGAGTTGGGTTCGCGAAGTACGAGAGAAACTCCCCAAGCTTCCGGCTCAGTGGGCACAGGAGCTCGTCTCGGAATTCGGACTCACCCTGTACGACGCCACAGTACTTACAGCCGAGCGTCCTTACGTGGAGTTTTTCCGAGAGGTTCTCTCATCGTGCAGCAACGCCAAAACTGCGTGCAACTGGGTCACCTCTGAGCTCTTCGGAGCGCTGAACGAGGCTGGCATCGAGATAGAGAACTCTCCTGTCAAAGCGGATGCTTTGGGCAAGCTGATCGACATGGTCGAAAACGAGGAGATCTCGGGAAAGATGGCGAAGTCCGTTTTCGAAGAGATGTTCGCAACTGGTAAGGATGCACCGACCATCGTTGGCGAGAAGGGGCTGAAACAGCTCAGCAACGACGACGAAATCCTGGCGATCATCCGCAAAGAGTTCGATAGCAATCCGACGCAGCTTGCCAATTATTTGGGGGGTAACGAGCGTCTGCACGGGTTCTTCGTCGGCCAGGTGATGAAGGTCACGGGGGGAACAGCAAATCCCAAAAAGGTAAACGAGCTCATCCGGCGTGAAGCTGAAACCAGAAAAAATACGTAAATTTGATGAGCGATCCACTTACCAACGCCGGAGTTCAACTCGATCCTGATACGGTAGCCTATTACCTCGAGGTTCCCCGCAGCCAGATAGTCCTACTTCAGACATACTTTGAGTTGTACGATGGCGTAGGTACGGTTAGAACTCTCGAGGGAGATCGCGCGGTGGTCTGCGTTATTACCACCCCATCGATGGCCAAGGATTGTCGAGATGTGCTCCAAGCGATTCGTGAACAGGTAGCATGGATCGCATGCGAGCCCCCTGCCCAGGTTTGAAAAGTCTTTAATACAGAGATGTCTCCAGGAGAGGACATATGATTCAACTCATCCACAAGTACAAACAGTCAATCGCATGGGTATTCTTGTTTGTGGCGCTCTGCTTCGCCTTGAGCGGTGTTGGCCTCGACATCCTGCAAGGGGGCGCGATGGACCAGCGCAACGCCGTAGTTGTCAACGACAAGAAGTTCGACTTCGACGACCTCGGTATGGCTCAACGCAGGATAGAGAACCAATATCGCCAAATGTTCGGCGACAACTACCAACAACTCCTGGCCAGCTTCAACGTCAACACACGACAACAAGCCGTCGACAACCTGGTCGACTCTGA
This sequence comes from Bdellovibrionota bacterium, assembly GCA_044337105.1. Classification (GTDB taxonomy): domain Bacteria; phylum Bdellovibrionota_C; class UBA2361; order UBA2361; family OMII01; genus OMII01. The sequence continues at coordinate 795 of JBIIOE010000122.1, read as the reverse complement.
ACTCCTTCAGCAGCAAGCTCACGAACTGGGCCTGACTGCCGGCGATGCCGAAATACGTAAGTACATCTTGACCAGGGTCTTCAACCAGGGTGACAAGGGCTCGACCTTCAGCCCAGAAGCTTACCGCGGTATGTTGCAAGGTATGGGAATGTCCGCTCGTCAGTTCGAGGGACAGGTAGCACAGGATCTCGCGCGCGTCGCCCTGGTCGGGCTACTGCAAGATACGGCCTACGTGAGCGCCAAAGACGTCACGCAGCGCTACATTCAACAGGAGGCAAAGTACTCGTTCGTGACTGCGAGCTATGATTCGAATCTCCTCATCTCGGAAGTACCTACCCCCTCCGAACAAGAACTTCAGAAATTTTATGAAACTAATGCGACTGACTACGAACTCCCCGCGCGAGTTGCGTACGATTACATCGTGCTAGCACCCAAGGATTTCGAGAAAGACGTTAATGTCCAAGCTCAAGACATCGAGGTGTACTATGCTGATAACGCCTCGAAGTTCTCATCTCCAGAGCAGATAAGGGCACGTTCTATAAAGCTCCTCTACCCCAAAGAAAGCGACCCCAAGAAAATGGCTGCCGTGCGGGAGAAAGCAGTCAAAGCTCGTGAAGAGGCTCTCTCGGGAAAACCGTTCGAGCTTCTCGTGACAACTTACTCAGACAACCTACCTTCGAAAGCTGTCGGTGGATCGCGTGGATGGATCGTTCGCGGAAAGGAATCCGAGGCGTTCGACAAAGCTGCCTTCAGCACCGCTGTTGGTGGCGTCTCCGAGCTCATCGAAGCTGACTT
>JBIIOE010000204.1:0-3276 GCA_044337105.1 Bdellovibrionota bacterium | reverse complement strand
TGCTCAGACGCTCTCGCGCCATACACACTTCCCGTTACAGTCTCCTCTATCCTGGTTTGCAGATCTACTACTGCGACCCGTATTCCTCCTGGCAAAAGGGAAGCGTGGAGAACCCCAATCGCGACCTACGATGGTACCTCCCAAAGGGAACAGATTTCGCTGAGGTATCCAAACACACGCTGGCTGATATTGAAACACGCTTGGGGCGACGTCCGCTCAAATGCCTGGGGTATCAAACTCCAGAGGAGTATCTTTCAGAAAGACTCGCCGCTTAGTCTCAAAATACCCAATCGCCACCCGCGCTATCCGACTTATCCACAGGGGAAGCCGAGCCCGAGCTCCACCCTTACGGGCTCCGCTCGGCTTCCCCTATGGATAAGTCTGCAGAGGTACCTACCGTTCAAAGGTCACTCATGAACAGAGTGATATCATAACAGCTATGACAGGTGTTCGATTTCAAAATTACAATCTAGCAGCAGTAGGGAAGGGATTATTTGTTCCAGTTTCGAGCATTTCCTTATTCTCCCATTTGTAGAAGCTAGTCAAACCCAGAGTAGAGACCTAACTGACTACATTCATGCTTTCTTCTTTCAGAGACCGTGTGCAAACCGAGACACGTTCGTAGCATATCGCCCAAAAGCACACATCACCTCGACATGACCATAATCAAGGGGATACTAGGTTAACCGGTGCAAGTGTGAGTATCGACATTAAACAGGAACTATTACGCCACCCAGCAGCGTATCCTCGTACCGCTCCGCTCAACACGAACCAAACTCAGAGCTCTAGCTCAGAGCTCGAAGGGCTCACAGAAGATGGAGTCAGACTGCCTGCGTCGATCGCCCTTGAATCGGGCTTGCCAACCCTTGCTGACGTCCAAGCGACCCTTTTAAAGATCGCTGCGCCAAAACACCTCGGTTCTGCCGAAGCGGGCGGAGTGGCCACACCTTATTTCTCGTTTGAAGCGGGGGAACCGGAGAACTTTACCGCCAGCCAGCACGCTGAGTTTGTTCGTGAGTTTTCGACTGACGTAGCGGAGCTCAAGCTTCGTATCAATCGCCTCAAGCTACGCGTAGCGAAGATAGCGCTTCGAGGCTCCGCCTACCGTGAGAGCTCATTCCGGAGAGACGAAGTAAATGACCCGCTGGAGATCCGCTCTTCTCAAGCCTGGCAGGCGTATGCCAAGGGGTTTGAATCCGACGAGCATCGGTCACAGTTTGTAGCCGATTACAACAGCATAGTGCCAAGCCTATACCGGACTGAGTCGAGTCACCTACTTTCCTCTCATGACGCCGGACTCATCTACGAGGTATACAGCTCGATGCGGCACGACAAGGAGGGGCCGTCCAAAGATGAGACAGCCGCGATACGTCCAGTCTTTGCGCGACTTGTCGAGATTGGCCAACAGTTGAGAGATATCGAAGAAGCCCCCCTCTTGTTTTCATTGTCCGATGAGAAAGACGACCATCAAGGGGCGCTCCGAGAGAGTTGGCGACGGTATCGAGAGTTAGCGAGGGAGCTCGCTGCGCTCGAGGAGCACGGCAACTGGTGCTGCCCAAGCTATGGTGAAAGCCTCAAGCCCCAGCGAGGACTCGCGCAACATTCCGAGCCCTTCAAGACTGACTACCAACGTTACCAAAATACGGTCGTATGGAGTGTTGAACGTAAAGCTCATAGGGTATTCTTTCGTGACACGATTTCTAAGGAGAATGCCTCGTCAATGCTCTTTCCGAACGGGCTAGCTGCGATGGAGGCCGTATTTCTGCTCATCGCAGAGGATCTCAACAGAAAACCACGTGGGAGAACGCCTCAGGACAAACTGACGGTCCTCTCAGCGAGCGATCTCTACGTAGAAGTAGGGGCTTCCATATTCGCCTTCTGTCAAAGAACCAACCTCAATCAACAAAAAATACCATCTTATGATACGGATGCTCTTATTGGTGCGATCAAGAAAGAGCTGCCGTGTGCCGTTTTCCTCGAGCCGCTTGCTAATTCATACGGGATGCGGGTTACCGAGGTATCGCGAGTCCTCGAGGCTCTCAGTGATCACGATTGGGAAAATGAGGCATCCGATGCATATCGCGCAGACGAGCGCCTCATGTATCTGGTGATAGACAGCACGACCCTGGGCCCTCAGGCGCTATGGAAGCAGTGTAAGCTCGACAAGCTGCCTCACTTCGTTCGCGTGGTAAACATCGAAAGCCTTATAAAGTACGGGGAGGATGGACAGGACCTAACCAGCGCAGCGGTGGTCACCATATCCGGGCAATCAGCCAATTTCGACCTCGAATATATTCGTAGTCGTCGAGGCTTTATGCCCTCTGAGCAGATGGCGCGAAGGATTGATTTCAGTGTCGATCGTGATGCGATTGAACGCAGATTGGCTCGTCATTCAAGAAATACCGGCCTCATATCGCGGAGATTGGATGACCATGCAGCCAAAACAGTCGGTTTCATAGATCGTCCGCAACATCCACTCTTGGCAGAACATCCCGACTATGAGGCTCTCGCACGCGAATCGAGCGGCTTCGGTGGTCTAGTGAGCGTTGGACTCAGATACTCACTCTTGAACGATTATAGGGAGTTGCAAGGCGTGTCCCCACACACGTGGGATGACAGACCGATGGACCGCACTGGCAAAGAGAGGATAGCTAAGGCGTACTCTATCCTTGTAACACTACTTGCCGGTGAGGTCGGACTGGACCTCGTTCTTGGAACAAGCTTCGGATTCAACACCACTCGCCTCGCAGTCTATGAGCGGCAGCGCAACGACAATGAGCAGCCACTGGCCAATGGATACCAATCCATCCCCTATGTGCGTATTGCTCCCGGGGTTGAGACGGTCAAGGATGCCGTCCTGACTGCCGCGGTATTAAAACGCGCAGATGAGATCTTCTCAACGGCTATTCGGGCCCGCCAGGTTGGACAGTTGTCCGAACTGCTCGTAAAAGGAGGGGCTCGCCTTACCAGCGGGCGAGATGCCTCACATTAAAAGAAAGGAAAGTAAGGAATTGAGCATCGAATTGGTGAGTGGGTGCCTTGCCTTCCTAGGGAAGCGCGGCAAACCTACCCCATAGTCTCACTTTTGAAATAACCACGTGAACGTGCTCGTGCACGTAAACGTGAACGTACCCGAAAAAGCAACTTTTTCCGCTCCCGCCCGAAATAGAGCCGTATGCTCGACTATGAAAAACTAGACGTCTACCGAACAGCGCTCGAGTTCGTCATCACTACGATTGAGATTCGTGATCGTCTTCCTAGAGGAAGCGCGGCAAA
>JBIIOE010000023.1:0-39474 GCA_044337105.1 Bdellovibrionota bacterium | reverse complement strand
GATAAGGATAAGTAGTATCAAGACAATCCAGCATAAGCATGTGAACCATCAGGTTGTTAGCAAAAGGGACTAGGGGAATCTCGTCACCTTGAAGACTCGTTGACTTCTCTGGCGGTCGGTAGGATATCGAAAAGACTGGACACTTTAGCGCGCATCTGTTCTGTCGTAGGGTCTGTCCAGTGAGTGAGGCATAACCAGGCAAGGCTGGTACTAGCCCGAACATTGTTACGGGAGATAGGAGGATTTCGTATGACCGATCTGGCTTTGTGGGACCGTTTCAAGCAGCGTCTAATGTTCGATCCCGCAAGTGGCTTCGCGCTAGATACGAGTCGAGTTAACTACGACCAAGCGTATCTCGAACGAATGGCGCCGGCGATGAACGCAGCGCAGCAAGCGATGGCTCAATTAGAGCAAGGAGCGATCGCTAATCCAGATGAGGGACGCATGGTTGGTCACTATTGGCTCCGTAGCCCGGACCGAGCGCCTACCCCACAGATCCGTGCTGAGATCGTTTCCACTGTGGAGAAGATAAAGAAATTCGCTCTTGCCGTGCACACAGGAGCTACCTGTTCGCCTAAGGGAGCGCGCTTTACACATGTGCTCGTTGTCGGTATCGGAGGGTCAGCTCTCGGTCCTCAGTTTGCTAATCAGGCGTTGGCCTCAGCACATGATCCGATGGGTATATCGTTCTTCGACAATACCGATCCGGACGGGATGGCAAACGTACTCTATAGGCTGCCCAGTTTGGATGCGACGCTCGTAGTCGTAATCTCGAAATCGGGTGGAACCAAAGAGACTCGTAACGGTCAGCTGATAGCGAAAGCGGCGTTTGAAGCTGCAGGGCTGGATTTTCGCGGACATTTCGTTGCTGTGACGGGCGTTGATAGTGAGTTGGACAGGACCGCTGTCGCCGAAGGGTGGCTTGCTCGATTTCCTATGTGGGATTGGATAGGCGGCCGCACGAGTGAATTCAGCACAGTTGGCCTTCTTCCTTTGGCGCTTCAAGGTTTCGACGTCGATGCCATGATCGAAGGAGCCGCCGCGATGGATGAGCTGACCCGTGACCCTGTGACAACGCGTAACCCTGCCGCTTTGATGGCGCTTGCATGGTATCACTGCGGATGCGGTAAGGGTTCCAAGGATATGGTGGTATTGCCCTATAAGGACCGCTTGGAGCTGTTCAGTCGATATCTGCAACAACTTGTGATGGAGAGCCTCGGCAAGGAGCACGACAGTGCAGGGGACGTGGTGAACCAAGGGATCGCAGTATACGGAAATAAAGGTTCCACCGATCAACATGCATACGTACAGCAACTACGTGACGGACTGAACAACTTTTTTGCGGTTTTCATCGAGGTCTTAAGGGATGCGTCTCCGCGCACCAGAGGATCTCAGGCCCTTGCGGATCTCCGTCCAGATCAGATCGAAGTCGAACGAGGTTGTCGAGCTGGTGATTATCTAGCGGGCTTCTACCTCGGTACACGCCAAGCTTTGTACGAAAAAGATAGAGAGAGCCTCACGGTCACTATCCCTGAAGTAAGTGAGTTCTATGTAGGAATGCTCATCGCGCTCTTCGAGCGCGCCGTTGGATTGTATGCTTCGTTGATTAACGTCAATGCGTACCACCAGCCTGGTGTAGAAGCTGGGAAGAAGGCTGCCGCGTCAGTTCTCGCGCTGCAAGCCGAGGTTGAGCGATGTTTGGCAAGCTCGAGCGAGCCTTTGTCGGTGGATGCCATTACCGACCAGGTCGGAGCCGCAGGTATGAACGAGACCGTATTCAAGATATTACGCCATCTTGGGGCTAACGGGCGGTTAGTTATAGAAGCTCGTGACACCATCTTCGACGATCTCTACAGTCGTATTCAGGGAGGATAGCTGCCAGATGATCCCCGAGATGCTCGGTTTGGCCCCGCATGCAGTAGGGCTCGTTGTCGTAGTTGTGGCGATGGTCATCGTGTTTGTTACCGAGCGGTTGCCTGTCGACGTGACCGCAATGGGTGTGCTGCTGTTGCTCATACTCGGCGGATACGTCTCCACCGGGGAGGCCTTCGCAGGTTTCTCTTCGCCTGTTGTGGTCGTGATGGTGTGCACACTCTTCGTGGTCACGGCACTTCGAATGACGGGGGTGAGCGATGCCGCGGCTCGCTGGATTCAAAAGTATGCTGGCTCCCATGAACGCCGCGCAATAGCGGTAGTCATGATAATCTCGGCACTACTGTCCGGGTTCATGAACAACGTATCAGCAGCTGCCTTGCTGATGCCAGCGGTTGCTGTGTTGTCGCATGAAACTGACATTCCTCCTTCACGGCTCTTTATCCCCTTGGCATTCTCGGTGAGCATCGGGGGAATGATGACTCTCATCGGCACGCCGCCCAATATTCTAGCAGCGGAGATCCTGATGCGAAGTGGCATCGGACCCATATCGTTTTTTCACTTCACTCCTTATGCGCTCGTGGCGCTCGTGCTCGGCGTTCTCTTCATGGCGCTGTATGGGTATACCCTCTTACCGGTACGTAAGACGCAGCGACGTACGCGTCGTATTGGTGACCTTCGCGCTCTCTATCGCTTGCAGGAACGTTTGTTCTGTGTGCGTGTGCCGGAGCATGCTTCGTGTGACGGACGTTCTTTGTCTGAGCTTCGCTTCGGCTCTTTCGTTGGAGGGGTCGTTGTGACGATAATTCGAGGTGGGCGAAAGGTTCTTTCTCCTAAGGCAGGAGAACGTATTCACGAGCGAGATGTGCTCTTGGTGCGCGGGAGCCCGGACCGTTTCAGCGAGATTCAGGCCCTTCAGGGTTTGCGTATCGAAGAGCCCACTGAGGATGTCGTTTCGAGCATCGAAAACTCCGCCGAGATCGTGAGGTTCGGCATTCGAGAGGTTCACACCGAGACCCGCCTGTTGTTGTTACGTGAAATCCTGAGGTCCACCGGTATCATTCCTCTTGCTGTTGAGCGTCCCGTGGAGGCACACCCGTGGGAGACTCATCCGCCGTCATGGTTCCTCGATTCGGTAGTCCATAAGGGAGACACCGTACTTGGATGTATCGCCGTGCGCTTTTACGAAGATTCCCCCCTCATCGATATCGATTTAGAGGAGATCGATGGAGCTCGAGAAGTACTCAAGAACAATCTCTACTCGATAGCTATTCAGCCCGGTGGTTGGAGCGGTGCCCCACTACATCGTCTTGCACATGAGACCAAGCTCTCCATTCTCGGTTTGATTACTCCTACGAATTCAATCGAATGGCTCGATGTGCCTGTCCTACTCCCGAACGGCGAATCCGGCCCGTCGAGGCTGACAGCTGATCACGTTCTACGCGAGGGGGAGAGGTATCTGGTCAGTGGATCGGTAGCCGAAGCGCGTACTAAGGAAACACTCAGTAGCCTCACCTTTGAAGCAGAGGCCGAACCCTCCGAGTTGGAGTCCGAAGAGGTCGGAATGGTCGAGCTGGTGCTCACCCCCCGGTCAGAGTTCATCGGAAGGACCCTTGCGGATCTTCATTTTCGAGAGAAGTACGATTGTCAGGTGCTTGCATTGTGGCGCGACGGCAAGCCGCATCTCTCCTTGTCGTCGTCGCTACCGCTATTATACGGCGATGCTCTTTTGGTGCAGGGGCCACTCAAGAGTATGCCGGTTTTGGCTAAAGACCCCGATTTCTTGTTGCTCTCTGAGCATCGCAAGGCTTCTCCGCTCTCGATTAAATCCTTCTTCTCAATTTTAGCGCTTTTCATGCTCATGTTTATCCCGCTCTTCACTGGAATGCCGGTGCACGAGGCTGCTTTCATCTCGGCATGTGTCGTCATCTTTTCGGGTGCGGTTAGCATGGAGCAGGTTTATCGAGAGATTGATTGGCGGGTGGTGTTTCTGCTCGCGATGATGATCCCACTCGGACTTGCAGTGGAGCGGATGATAGCCGTTGATTCAGTGATGCCCATACTCGGGCACCTTTCCCAAACGATTCCGCCTCTGGGGATGGCCGCGCTGTTTATGATCTGCGCTAGCATCGTGAGTCAGATGATCGACAGCTCGGTAGCTGTCATCTTTCTCGGACCTATAGCGGTGGCCCTCGGGTATCGTTATGGGACGTCTCCGCATCTCCTTGTTTTGGCGGTCACTTTCGGGAGTTCGTTGGCGTTTATGTTGCCGACGAGCAGTCGCAGTAATCTGCTGGTAACGGGTGCCGGTGGATATCGTGCTGCCGATTTCTTCCGTGTGGGGCTGCCTTTCACGATCGTGGTAGGGCTGGGTATTCTGGGGATGTTGGCTCTACTAGCGATGTAAGCTGTGCGGAGATACTCTCAGCTTCGAGAGGTTTCGTGCGCGTGCAGCTCTGGAACGCTGGCGGATCACTGTTTTTGAAGGCGTCGCTTTAAATGGCGGTGGAGTGAGTCCGGGTACGCGAAGATGAACTCATATCGACCAAAGGCGATGACATCTCCATCCTCCAAGATCCTGCCATCCTCTTCGACCTTTGATCCGTTTACAAATGTGCCGTTAGTGGACTTTAAATCGAATAGCACATAGCGGTCCTTGCGGTATGATATTCGTGCGTGGCTCGTGGATACTGCGAAGTCGGGCAAAGTGATGTCGTTCTCGGCGCTACCGCCAATCGTATGTTCACGGAACTCTCCCTGACTCGAGCCGGCGGAGGAGACCAGGGCGTACACAATCTTGCGGATAGTATCCATCTCTTGCATCTCTTCGAGGAGACGGCGCGGTTTGAAAAGCATCGTGGAGCGTCTCTTCGACGAACGAGAGAAGTTCTCTTTCGGAACAACCTCTCCCTCGCGAACTCCCCAGCCCAAGAGAAAAGGATATCCCACCAGCTCCTTGAAAGACTCCGGCGTGGTTTGCGCCACGAGTTCGAGCACCGTGTCATACGACACCTTGCCGGTACCAGAGACTACGGTTCGAAAGCTCGCCGCAGATAGTTGTGTAGGTGACGAGTCGTGCCCGCGGCCGGTTGTCGCGAACTTGAAGAGGTTTTTGAGCTTTCGCCGCATGCTGGACATAACTCGCATAGTTCTCTGCGGAAAGACGTTGAGCAAGGGATGTTTTTCCGGCTGAGGGCATAGCTTGGAAAGCATGGCTGCAATCCTTCCGATCAAGCGCGGGTTCTCCGATTCTCTATCGCGGAGGTTGTACTATTTCGTACGACACCACATCGAGGTGTGTATGCAGCGCGTGTACCACTTCGTCTGTCAGGAATCCGTCATTGATCTTGATGAGGTCCTGCATCGCAGTCAGACACAAATTGGCGCTATCCCAATCTGGCCACCTCTCTGAACCTATCTTCAATTCGACGATGAGCTTGCGCCATTCAGCTTTCTTGCCAAGCTTCAGACGAACGAGTTGTGTTCTCTCGCTCCGTCCCGCTGGACCCATAAGGGTTATCCTGCATAGGTTTGGGTCTTTGCTCTCGACCATGCCTGTTTCCTATGCCGATACGAATAGTACTTCGATTGTTATGCGCACTCCCGTGTCATAAGTGCGGGCGCCTCTCTTAGCAACTGTCTCAGGCGTCATCAGGCAGGGTGCGAGCGCTTCGTTGAATAGGGCCGTCAGGGCAGATGACTCAGACACCTGGAGACCTTGAAGGTCAAGCTGCTGCTCAGGAGCTGCCGCCTGCGCTGGGCCATACGCTGGGTTCTCTGACGCACGCGTCTCCGAAGCGCTCGTGCGAGATGTGGGAGCGTTATCCGGTCCTTTGTACTGTATCACGTCGGCTACCCTCCGTATTTTCCCTTAACAGGCTGCGGAAAATGTTCTTCTGCTGCGAAATCCGAAGCCTGTAAAGACTGTGAGCTTTATGTGGTTGTCGGATCTGGGGGTTAAAACCGTTAGATAAATGAATCGAAACCTTCATTAGGTAAGATGCCGAAGCAGAGCTTGTCGACGCTATTTTAAACCCTCGTTTGTGTAGGGTGTTGATATTGTTGGAGTGGCCCTCAAAGCGCAGGTCTGGCAGTTTCGATAAGGAGTTGGCCTGTGGTTGTGAGTGCTCATTTCGCATAGTACAACGGTCATCGAAGATGAACCGATTTAGTTAAACTCTCTAATGTAAGGAGATGAAAAGATGGCCAAAAGTAATGAAGTAATCACCATGAAGGGTAACCCGCTCAAGGTCGAGGGTCGATGTCTAGAGGAAGGGGCGCAGCTTCCTCAGTTCACGCTTACTGGACTCGATATGTCCGACGTGAGCAATGCAAAGTACGCCGGCAAGGTTCTCGTGCTTGTGTCTGTACCGAGCTTGGATACGCCGGTGTGCGCGGTAGAGACTAAGCGCTTCAACCAAGAGGCTGCGTCGCTCTCTGATGACGTGGTTATCGCCGTTGTGAGCCGAGACCTTCCGTTCGCTCAAAAGAGATGGTGTGGAGCAGAGGGGGTCTCGAATGTTGTTCCTCTCAGCGACTACAAGCACCGATCTTTCGGAAAGGCCTTCGGAGTAGAGCTTCCTGATCTCGCGCTTCTCGCCCGTGCCGTGTTCGTAGCTGACAAGCAGGGTACGATCACTCACGTTGACTATGTTACTGAGGTAGCAGAGGAGCCTGATTACGGCGCAGCGCTTGCCGCAGTGAAGAAGTGCCTATAATTCGACAGCCGGCCCCCTGCCGCGCGTGGTATGGGGGGCGGCTCCGTTCTATCCCGTCCATGAAAAATCATATCCTGTGCGCAACGCTGTTGATGACTACAGCAGTCTCCAGTGCTTTGATCGGCTGTGGTAAAAAGCCATCGGTTCAGGTGGTAAAGGCAACTCGCTCGCCGATTGAAGCGTCCGTTTCGGGGGTAACCTCAGGGACGGTGCGAGCAGAGAAGATAGCAGAACTCGCCTTTGGTACTGTTGGTCGCGTTCAGGAGTTGAACGTCGAACTCGGTGATAAGGTAAAAGCTGGTGCGGTTCTCGCGCAGGTAGAGAATCAGGATCTGCGTTCCCGGCTCGAGGTGGCACGAGAGGAGCTCGAACGCTCTAAGCGATTGAGCCGTGACAATGCCATGTCTCGTAGCAACCTCATCCAGGCGCAAGGCACGTACGACGCCGCGGTCACCGCCTACGAAAAGAGCCTCATCCGAGCCCCGTACGATGGTATAATCGCGGAGGTCAATCTCGAGGTTGGGCAGCTTTCGCAAATTACAGCAGTCATTCCGTTAGCGCCTCTTCGTATAATCGATGTCGAACCGAGATACGTACGAGTTGAGATCGACGAGGTCGATCTGCCCAAGGTCCGCGTCGGAATGCCCGCTCGAATCAAAATCCTAGCGGTACGACGCGAGCCGTTCTCCGCGGTTGTTCGTAAAGTGGTGCCCTTTATCAGCAGTGTTCGTGAACAGGATAGAACATCTGAGATTGAACTGAACGTCGATAGTGAAGGTGTGTTGCTACCTGCCGGCGCATCGGCTGATGTCGAAATCATCACGGAAACAAAACAGGATGTAGTGGCCTTGGTTACCAAGGCTATTCTCGGTCGAGGGGATGACCGATATGTTTTTCGCATAGATGGCAGTACGCTCCGAAGGACCCCGATCAAGGTCGGAATATTCGGCTACACTATCAGCGAGGTAATAAGTGGTTTGCGTGACGGGGACGACGTCGCAATGCCGTCAGACAAAGTAGAGCTTAAAGATGGGCTCACCGTCGAGCGTTCTGGAACGTGAGCGCTACGGGTATGAAGAGATGGACTTAATACGTATCGAGAACCTTACCAAGGTCTTCCGTCGCGGTGACGAGCGCATCACAGCTATTCGGGATCTCAATCTCTCTATTCAGTCTGGCGAGTTCATCGCGATCACCGGCGCTTCTGGTAGTGGAAAGTCAACGCTGCTGTACATCTTAGGGCTCCTCGACAGCCCGAGCTCGGGCCGCTATACGCTGCAGGCACAACCAACAGAGCAGCTTTCGGACGACGATAGGGCGCAGCTACGCAACAGGTTCATGGGCTTCATCTTTCAAAGCTTTCATCTCCTTCCACGGGCAACAGCGTTGAGAAATGTGATGATGCCACTGGTGTATGCGGCAAGTTATGAACGGGCGATACCGGAGCGAGTGCAGCTCGAAAGAGCGAAGGAAGCCCTTGCGCGGGTAGGATTGAGTGATCGCATGAACCATCTGCCGAACGAGCTCTCAGGAGGACAGCGCCAAAGGGTTGCAATAGCTCGTGCGATGGTTAACCAGCCTAAAGTGCTCTTTGCGGACGAACCAACCGGTAACCTCGATTCGCGAAGTGGAGCAGAGATCCTCTCCATCTTTGAACAACTCAACGGAGAAGGGGTGACGATCATCATGGTTACGCACGACAAGGCGGTGGCAGAGCGAACCAAGAGGCGGCTAGTCTTGGTCGACGGCGCGCTCGGGAGTGATACCTATGCGTCTTGAAGAAACAGTACGATTGTCGATAGAGGCGCTCCTGTCGCAGAAGCTACGAACGGTGCTCACTGTGCTTGGTATGGTGATCGGAGTCGGAGCTATAGTTTTGCTCGTTTCGCTCGGGCAAGGCGCAAAGAACTACGTGCTTCAGGAGTTTGAGGGTCTCGGGAGTAATCTGATCGTCATCCAGCCGGGAAAATCCGACAAAAAGACCCATATGGGACCTCCGGTTGGCGCTGCGACGCGCAAGATGACGACCGGCGACGTCATGGCGCTCGAGAAGCGCGCATTCAATCTCGAAGCTGTGTCCGGTCTCGTGCTCGGGACCGTGTCTACTCGATTCGAGGAAGCTATCGCAAATATCACCGTCTTCGGTACCAACGAGCAGTTTCCCCAGATCCTCAATATACCGGTCGGTCGCGGTAGCTATTTCTCGCGAGAGGAGGATGAGTACGGAAGGCGAGTTGTTGTTCTCGGAAAGAACGTCGCACAGGATCTCTTTGGTGATGAGAACGCGCTCGGACGCTCCGTAAAGATGAACGAGAGCGAATTTCGGGTTGTCGGGGTTTTAGCCGAGATGGGCGACAAGCTCGGACTCAACTTCGACGAGCTCGGCTTTATTCCGACCCAAGCGGCTCTGCGGCTCTTTAACGACGACAAGCTTTTCGGCATCCGTGCTAAGGCCTCGTCGCGTGTCGGAGTTGACGATGCCGTTGCCGAGATAACCGAGATACTCAAAGAGCGACGGGACGGAGAGGAGGATTTTACCGTCATCACGCAGGTCTCGATGATGGAGAGCATGAATACTATCCTCGATATGTTGACCTACGTGCTCGGCGCCATCGCTGCTATCTCGATGGTAGTGGGAGGGATCGGCATCATGAATATCATGTGGGTAACCGTCGTCGAGCGCACGCAGGAGATCGGCATCCGCCGAGCAGTCGGTGCGCGCCGCCGCGATATCCTTCAGCAGTTCGTTGCGGAGGCGGTGGCGCTCTCGATGTTGAGCGGCTTCCTCGGCGTTGGAGGAGCACTTGTCATTACCTACGGGCTGCACTTCTTCTTTCCAAGCTTCGACATGCGAGCGCCCGTGTGGATTTTGGTGCCTGCGTTTTTAGTGGCTCTCGTGGTAGGTGTCGCATTTGGAGTAGGACCAGCGTGGAGAGCTTCAAGGATTGAGACGTTGGATGCGTTGAGGTACGAGTAGGCCGCTCTTGTTGCAGCTGGTTCATTGTTGCTCTACCTCATAGCTTTTGAAGCGTCAGTGAGTGGCTTTTCGAATCGCAACGTCATAGCGTAAGTGGGATTGGTACATGGATCTAAACATTAGCGGAAAACGAGCCCTTGTCTTTGCATCGTCTGAAGGTTTAGGCAAAGCTGTAGCGAAGGAGCTGGCCGCTGAGGGCGCTAGAGTGATTATTAGCTCTCGTAGCTCAGATAAGCTTGCGCTGTCAGCTAAAGATATTGGCGCAGAAGATTTTATTGTCTGCGATCTGTCACGTACAGGAGCAGCGCGTAATCTCACTAGAGTAGCTATCGAGAAACTTGGAGGCCTCGATATATTGGTGACCAACGCGGGTGGTCCTCCAACTGGTACTTTTAAAGATATAACGTCAGAGCAGTGGGAGTCCTCATATCAATCCCTTTTTATGAGCCTGGTTGAATCTATTCAAGAGGCATTACCTGAAATGTCCAAGGCTGCCTGGGGACGTATACTCATGATTACGTCTGTTGCTGCTAAAGAGCCCATCGCAAATCTGACCATATCAAGTGCGTTGCGAGCAGGTATACATGGGCTGGTTAACGCCGTGAGCAAAGAAATAGGAGTTAATGGGATTACCATCAACGCACTAATGCCAACTTTTACTGCGACCGAAAGGTTAAAAGAGTTGCGCCCAAATCCCGAGGAGCTGCTTGCGAAGATCCCGATGAGACGACTTGGGAGGCCGGATGAGCTTGGTAAGCTCGCGGCCTTCCTGGCCTCAGATCACGCAGGTTTTATTACAGGGCAGGCGATTGCGTATGACGGCGGGTCGCTAGCAGGTATTTAACTGGTGCTTGCGCTAGAACGAATGGTTGGATAGACGGCGACTTTGTCGCCTTACAGAAAGTGGGGCTTTCAGGAATCGCCCAACGGAGAGATCTTTATGAGGGCAAAAAGGACGGTATGATAATACCGTCGCGTGAGGCGCGGAGGTTGAGCTTCTTGCTGCTAGTGCGCCACGGGGAAAGAAAGATATGTCACTCAATGAGATTGAGCTAAAGAGAATTAAGAAGGCGATTGATGCGTTTATGACTCTTCGTCGCCCGCATCCCACCATCAGATCGAAGGTAGATTTCGGCTATCGCATAGTTGGTCATTCGGTAGAGTTATTCGAAATACGTCCGCAGTGGGATGATGAGAGCAAGATACTGCACCATCCTTTCGCAAAGATGACGTATGTCCGGAGTAAAAATCAGTGGAAACTATTCTGGCAACGTGCAGATCTCAAGTGGTACTCCTATCCTCCAGCTCCACTGACGAAGAGTATAGAGGAAGCATTGAGGATCATAAGCGAAGATGCTCATTGTTGCTTTTTTGGCTAACCGAGCCACATAACAGAGGGTTCTACGGTACGCGACCTGGTGAGTTTCTGTAGTGGTATTGAACTCTTGATTGGTTGTGCAGCAGGGATGGGGTTGCCTCGCTTCCTGGGGAATCGAGGCAAAACCTACCCGTCGCGAGAAAGGGGAGGTTGGGTTGATATTCGATTTTCGTGATGTGGAAAAACCGCAGGTGTATCCTCTGCGATACACTGAGGATTTTTCCATGTCGCGAAAGTCGAAGAGCAACCCAAGATCCGCTTTCGTAGCAGGGATGGGGTTTGCCTCGCTTCCTTAGGGTCGGCAGGTAAATTATACTAGCGGGTCTGACTAGTAAGCGCTTGTCTGTAAAAGGAGATGGTCCATGCCAGGCCAAGAGATTTCCGACGCTCAGCGTAGCCGAGGGGCTGGGGCTTTACCTGAAAGCCTATCGCAAGCTGTTTCTGCTGCAAGAGAGTTTCCTCCCGTGAGCCAGGCTTTCTAAAGCTACAGGTTCAGGTCATTGATGAGTGGCCTTACGCTTGTGAAGCATACTTCGATATCAACCGATATCGCTCCGAACAAGATGGTGCGGATCATGTCTGCACGCGATTATTACGAGATGGTTCGGTCGCTATTTCAATGACGTATTCCGGTCAGGTCGATGCGCCTTTCTGGAGGAAGTTCTTGCAGTTTAGTGGATGCGAGATTAATGAGAACGCATCATCACAATACCCAGGCTGGCCGACCGTAGCTGAGGGTGCGGTGTTTAGAATTCCTAACACTGAGTATTTTGTCATCAAAGATGCGTCAAGCATTGACCTGAAGGGTCACACCATTGATGGGGCCCGAGTGCAAACGAAACCCGTCCTGACATATCTTCAAGAGTTGACCGACGAGCGACGTGACGCAATTCTCCAATTTCATACTGAGCATCTGGAGCTAATTGAGAGTTCGCGCGGTTCCAATACAAAGCACCAAGCGTGGAAAGGCGGCTACGTAGATCATCTCGGGGAAGTATTTCGTATAGCAGAAGCACACTACGGCGCTTTAAGTGCGATTCGCCCTCTTTCCTTCACTCTGGATGCCGCGGTGATCGTGCTCTACTTTCACGACGTCGAGAAAATTTGGAAGTATACGACTGGACTGGATGCAGACTTTGATAAGGACCGCTATTACGATCAAACGCTGAAGGATGTTTACGGAATTGAGTTTTCTGCAGAGGAGCGGAACGGACTACGCTACATACATGGTGAATCAGACAGTGAATACGATCCAAACGTTCGTAAAGCTGGGCCGCTTGCAGCTTTTTGTCACGCCGCAGACATTCTCTCCGCACGCATGTGGTTCGACGAGGGAAAGGGTTTAGGTGTATAGTCATCTTTCGAGAGCATAAACGTCGGCAGCCTATTAACGTATATGCTTGTTCAACCCCGAGTGTTGACGATAGGCTATCGCGCATATGAATTCCATCAATGAAGCTATCTGTAAACCAGACCATGACCGCGTTGCGAACTTGGAGGCGCGGCTGGTAGATGTAGAGTTTCAGCTAGGACGGTTAGCCGAAAGAAACCGACGAGTCGAAGCCAATAAGGCGTGGGAGACAAGCGGTACTCGACTAGTATCACTGACGGTTATCACATATGTGACGATGGTCTTGGTATTCAGTGTTTTGGGTTCGGCAAAGGCCTTACTCGATGCGCTAGTGCCAACAACGGGGTTTTTCCTCTCGACTCTTTCGCTGCCTTTGGTGCGGAGACTATGGGAAGGTTCTCGTCGAACGACAACGATGTGATAACAGGTAAGCCTGGTAAGCCTTTGCCCGGTGTCTCTTCCCGCTCCAGTAATGTCTCTTAGCGATGGGTAAAGGAGCCGGCTCTTATGCCTGACGCTGAAAGACACCCGAAGAACGTTAATGGTGCATGGTATGTGGATACAAGTTGTCTCCATTGCAGCATGTGCGTTTGGCTCGTTCCGGATCTATGCCGCGAGGAGTTCCCGGAGGTAGGTCAAACGTAGTGTCTCAGTAGCCAAATGTTGTCCAACCCGACGACAACCCTCATTGAGTACCGCTGAGAGTCGCCGTATACTCGAAGTAGCCTAATGAAGAAGCCTGGCATCAACGAGTTTTTCGACGTCAACAAGTTTCCGCGAAGTCCGGGGATTTTCTACTTTGCGCTGTCGATGCCTCTGCTGAATAACGTTCAGCATCCGAAAGAGCTCTATGCTGTGGACGAGCACATCATTTCAAAGATTTGCGTATCGAACACAGGAGTGCAGGTTGTCTACACGGACAACCTCTACCTTTACAGTGATGAGCCGGCAGTGGACCTCAAGTTGAAGCACCAAAAGATGATCGAGGTGCACAAGCAGGGCTGGCTTAAGCTCATTAAGCAGAACGTGTATATGGTCCCGAAGGCGTTCACGTTCATGACATGGAATCAGCTCCAGCTCGACTGTGCAAACTTTACGGAGTATTTAGGAAAGTTTCGCCAGATTTACGACGGAGATAATCAGTTACAAAGGTATGTCGAAGCTGACATCAAAGGTACAGGACGCAGCGTAACGTGAAACTCAGTCGGTTACAGGTTGGAAGAGATTCTTCTCGATTACCTGGTAATGAAGGGCCAGGTGCGACTTCGCAACGATTACACAATGGACGGTGAAGAGTGGGTTCTCAATACCTACCATGGGAAGCCTCATCGCTCGCATATCTATCTGCATCAGCAAAACTACTTTCGGCTCGATAATTCTAGGAACGTTTTCCAAAATAGTTGGTATGATGTAGCGAGTCGAAAGCTCTACGAATTCGACCGACTGGACATTGATTCATTCAATTTCGACCGGAGTGAATCATCCTCTATTCGACTTGCGGACGACGTGGAAGCTGCTGTTGCAATAACGGCGGGACTAGAGCTGTATCAGAATGGAATCGTGGATAACCAGGAAGCGCAGCGGACGCCCGTGAATGGGCGTCGCTGAGTTTGGCGTTGGCTACCAGTAGTTTCGGGGGAACGGGGCGCTTCGCTTCCGGAGGTGTCAACTAGAAAATAGGCTTTTCGAGATATGACCGTAATTTTAGCAGCTGAGGCAGCACATGTGTTGAGTGCCGTCGCTAAGGAGATGGGCACGCCCTTCTTTCGGAAGCAGTTTGCTTGCATCACAACCGCGGCCGCTCCATACGAGGAAAAGCCTTGGATTGCTGATGAGCAAAAGGCATTGCGCTCACTTGGTGCGACTATAAAGGAAGTAGATCTTTCCAGCCTGTCGGCATCGGAAGCCGCATCTGTCATCGCTGACTCGGAAGGTGTCTATGTACACGGGGGCAACACGTTTTATTTGCTTCAGGAGATGCAACGAGTCGGATTTAAGGAGATCATTACCTCTTACATAGCTTCTGGCCGAAGTTATGTTGGGTCCAGTGCTGGATCACTCGTGATCGGTCCGCGGATTGACCTGATAGCGAGCATGGATGATCCATCCATAGCTCCAAAGGTAGACGCCACGAAAGGCTTAGGTCTTATTAATATCATTCCGCTTGTACACTTTGATGTGCCTTCTTACTGGACGGCGTTTCGAATGTCCTTCGAACGGGTGATTGAAGAAGGAGCGAATATTTTGCCGATACGAAATGATCAGTTCGTTGTTGTCGAGGGGGAGAACTTCCGGCTTGTGACAGCGGTTTGATTGTCCTTGAGACAGCGCGCGTCCGTACCTGTAGCGTTAGGGGCAAGAGGAGGATTTGATGAGTTGTGTGCTTAGACTACAGCGGGATGGTGGGTAGCTTGATGATGTTCGGGCCCTAGGTCTGGACGCAACACGTGCTCGTGGTGGTGAGAGCTTTAACTGGGTGAATGTGACAGTAAGCGCCGCGGACTTCAAAGACCTCGAAGGGCAAATCCGAGACGCGATAGAGTTCCTCGAAAGGACAGTGCAGGGTTGGTTTCGTTGCGAGGGATTGATGGCTGTTTAGACTTTGGCATAGAGCGTCGAGATGTGGCTGTCCAGACCGGTCGATTTCCCGCAGAGCTGGTGCGGTTGGCGGGGGGCTTAGGAATATCGATTGAATTTTCGCTCTATTCAGAGGTCTGATGCGCTACTGCACAAAACAGGGGGATTTTAACGCGATTCTATTGCATCGTAGCTGAGACGCCTACGATGTGGGCCAGTGTAATGCTCGTTGTGTGCGTGGGCATCCCGCTCTTATCCAGCTGCTTTTACAGAAGCGATGGAGGGAGTCCACATCCGGGATTTTACTCGCATTGTTGTTGCTGCTGCTGAATCTTTCGCTTTTAGCCGTAGTGTTCGTCTTTGGATTGGCGCTGAAAGGGCGGGGAATGGTGCTGCGAAGGAGGACGACAGTACATTCGTGAAGAACAGTCTTGTAGTCTTTAGCTCAGGAAGCGAGGTGAGTATATACCGGGTTTTCTATGCTTCTCACCCGCGCGTCGGTAAATTTTAGTTTGAGGTTTCATGGAACAACCATTCGTCATAAACACATCGGACAATGCAGAGATTCACGGATTCCTTCATCCGTCTTCTAGCAAGAACCGTCCCATGGTTGTGTTGGTTCACGGCGTCACGGGTCATATGGATGAGTACATCCATATTCGTCTTGCGAGGCTACTGAACGAGGAAGGGTACTCAGTCATCCGCTTTAATCAATACGGGGACGAGCCGCGCGCGAGGAAGTTTCACAACTCGACTATTAGAGAGCACGTCTCCGATACCCAGGATGTTCTCGCCTACGCCACCAAGGAGGGATATTCGAAGTTGGTGTTGGCTGGGCACAGCCTAGGCTCCCCGGTGGCGATCGCGGCTACGGGAGATTCGGTGAGGGGGCTCATATTGATTGATCCCACCGGTCGTCCGATGGATCGGATTAAGGATTGGGAGACGTACGACGCCGAGCACAAGATATCGTACCTCGACTGGTCGCGACGAATTATCTTGGGGGAACGTTGGGTCGAGGACGCGAAATCGTTTCCTGACTCGTACCTCCAGTTCGCGAGTGTGACATGTCCTGTGCAGATAATCGCCGCCGAACTGGCTGAGCAGATGAAGTACTGCGAGCGTTACCGAGAGGTACACCCCGGACATCCAGCTATTCAGATGGTTCCCGGCGCTACGCACTGTTTCCCTGAGGAGGGGGCTACAGAAGCGCTCGGTTCCCTGATTTCAAAGTGGATTATGAGTAATGTCTGAGATGTAACTCAACGTGCGACGGGGGCCACTAGCTGGTTCGATTGATCGCTGCCCATTACAGGAGAATCTCTGTTCGAAGGTAGAGAAGCACAGAGTCGTCATAGGAACTGTTTGCCCCTGGATTGCTAATAAGTTGTACGGCGGGTTGGAGCGTAAGCCAGGGTTTAACTAAGGCACGATAAGTGAGTTCGGCGTTGCCCTCAAATGAATCCGTTCCTGGGTTCGCATCTCTGTAGGTGCTTCCGATCTGTGCGCGTCCCCACGCTAGACCAAGTACATCGTCCGGCCTCGAGTTGAACACTCCTTTGTAGCGTAATCCGGCACCGAAGTACCAGGAGTTGAAGTTGCGTGTGTTGTCGGCCTGTCCAACTTGAAAGAATCCTCCCAAGCCCCTCTCGTATGTGTCATCTTCCCGCACAAGCAGAGTTTGCCCAACAAGGTACGTTCCAGAGTTAGCGCGCATGGTGCCTCCGTCTGCCGAGTCAAACTCGCCGGAGTTGTACCAACCCCCAAGGGCCAACTTGTACGGCCGCTGACCTTCGTTGCTCTGTGCAAGTCCAAGCTCCACGAGTGTGTGCGCGCCGTCCTTTTTGCTCAGCCCCCAATCAATCTTGCGAATGTTGGATTGATCTGTCGGATTGCCGTCGTAAGCACCTGCGAGTAGATACAAAGAGTCCGACATCTGTAGCTTGGCGCGCGTTCCGAGACCGGTGCATGGATAAAACGACCACCATATCTGGGTCAGTGTTGAGGGTGTCCAGAACGCACTGTGGATGAAGTCCCAGCCGTAGTCCGCCACGGCAAAGTCAAGTGAATAGTCGTGCACTCCAGCAAGCCAACTTAATGTGCCGTCTAGAAAGGTATGTTCGTAGTAAAGCTGATAAGGCTCCATAGTCTGAGGAGCATCGATGCTGCTCGAATATTGATAGTCCCCAACGAGTTTTGAGGGCTGTCTTCCATAGACCCCGATCCCTTCAAGAACCACTTTTCCGCCGTTCCACCAGTTGGCTTTCTCGGTATCAATAGTCAGCGAGAGGTCGATGTAGCTGATAACTCCACCGCCTCTTTGCGCCCCGCCTGTTGTGTTCGCATAGGCGTCGTGCAGTGAAAGTGCGTAAAGCTCAAAGCCGGAGTTGTCCGGGTCGGGAAATGGCACGGCCTTTCCGAATAGCCGCTGGATCGATGCCGGCAGTTCGCTCGCTTCTTCAGTTGCTTGCGACTCGGACGTCGGAGTCTCAATGGCGACATCTAGTGGCTGGGCATATGTTGTGACGGAGTGTATGAACCACGCACTCGCTATCCCTAGGCTGTATAGGCGCCAAATATTCTTCACACACTAACTCCGAAAAAGCTATTACCTAAAGTCATTACGTGGATGAGCTATTCCTGTTCAGCATGCTCGCCCTCATCGTCCCGCTCGAGGACGTGAGTGCTCTGTTGAGTGGCGCCCTCACCAGCAGCCATCTCGCATATCTGCGATACCAATCGTGCAACTAGTAGTGTCTGCTTGCTGAGTTGTCCCACCGAAGCAAATGCTGAATCTCCATCGCCATCATTACACTGCTGCTCTATCGTGCTGGCAAGTGCGCCCGATGTTCGAGCTCCGATGTCTAAAAGGAGTCCCTTCAGGGCATGTGCAGCAAATTGCAAATCCTCCACAGACCTAGATTGCTTCGCCTCGCTCAACTTCTTAATGTTATCTCTGAAACATTCAAGAAAGCCTGAAAAGATCAGCAACGTTCGTCGGACCGAATTCCCGCTTCGCTCGCCTACGTCAACGATGTCGAGTACGCGCTGGAAATCCTCAGGGCTGAGTGGGTCCTCAGAGAGGCCGAATAGTTCACCAACTGAACTATCTCGCTTTGCTACTTTGGTCCATAGTCGCAGGCCGAGCTCCACAAGCTGGATATCAGTCGGGCCAGATGCGGTTTCGCCTGTGGGTCGACTGTGCGCGGTATCCGCCGTTTGTTGTCCCGTTAGCTTCTGCATGACTTGCCCAAGTCTCAGCGGATCGAGAGGTTTCGTGACGACATCGTCCACTCCAAACGAACGCATGCGACTCGTTTCGTCGGTCATCGCATGAGCAGTGACAGCAACGATCGGTAGATGCGTCGAGCTGCCGAGGGCTTTCTCGAGCTCTCGAATTTGCGATGATGCTCTGAGACCATCGAGCATCGGCATCTGCACGTCGGTCAGAACGATATCAAATCTATGCGAGCCGGGAAGTCCTTCCAGAGATTCGCGTATCCGGGTTACCATGTCTACGCCGTTCTCGACACACACCACGTTGTGTCCTGCCTCGCGTAGGAGCTCGGTAAGGATGATTCGATTGGTCTGTGCGTCGTCTGCCACCAATACTTCCAGTGGTCGCTTCGACTGAAGTGAACAATCCTCTGCATCTTCCCAGCCCTCTTTGTTAAGGGAAATCTGACCACTTATGACACCGAGGATGTCCAGTAGCGACAGTGGCCTTGTTACTACAAACGGCACCTCAAGTGCCAAGAGGCGCTCTCGCACGGAGATCTCAAACGGAGAGAGTACTGAGACGACAGGAGTGGATTCACGTCCTCGTAGCTCCACTACGAGATCAAAGACCCATGAACGCTTCATTGCCTCGCTGGTAACGAGAATAAGGCCGTACTGGTTAAGAGAGCGGGAGAGACCATTGAGCGTGTTGGGTTCATCACAGCGAAAAGTCTCTGGTAGATACCCATTCTCCCCGAGCTCTTGCGAAAATTGCTTTACCACCAAAGAGTCGCCGTCGATGAGTGCGACTCGCGGTGAGGCGAGCACGGGCTTGAATACAACCGGCGTAGCCGCCTGCGGCACATCAAACGGTATGGTGAGAACAAATCGGGACCCAACGCCGAGCTCGCTCTCCACTCGTACAGAGCCGTTCATACCCTCTACGAATTGTTTAACGATCGTCAGCCCCAGCCCGGTTCCTGTAAACATACGGGACACCGATTCATCGGCCTGTCCAAAAGGCTCAAAGATGTGATCTAGACGATCTGCTGGTATGCCAACTCCGCTATCAAAGACTGTGAGCTGGAGAAGTATGCGCGATTCCGTGCTCTCCAGAGTAGCGATCTGTAGACCGATGTGGCCTTGCTTCGTAAACTTAGTGGCATTTCCTAATAGGTTTACTAAAACCTGACGAAGTCGCAGAGGGTCTCCATAGAGTAGGCTCGGTACTCCTTGTGGCACCTGCACAACTGCTTCAAGCGACCCTTGTTCTTCGATACGTGGGCCGACGGTCTGCATTGACTCTCGAATAACATCATGAAGAGAGAACTCTATCCTCTCTAGCACGAGCTTGCCGGCTTCTACCTTTGAGAAGTCGAGTATCTCATTGATCGTTTCAAGTAGTCCGTAGGCGGAGTTGCGCGCCATCATGATATAGTTACGCTTGGCACCTGAGCGCTCTTCTTTGAGCAGTATGCGGAGCATTCCTGTAATGCTGTGAATAGGGGTGCGAAGCTCGTGACTGACCTTAGCGATGAAGGAGGATTTCGCTTTGTTCGCGCTCTCTGCCTGGTGCTGAGCCTGTTCAGCTCGTCGCATGGCGTGCTGAAGTGCCTCTAGAGTCTGGTTAATATCCAGACCAAGTTGCCCTAACTCATCCGAGCGGCTGGCTTCAACTCTTCCTGAAAAATCCTCTGCAAAGGATATCTGTCGTAAGCTTCTACCAAGTCGAGCTACTGGCGCTACTATGAGCCCCTGAATGAGGGCAACTGCTAATAGCGCAGTGAGTGCTGTCATAGCCAAAAGCGTGTCTGTGAGAAATTTCTTAACGGCGAGGCCTTTTGCATAGATTTCTCGCTGCATCGAGAGGTCAACGGCAAATAGCAACCCTCCAGTAATATCTCGCACCACGACATGACCCGAGATGTTGTCGCTAGTTTTAGTAAAGCTCGGCGCAGAAAATGCCGTGCGATAGTCGACGAGTTGACCAGCAGGTGCAGTTGCCTCTCGAGGGGCTATGTTTGAGAGCTTGGTAGAAACTTTAGTTCGTGCTGAAATAAGCTTTTCCGTCTCTTCGCCAACCTCGCGGAGCATACAGATAACTCCCATGGGCTTTCCTTGTCCGCTACTATTGGTGATAGCGGCAGCCACAAACATGAAGACTTTTTGATCGTAGCCGATGAAGCCCTGTAGCGTATTGGATCCCTTGCCCCCTTCCCCTTCTTGCCCAGAAGGTTGCTCGAGTAGTCTGGGTAGGGGGTTCGCCGAAGCGATCTGCTTAACAAGCTCAGGTGGCAGTACATCTAGCTGCTCCTCAGAGCGGTTGACTGCAGAAGCGAAGAGAGGCTGCAGGTTAGTATCAAGAATGGCGATGAAGTCAGTTTGAATTGTGCTCAGCGAGTCATACGAGAGGTTCTCCTCTACAAACTCTTGGTTGGATGTTTGAGCGAAGGTGTATGCAGCGTCCCATTTTGCCCAATCTGCTGCTATAGCTCCGATCGTCTCGACCTCTGCTTGAATCGCCTCTACAACACGCCCGCTGTCCTTGGCCGCTTCAGCATCCTCCAGCTGTCGGAAGCCGTTCATGATGCTCGAGTTAAAGAACGACGTTATAACGAATCCCGAGGCTACAATCACAGTCGAGATTCCGAGTGTAGCTTTGAGCTTGAGATTCATGGCCCCCTTTTAATCAATACGCATCGTGCAAACGTAGATTGCGTCGGTACGGTATGCGCGCGCTTAGGTGGAAGATGAGGAGGTCCGCGAAACAGATGCAGGAATCTAGTAATCTCGCAGGATCGCACGGCATGCCAAACGAGCTGAGGGTGGTAGAGTGCGCCTCTGAGGCTCCGATTTTATTCAGCTAGACAGTGAGGTTACAGGCGTTTCAAGAACTCCATCGCTAAGCGGCTTTCGAGAACGTTAAGGAACAGAAAGTTCTCGTCATTTCGCATGGTCTCGGGTAGCTGGTTGGCAAATTCGGGGAACTTCCAAATCAGGGAAATAACACTTTCGTACTCGTATGGAATGAGGATCTCTTGTCCTGCCGGGACCGGGACCGTGATAATCGAATTTCCTAATTTGTCTGTATCCGCATTCGCGCTTCTATCGGCGCTACCGTGATTAACTCTACAAAAAGGCTCAGTGCAGATTACGAGGGCTCTAAGTGACGCCTCGACGTAGCACTTTATCTCGTCCTCTTCTCGTTCTTGCGGATCTCGCTTCTGATGTTCCTGCCAAGGTATAACTCGTTCGACAAAACGCTGGTCAGTTAATGCATTGGCCCACCAAATATCTCCGGGCATGAGGTCGACGTTAGCAAATAGCCCGACACCCATCCCCGGTACAGGAGCCGCAGAAAAGTGGCTCGGAGACACGACTTGGACATCTGCTTCTGCCACTCGAGCCACTTCATATATCTTCTGAGTGAGATGGTTATCTCGTATTGATGTCTCAGTCATACTGAATCTCTTCAAGTCTAATAGGCTTAACAGTGAGGTGCTAAGCACTCTTTGGCCGCTTCTGCCGACCGATAGTATCCCTCTAGCGAGAGTAAGGCCATATCAAGGTGTCGTGACTGGGGAGCGCGAACTCTGAAAAGTTTTTCGCGGATTCGGTGGCTAAGTTGTGAGTGGGTTAATTCATGACAACTACACGAAGCCAAAAGTCAGGCGGCTAATGGGTTGAAATGACGAGAGGTTTGACTGGAGAATGCTTTTGGCTAATCATGAACCGGAGTCTTTTGAGTTCTCACCTATGTGGCCGCAATCCATTTACAGCCTTCCCAGCGATAGTGACTCTAGCGCCAATTTTGTGAGCGGTAAGCTGTGCATTGTAGATACTCCAGGTAGCGGTCAGGGAGTGATCGCAACTCAACCGATCGAGAAGGGGGAGGTGCTCGTAGTCTACGGAGGGGGATTTGTGGACAGGGAGCATCTCGGCCTCATTCCGAGGGATATGCAGGTTTACTATTTCCAAGTCGCGAAGGATATCTGGTTCGGTCACGGCCTCGACAGGCAGCGCATGGGAATTGCCGAGCGAATCAACCACTCGTGCTCACCCTCCGCAGGGTTTAGAGGAGTTGCTACAGTGGTTGCGCTGCGTGACATCGAGATCGGGCAGCCCATCACCTTAGATTACGCCGTGTTTCAAACTGATGACTTGCCCGGCTCGTCATTCTCATGTCGCTGCGGGAGTGTGCATTGTAAAGGAGAGGTCACTGTCGATCAGTGGCGGAGCATCTCTCCCGATAACCCGCGTTTCTCGTCGCTTCAACCTTATATTCAGGCGATGATATCTGCGGAGGCTTCGATAGGTGGGCATCAACTGGCCGACGTAACATGGCCTACGCGGTGGCACTGTCCTGTAGTTGATGGCCAGCTGCAATCGACTCTCGTGTCTCAGTCGGTAGAGTTCGTTGAAGGACACGGGGCTCGTGCGAGACAAACGATTCCCAAGGGTGCAGTCGTGTTTGTGTCGAGCGGTGCGGTTGTTCCTGCAGTTAAGCTCAACGACACGCCCCATAAAGCTCGTTCCATGTTCCGTGCTGGTGGAGATGGGCTATTTGTAGGGCCGCGACACCAATCAGATGTAATGCCGCATCAGATCGCGCACAGTTATTCCTCGCAACCTAATGTAGAGTTGCGATTAGGACATCTCTTCGTTGCCGCGCGTGACATTGAGCCGGGTGAGAGGTTTACGCTACCGCAAAAAGTCGCTCCAATCGGTGGGGGTGACGTAGTGAACCAGGACGTGCTCAATATTTCGGCTTCAAGCTCGGAGGGCGGCGCCGGCGCCCATGCTGCGGCGCCATTGATGCAGCTGCGTGAAATGCCTGCTGCGAGAAAGGAGCGGCTGAACGCGGCGGAATTTGGCAACGAGGAGAGAATCAGGAATCCGCAGCGCGCAGGCGAGTTCGATAGACGCAGTCAGCGGCGTGGTGTAGTAGGCCGCCAGTGGGGAGCTTTTGTCTATAGCTGCCGGCGGATGCTCAAGATGGTTGTTTCATTTGTCCATGCGGCCATCCGAGAAGACTGGTCGGCCGCCCCGATTGCTCTTGTAGCCTCATTTGTTGGAACCTTCCTGACAGCGGTGCTCGTAACCTTGATGGCACCTATAGCCGAAGGTGCCTTCGGATCAACCAAGGCGGCGGGGTACATAATCGCGACGTCTTCGGTGGCGATTATTCTCGGATATTCTTTGTATTGCATCTTTTATTGGGGAGGGATGCTCCTTAAAGAACGAAAACACCTAGTAGGTGCGGATGGGAAATTTAGTAGGCTAAAACTTTCGGAGAAGCTTCAGGTCTTCAAGGCAGATTTCCTTTTGCACCTCCCCAGCGACGGATACTGGATATTCGGGATGCTTGGGACGCAAGGGGGGCTCTATGCAAGCGGAGCCACCGACCTCTTCTGGTCTATTTTTCTGTCTCAGTCCATTAGTGATGTGTACTATTCTTTGCGCGAGCCGTTTTACTGGCGAGGAGCCAAGAATATCACTGCTTGGAGAGCCTCGCGCTCTAGTGAGAAAATCCAAGCGGCAAACAGCGATGTGGCTGCGGTCTCAGAAGAGCGGGTTGCGGGTAACTTCTAGAAGGGAGCGGATCCCAGGTTCCGCTTGCGTAGCAGGGAGGGGTTTCGCCTCGCTTCCCAAAAGGTAGGGTTGTTATTCGATGTGTAGCCAGCGTATTACGGATGAGACCCTTTCCCGTACAAGACTGCTTTCCGTTTGAATGCTCGTAGGAGCTGTGCGAAGATATCGCTCCAACGAGCATTCGAGACGATTGCCAAGAGTAGTCGATCGCTGAAGCGTTTTTAGAGCGTCGAGGAAGTATGTCTGGTGAAATGGATCTGCAAATTCTTCTACAGAACATGCAGCCGGTTCGGCATGGGGAGTACGCTTTCTGTGTGCTTGATGCCTCAGCTTATAGCGAGCTAGCCGTACAACCACTCGCAACCTTTCAAGAGCAAGAGGGCATCACCGTTATTCTTCCGCAGTCTGATGCTGATCGCCTCGGAATTGCCTATTCGTATGTGGGCACCTTGATTACGCTCAATGTCTACTCAAGTTTGAACGCAGTGGGGTTCTTGGCAAAGATTACGGCGAAATTGGCCGCGAATGGGCTTAGTTTGAACGCCTTTTCCCCGGTTCATCACGATCACATTTTCGTGCGACCCGAAGATGCCGACCGCACGATGGCTTTGCTTTTAGAGCTGAGCAAAGAGGGCGTGTAGTATTAGCCGCGCGATGAAGGAAGATACATTTCTTTCATAGAAACATCTCTTGTACAGGCATGGCAGGGCTACCAGGAGTGATGTTTTGGGCTGGCTGCTCTTCTCTTTCGTCCGAAGAAATTTTGCTCGATAAGCCCTCGAGTTGACGGTATAACACCCAATTGTAACGGGTGCGCCGGCGCACTGAAATATTCTTCTCCTAAAAGGGGCTGAAGTATGACCACTCTTTCTATTCGAAAAGCTACCTCAAAAGATGTCCCTGATATAATGAACCTGATCGGACAATCAGACATGTCACCAGATAATGCGCTCTCTCTTGAGCAGGCGCATGAACTGTTTCAAAAGATATCTCAAGCTAGTTTCCATCAGATCTATGTAGCGGAGGTGGAGGCTGCAGTCGTCGGTACCTTTGCGCTGATCGTAGTGCAGCAGCTTTCACATAACGGCGCCCGGTCTGTCATTATCGAAGACATCGTGGTTGCTAGTACCTTGCAAGGACAAGGAATCGGCCAGCAGATGATGAGATTCGCTGCAGAAGAGGCACAGAGGTTAGGCGCCTACAAGATCTGCCTCTCGAGCGGGATAGCCCGCACACAGGCGCACGCCTTCTATGAGCGTATGGGGTATAAACAGGACGGCTATAGATTTGCAGCGCAGTTGGAGTAGAGCAAACTAACGGCAAGATCCGCTTTCGCAGCAGGGAGGGGTTTTGCCTCGCTTCCCTAAGGAGATTGTTCTCGAAAGTATCGCTGGATAGCGGTATGGCTTCCAGGCGAGCGTTATCCGGCTACGTAATGTATGAATGACTCAATCCGTAAAACAAATCGCCGTCTGTCGTTGACTCCCGTCTGCTCGTCGTCGCAGCGTATTCTCGAGTTTAACTTTCCCCAAATGCGAATTGGCTCTGCCGAGTATCGGGAGGGGCCGACCGGCTGTACAGTGTTTCTCTTTGATCGATATGTATCATGTGCGGTCGATCTGCGCGGTGGCTCCAGCTGTGCCGTGCTGCTGGATGGGTGGGAGACTGGCGATGCGCAGATTGATGCGATCTGTTTTGCAGGCGGTTCTTGCTGCGGAGTGGAAGCTATCGGTGGTGTGACTACTTCAATTTTCTCGAGTCGGCCCGACGGGTATTTGTTCAATCGGCTCGCACGAGTTATGGGGGCCATCATTTATGACTATCGCCCGCGAGATAACTCGATTTATCCAGATAAGGCCCTTGGGGAGTTCGCCGCAAACAACCTGGTCTCTGGCCGGTTTCCGCTGGGTGCATGCGGGGCGGGTAGTTCGGCAACCGTGGGCAAGGGGCCAGACTACGATCTCTGGGAGATGTGCGGCCAGGGAGGGGCGTTCGGCAGTACAGGGGGATTCTCGATAGGAGTCTTCACTGTGGTCAACGCAATAGGGGCAGTTGTCGATCGATCCGGTAGTACGGTTCGGGGGCACGTGGACCGATCGTCAGGAAGGAGAATGTCGTATGCCGAGGTCTTGGCGCGGGCAAGTGCGTCGGGGGTAATCACCCCTGGCGGTAACACAACGCACACGCTTCTCGTAACCGACTTAATGTTGACGCCATACCAATTAAGGCAGCTCGCTCGATCCGTGCATTCCTCCATGGCCCGAGCTATTCATCCTTTTCATGCTCTTGGCGATGGAGATCTGTTCTTTGCGGTTTCTACACAAAGTGTTCAAGGCGGATCCAGATCGTATGCAGAGCTATTGGGAGCTTCGGCAGAGCTGGCTTGGGACGCCGTGTTGAGTAGCTTCGACCCAAGCAATTCGCGGTAGAGGTTGTGCAGCGCCGCGCAGGTCTGTGCGATGTAAAGAATTGTGCGTGCTTCGGTAGCAAGCTTTCCCAATTAGGGACTTGTTGGAGGCTGACTAGAATCGCGCATGACCTGACAAGATCTTTCCGATCTGCGCGGAATGGTACAATGTGTTACATGTATACGCCATGACGCTACTAGAAGCTGCTTTCAGTGGAGCTGAGCTTCCTTGGTTCGCCGACTATGCGCAAAGATGTCTTTAGTCTGATTTTAACCGCGCTTCTTGTCGTGATTTCTTCAGCCGCGGCGGCAGAGGCACCATCCGTGAGGGTAGGAGTGCTACTTGGATTGACGGGGCCTGCCGATCGATGGAGCAGGTTTCAACGGATGGGGATCGAACTAGCTGCAGAGGATCTGCGCAAAGAGGGGCGAAATGTCCAGCTCTCATTTGAGGACTCCCAAAGCAAACCGACCCAAAGCCTCTCCATCTTCAATAAGTTCGTTGCCGTCGATCAGGTTGACGGACTCCTGGGTGATATATTCTCTTTTATTACGGAGCCCCTCATTCCGCGAGCAAACCGGGAGAGGAAGCTGTTAATTAGTCCCTCAGCGTCTCCGCTTCTATGCGCCGCAACATTCAATTACTTCTTTACGACCGCTTCGCAGGTTGCCTTGTCGGCTGAAGGCTATGGCTATTTCCTAGATCGTCACCCCGAAGTGAAGCGAGTTGCGCTTGTGTATTTTCAGGACACCGGGTGGGGGTATCAATATCGGGACGCCTGGAGAAAGCTGCTTGCGGAGCGTGGAATCGAGGTCGTAGGGGAGTTCGAAACAGCCGAGTTCGCATTCGATTTCAAAACGCCTCTCGTTAAGCTCCTACGTGGAAAGCCCGATGCATTTTTCGTCGCGCAAGATCCGACCACGTTCATCCCTGCGGCGAGGCAACTTGGCTTTAGCGGACATGTCGTGTTTGCAAACAATATCCTCGAGGTGCCAGCAGCAGGTGGTGACTTGAAGCTGGATGGGATCTACTTCGTCGATACGCTGGCTTCCCCCGAATTCGAGCAGAGATTTACCGCTCGTTTTGGAGAGCCTCCCTTGCTTGAGGCATATAATGGATATGAGGCGTTGCGTGTTTTGGTGAAAGCGCTGAGCCAGCAACCTCATTCGCCGCAGCGCGAGGTTCCGAAGCTGAGGTACGAGGGGGTTTCCGGGATGATCGACTTCAGTAATTCGTGTGCTGGAAATCAATCTCGCTGGCATCTAAAGAGGTTTCAGGAGGGTAAAATCTCGCTGATCAAATAGGAGTCGATGTTGCCAGCACATAGAGTTTCATGATTTGCGCTACGCCAGGTTGCATGAAAGTAGCGAAAGCAGGCTTTGCATACGGAGTATTTAGGTTACATGAGTCGCGCGCAGGAAGAATCAAACCGGTTTCATCGAGAGTACTACGCCACGCATCGTCTCTTTGAGCCGGACACATGGCTTGAGAAACCGAACGGTTCAGTCATGGAGATCGGCCAGCTGCTGACTGAGCGAGAAAGCGTTCGTGCCCTGGATTTGGGAGCAGGTATTGGTAGGAACGCTATTCCGTTCGTGAAATTGTTCCAACAGTCGCAGGTCACATGCGACTGTGTGGAGATCCTCCCGGAGGCGCTGGAGATACTCCGGGGAAATGCTGTGCGTGAGGGTGTCGCCGACCGCATAGTTCCCATATGCTCGCATGTCGCCGAGTATCGAATCTCTCCAGGGGTATATGATGTAGTGATGGCGATGTCGGTTTTGGAACATGCCTACGAACAAGATGCTCTGTGCGTGGGGATCCAGGAAATTCAAGAAGGAACCCGAGTTGGAGGATTCAACTGCTTGAGCATAGGAGTCGACTTGACTGAGATTGATGAGTCGACAGGCGAGAGATTGGAGCCTCTCATCTGCGCTCATCTTTCAGCGCATGAGTGTCGCACGATGCTTTCTCGTCTTTATTCTGGTTGGGAGGTTCTTAGGCTTGGTTTCTCGAGCTTTAAAGATAGGTGGGTACGAGAGGGAAGGTCGATCGAGTGGTCAGCAAATTACTGTTCGTTTGTTGCTCGGCGGGTGAGATAGCCTATGTTTGCAGCAAGATCGCATGAATCGACTGCACATCTCGCTTTCGATGAGACGAGTTTTTATACACTTGCTGTAAGGGGATAGGTAATCGAGATGCAAGCAACACCAGCAGTGAGCGGATTCACTTGGGCGGTCGTTTCGGCGTTATGCCTCGGTATCGGAACATTTCTCTACAAGACTAGTGGTAAGCATTTGAGCCCTTCAAATGTGACTTTTTTCTACTATCTTTTTAGCCTCTTGCTCGCTTTTGTCGTGTGGATCTTTACCCCAGAGCGTGGGCACGTGGAGCGTGCGGCCCTTGTTTGGCCTGCGCTTATGGCACTTTTTTTGAGCGCGAGTGTATGGGCCTTTAGTAGTGCTACGCGGACTATCGATATGTCGGCAGCTTCGACGATACGCGGGCTCTCTTTTATTCCGACTGTGTTGCTTTCTATAGCCGTGTATCACGAGCGCCCCAGTATAAAGGTGATGATTGCAATGGGTTTGGTCGTGGCTGCGGTATTTCTACTGGGGTGGGATACCGCGGAGAAGCAACAACACGACAAACAGCAACATCTTACGGAGCAGTGAAAGCAAGGTACAAATGAGCTAAGTGGAGGCTAGCGCTTGCTCCTCTTTAGTTCTGCCTCGCTTTTTTCATCGTCTGTGGCGTTCTAGGAAGGGGCTGGCTTCGTCTTAGGCAGCGGTAAGAGGCCGGTTAATACGGCGAGTCCAATTATTACAGCCCCAACCCAGGATACTTGGCTCGCTGCCCACTTCAGGTCAAGCCACGTCCACAGCGGTTCGGAAGCGATACACGCTAGGCCGCACACAAAGGCAATCCCTTGAAGCTTATCCTTCCAGGCTAGAGCCTTCCTCTCGAGCGATTGCCAGGTATCAAACCGTAGTAATAGTAGGAGGGATGGTATGGCGAGTAGTGCTGAGAAAATGAAGTAGTGGATCCAGCCAAGCCTCTGGACGAGTACCCCGGCCTGTGACACGAGAACGACCCGTGATACGGCGGTGATGCTCGAGAGCAACGCGAATTGCGTACCAGTAAACTGCCGGTTGCATACTGACATCATAAAGCCCTGGAGAGCTGCAACACCGAGGCCCATCATGAAGTTTTCAACGAAGATAACAAGGGTCAGGAGTGGCACGTTGTACCCAATAGAGGCGATCACGATGAAGGCTAGCCCCGCAGTTCCTTGCAGCAGTCCGAAGATCCACAGTGCACGCTTCAGTCCGATACGATCCATCATGGCGCCACCCGCGAGAGTTCCAACGATGGTGGCTATGAGGCCGAAAACCTTGGTGACCCTGCCGATTTCAGCTTTCGAGAACCCGATCTCCATGAGGAAGGGTGTAGTAAGGGCGGTCGCCATCATGGTCGAGAGTTTGTAGATCATGACGAAGAGAAGGATCTCAATCGCTCCGGCGCGGGTAAAGAAGTCGAGAAAGGGGCGGGTGACCCGTTCGTTCCAAGAGCCGGTCTGCACGGGAGCATCTCGAGCGATTTGGGGCTCAGGCGCAAAAACTGTTGCCACGGATGCAAGTGCCATGACACCAGCCAGGATGAGATACACGGTCTTCCACGGAAGGTGTTCAGCCATCTCAAGTGCCGCTGCGCCACTCACGAGCATAGCGAGGCGGTACCCCATGACGTATACCCCAGCAGCCTTGCCCAGCTGATCTCGCTCGACCAGCTCGGTGCGGAATGCGTCTGTCACGATATCTTGCGAGGCGCTGAAGAATGCCAGGGCGATCGCAACGAAGATCAATTCATGGATGTGGGTCGTGGGAGACGCGAACGCCATGGCAGCTATCGCGAGGACAAGGGCCATCTGCGTGAGAATAGCCCAGCCCCTCCTGCGCCCCCAAAAGGGTGGTGAAACGCTGTCGAGGAATGGGGACCAGAGAAACTTTGCGGTGTAGGGCAATCCGACGAGAGCGAAGCGTCCGATAGTAGCGAGGTCGATTCCTTCGTCCTTCATCCATGCCTGGAGCGTTCCACCGGTGAGGGCCAAGGGAAGTCCTGAGCAGAATCCCAAGAACAGAATGACCGCCATGCGGCGACTGAAGAACGAATGTGAAGCCGACGTGGCCATCGAGAGTCTCCTGTGGCAGGCAAGGTAACGCACCTTCGGTTGTTTACCTTGCCTCTCCTCGTGTGCATCTCCGCAGGGTAGCACTCACCTTGGCGATGGCGAAGATGCTTTGTGAGCCAGGAGGGACAGTGTCCGCGTATATTCGAACTGTAGATGGAGTGCGGGGATTGCGCCGACGCCGTTCCTCCTGATTGCGGATAGCTATGGTGTTACCGTGTCTTAGAGCGCGCGACAAAAATCTCCTCTGCTGCGGCCAGCTGCAAGCTCGCGGGGCTGCGTCTTCGGCTCAAAATGTGCTCAACGTGCCACAGAGGGCACGTCTCCGCGCCTTTTGAGCCTGCATCCTTGCCCCTCGACCTTTCGCGTGGCCTCGCGACGAGGATATTTTTGTTACGC
The DNA here is from genome assembly GCA_044337105.1 of Bdellovibrionota bacterium. Taxonomy (GTDB): domain Bacteria; phylum Bdellovibrionota_C; class UBA2361; order UBA2361; family OMII01; genus OMII01. The sequence goes on along the minus strand of JBIIOE010000023.1, from coordinate 8,794 downwards.
GCTCTTAGAATTCCTCCAGAATCTCCAGGACGGTCCTTATCGCATGTGCATGTTCGCCGAAGCGAGCTTGGTGAGCCGCTTGAAGGGCCGGCGCGAAGGTCTTCATATACTCCTCGTACCGTTCCATGTTGTCGCAGAGATATTGAACGGCGTATGTCGGGGTCGTCAGGTGGTCTGAGTGGACTTTCAACAACCTGGCTGATGTGAATAGCCCGGTTTGAAGGATCGCGGGGATGTGTTCGCTTTTCATCCACGCGATCCAGTGCTCATGCACAGTATTCGAGACTCCGAGGGTGACGTTGTAGATTATTTGGCTCATAAAGACCTTTTAATTCGGGCGCAGAGTGCAGAGAAAAGCGGCCCGCTTTTTTTGAAGAGTATATTAAATCGAGCCATCCGAGGAGAGATTCGGAACGATTTCTCGAAGATGACTGACGATCAGCCTTGCCACCTCTGCAGAAGAAATAGCTGACGTATCGATGACGATGTACCCCTGTTGTTGGGCTTGCTCAGAGCTCAGGAGGGGCGCGATATCTCTGTTCATGTCGCGTTCATCTCTCGTCTGCAGGTCACACAGCATGTGAGAGAGCTCTTCCTGGGTTGGTTCGCGGTCGTTGTGCTGCAAGAATCTTCGCGTGGCGCGTGTCTCTAAGTTCGCGTACAAGAGGATGCGCAAAACAGGTTGGCCGGTGGTTTTGGAAAACTCCTGCGAGAAGATCTCCGAGCCCTGAGCTCGGCCTACAGTGATACATCCTTCGCGAGCTTCCTCTAGCTGTCTAGCCTGAAAGATAGCGCGCAGTGCGCGGTGTTTACCGATCTTCGAAGCAGCATCCGCTACATCTTGGGTCTCGAGATCGGCGGTTGATATTCCACGCACAGCGGGCTCGTGGGCGCTCAGATCTCTAGCGATGATTTCGTCAGGTGAGTCCTTTGGGGCATTCGAGAAGGCGAAACGACCTCCCAGCTCCGCGATCCGTTGCGCGTCTTCAGGATCGATATTGGAGTTGGTCGCGATTAATCCTAGCGCTCGGAACCAACGACCCGAATCGAGAACGGGGGCTCCACCGATAGTCTCAGCTACGAGTTTGGCAACCGAAGACTTTCCAGAGCCAGCGCCGCCATCGATCGACACTATCGGAGGGTGCTTAAGAAGCGCAAACACATTAGGCTCCTGCGCGCGCCTGGAGTTGAATGCAGCGGTCTTTAGCGGAGTGGTATCCGACGGCTGTTCCGGGCCATGTTCAGTTGACGCAGGTTGCGGGCACATAGTGTAGGTCGATTGTAAGGGGAGTGGCAGCGCTACACAACGTGCAGGTATGTTTCTGATTTCTATGAGGGAAGCGAGGTGGCTGCCTCGGAGAGCGAGGCAAAAGCCCTTTCCGCCGCGAAAGCGGATCGTGGGTTGCTCTCCAAGGCGTCAATCGGTTTTGTTCCCGCGAAATCGCCGTGCAGCTACCCTTCGATCAATCGATGTAGCCCGTGGAGCTGCTTGTCCGCAAGCTCGGCTAACTCGACAGCGCTGAAGCGGGAGCTATCGATTTCTGGGCAGCGTTCTTCGACGAGATGTTTGAAGCTTGTGCCGCTGGATGCCAACCCCTTCACTTTGTTCCAATAATCAATCACGTCCTCTAGATACTCAGGGACATGAAAGGCGCGCGAGCCGGCATCGTAAATGGTGCATCTCTCCAGCGGAAAAGCTGGATTCTCATACTGTGATGCGATGAACTCGGGGGCGATTGCTCCATCGCGGCGCAGCAGATCGGTGCCATCGATCTTGATAGTTATTGGGGTTTCTGGGCCGGCGACACCGAAAACACCCTCGAAGTACACAACTGCGCAGTGTACTGGAGCGCCTTGTGCCTTCTCGATGCGTGTTTTCCACTCTGCGAGGATCTCGCCTGAAACCGCAGCGCCTATAGTAAAGAATGTAACGGATCGGTAGGTCACCGTTGGTTTGAGCTCTTCCTCGAGCTTTAGTAAGCCGTGCTTGAGGCTCGTTCCTGTCGCAACGACATCGCCGAATACGATGTCCATCTCACCCGCTGGATAGATCTTGGCGTATGCGTCCTCGATAATCTCCCATTCCCCTGTTGTGGAATTGGAGAGGCGTCGTTGGGCGCTGATGAACCAGGCGCCGTGCGCGTTCCACGAAAAGGCATCGCCTATCGCCTCTCGCAGCCCGAAGTTAAGTCCTCCGCGTAAGATGGTGAGGACGTGCGTTGAGCGCTCACTCCCTTTGAAGAGGCCTATTTGTTGCAGCCCTTGCAAAGCCTTTGAGCCCGCGGTCGTAAGCTTCTGCGTATAGTCGATCCCTAGAACGAAAGGGTCGTTACAGATCGCACGGGATTCGGAGGTGGAAACGACTACTTCTGCAACGCCCTGAATCGGCCTCTCGCGTTCAACTGCATAGAGGGAACAGTCGGGAACGGTCACTTTAAGGGGGGATAGGTACATATGAGGCGCCCTGTTTTTGTGAGTATACGCTTCCTCGTAACCCGTTGTCGAGTGTAAGTCCAGTGGGGAGCGGTGAGTCACCTACAAAGTGTCATTTTTCGCCGCAGTGACCTCTGTCTTGTGTACTAGCGGCTGGCAAATCGGTATAAAATTGAGAGTAATTTCTTTTCCCCTTTCCGGAGGATATGTGGATCCGAAGCCGGCCGTTGATCGAAGTTCGAGTGCTACGTTGTCTACGTCAGGTACGCAATTGACCGGTTCTGATATCCCTCCGGACACGAGTTCGATCAACACAAGCTTTTCTAGGGCAGCTATAGCGGGGCGCGACGATTACCGGGCGTTTCAAGCCGCTGCGCATATCGATGGTTTTCGATTGCTGATGTTGGCAGGTGGAAACGCATCCGTAGTCGATATGGAAGGGGCGCCCACACATCACTTCTCGCATCGACAGGTCGTTGACTTCCTACATTGTTACGATAGGAGTCAAAAGATCTGCTTCAACGGCACCGCGCGTGACTCAGCATTGCCGAATTCGACGAAGTTGTGGATCCCCCGGCTCGTTGAAGCCCTCGTTGAAGATGGTGTCGGGATGTCTTGTGGTGGAGCTGTCAGTGGGGCGATGGGGTGGGCTATTCGGAGCTACCAAACGGCGATCGCAAGCTACTCGGCCAATCATGGATCGTGTAGTGCACAGATAGCTAACGTGCTGCTCAAGCTCTATGGCGACCTTGCTACATACGAGACGCCGATGGATGTCGGAAGGTGTGGACAGGTTCTAGAGAAGCAGCGCGGGTTGATGCTCCGGACTCCACTCCTGCATGCGGTCGGGCAGCAGGCGGTTCTTCTGTACGTAGAAGGGGGGCTCGGAACGCTCTTTGAAGTGTACTCGCCCGCTACTAATCGGCAGGTTCGTGATCGCGGACCGGTGGGGCCGTTCGATCGTCGAAATGGTGCTACGGAGATAGTATTTGCATCGTCTACCACTTCGCGCGGCAAGTCTTTTTATGAGCCCACAGCGAGGCAATTCGCGGAGATAATAGCGTGCGGACTCGGTAAGTCAGATCATTACGCATCCTGGGATTTTTCTGTGGATGGTGGTGAAGGTGATGCATGCATAGAAATCATTCGAAATCTCTACAGAGATGCTAAGAGTTCTATGCCTCGGGCGCGAGAACAGCTAGAACCAGCAGACAGGGAAGCCCAAGCGAGAGTGTATCACCGTCTTCATGAGCATGGATTCGGGCTGCATGCATATGGCACCTCTGAACAGCCTTTCTTGGGCTTGCTCGATAACATGGTGGCGGCGCAGCGCATCGTACTTCACCGACAGAACTACATGAAGCTGCTGAAAGCAGATAGAAACGATCAAGCGGAGAGCTATCTGCGAGGGGTAGAGTCAATCGGATCAGCCGAGCGCAGCGAGGTTCTCGGTACTATCAAGCGCCTGGCAGCGAGACCGGCCATCTATTTCATAGGCTCGGCGAAGTTGGGCGACAACAGAAATTTTCATGATCAAAGATTAGAGCTGTATTCTCGCGAGGTCATCAAGCGTGCGGTGGGGCAAGGGATCTCTATCGTCATCGATGGTAAGGGCACCGAAGGTATGCCAGCTCGGTGGAGTGCAATGTGGGGCGAGGAGATGCAGGCTTTTGAGCAGCGTACTTCGTCTCGTTCGAAAAGTGAGTTGGTGAGGGTTCAACTCGCCTACAATAACGAGGAGGTTCCAGCGCGCGAGCTTGCCCCAGGCTATCGGGAGAGCGTCCTTCCATCCGTGCTGACCTTTGAAGTGAGAACTGCGTTGGCGGGCTCGCTCGGTGGTAAGCGCGCTGTGGTGCTTGCGCCTGATGGCCCTGGGCTTTCGGCGTTCACGCAACTCATTCTCGACAGGCAGTTGGCCGGTAGTATCGACGGTTGCTACAGTAACAAGGACGAGCGGCCATTCGTTCAGATCCTTAACGTTCCAGCAAAAGAGGGTAGAGGACCCTTTTATGTGCCGTTTCGCGAACAGCTTGAGGTGATGGAGGAGGGGCAAACGATCAGTAAGGGTGACTACGATCCGCACTGGTTTGAGGCCCTCAGCAAGCCGCAAGAGGCCGCTCGTGCCTTGATCCATGCGCTCGTTTCGTAGCCGCCTTGAGCATCTCGTGCGAGTGGCAGCTGGTGAAATACTAAGTGCGAACACAACAAGGTAGTAGGCATGACCCCGTTTTTGATAGGAATCGCAGGCGGTACGGCTAGTGGTAAATCGACGCTTGCTCGGCGTCTAGCGCTCTGCGCGGGAAGTGGGCAGGCGGAGGTAATCGAACTCGACTGGTATTACCGTTGTCAGGCGCACGTGGATTTTGAACGGCGAGCCTCCGCGAATTATGACCATCCGGATGCTGTGGAGTTTTCACTACTCATTCAGCATTTGCGGGGGCTTCGCTCTGGCGTGAGTGTCGATTGCCCGCTCTATGATTTCGCCTCATACACACGAGCATTAGGTGCAACTCACCGAGTGGAGCCGCGGCGTGTGGTCATAGTCGAGGGGATCTTGCTGTTTTGTCACCCAGACGTTCGGGCGCTGCTCGATACTAAGATCTTTACCACAGCTGCAGACGACGCTCGTTTGCAGCGGCGTATCGAGCGTGATGTCAGAGAGCGCGGGCGCACTCGCGAGGGTGTCGTGCAACAGTGGGAGGATACAGTACATCCGATGCACATGCAGTTCTGCGAGCCTGCAAGAGCTTTTGCCGACAGGATCGTCGAAGATTGCGGTGGTACAGATGCCGAATTTACAGCTCTCTGGGAAGAGTTGTCCGAAGAGATGGTGCTTGCCTTGCAGCCTGTTGAATAGCTCTTGGCTGTTTGCAGGTGGCCACAGCAAGAATGTGTTCGGGTGCATTGCTCAGTGGATCGACGTGAACAGTGAGCGGATATACGATATCCGAGTTCAAGTTGAATTGGCTCTAGAGAAGCAGGAGCCGTCTTTGGTCAAGCGTGTGCTGTCTGAAGCGTTAATGGGCGGACGCGATTCTTTCAGGAGTAGATGTCATTTCGGTGTCGCTTCGGACGTTGTGGAGACCTTGCTTCCCCTTGACAGGGCGCAAACAAGGAGAGCAGGGGGGCGATACCGTCTCGTTGCTACGGCGGTCCTGAAAAGTCTTCACGTGGTACATCGCGGAGTATGCAGTGCTCGCCGTGGCTAAAGTGCTCGAGCTCGGAAAGAAGGTACTTGAGTGCGTCCTGGTCCGGGTGGATCAGACCAAGGGTTGCGCAGTGCGAGGCGAAGGTCTCTGCAACGGGCTTGCCGCGCTGATACGCTTTGTTGAGGTGAATAGCGAGGTCCATCTCGGAGTAGGTCGTCTCCAGCGGTATTCCCACAATTCCCCAGAGCTCGCCTCGTACTGTCGATTCCGCCTTGAGCCGTATCATCTTCAGGAGGGTGCGCCCGCTGATACTCGGAGATCTGTGCAGGCTCCCGCCGCGGTAACGGCTCGGGCGCACTAGTTGAGCGATGGTATCGAGTACGGCGAGGATCGAGGTGTGCAATGAGCCGTCAAGGACGGCTATCTCGTTGATAGTGAGGTCGCGAGATGAAAAATATCGCGATAGATCTGTGACAAGCTCAATTCGCGCACCGTGGGGATAATCGCTAGGCATGAACTCGCGGGCTACGTCTTCGTCTCGTTCTGTGAGGTGGTTGCCTCTTCGGATCAGGTCGAGGTCTCGCGGCTTTTCAGGCGGTCTAAGGTTGAGCGTCTCGATGAGAGCCTCGCGAGCAGCGCCTCCTTTGAGTCCGTAAGGGGGAGGGACCGATTTGGCGGCGACTAATGGATGTGAGCGTAGTGCCAGAAGATGCGCGCCTGAGCATTCGAAGGGATGGAGACTCACTGAGTTGATGAAATCGAGCGCTTCCTTTGTGGTGTGCACATTGAAGTTTGATTCGATGATGCGCTTCGCCAGCTCGCGCGCCAGCCGGGAGTGCTCTGGGACCTCTCCATCCACTCCGAATGAACGGTGATGCAAGCTGAAGCTTACATTCGATACGGCCACACTGGTCTCTACTAATCCCTGAAGTTAACGAACTGCAGATCGATATCGGTTACCTTGGCGCGCAGCTCTGTTATGGCCGTTTGGAGGTCGTCCCTCTTTTTCCCCGTAACGCGGACCTGGTCACCCTGAATCTGCGAGGTTACTTTGAGCTTGGTTTCTTTGATCAGCTTGTTGATGCGCTTGCGCTCGTCATCTGAGAGCGATTGTTTAACGACGACCGTTTGCTTGAGTGTGTCACCGCCTGCTGGCTGTGGATCCTCGAACGTTACCGAGCGAAGGCTCACCCCGCGCTTCGATAGCTTCTGTCGCAGAATCTCTTCGATTGCTGTCAGCCGCATCTTATCGGACGTGTGAACGGCAATTTTCCCCTCTTTTTCCTGAAGTTCGAGGGTGGCCAAGGCGTCCTTGAAGTCGTACCGCGTTCCGATCTCTCGTTGAACTTGGTCTACGGCGTTCTTCACCTCCTGCATGTTGACGCTGGAAACGATGTCGAATGATGGCATGGTGTACTCCGATCGATGTGCCCGCAGCTCAAGCTGCCGTAGGCCTCAGTATTGTTGCTCGAAGAGAGTGGATCCGATGCAACGCTTTCGCAATGAGATTCGCTGTCGCGCAGCGGAGCTCTTCCCTTGTGAGCGACCGGGTCGTCAATGCGGACGGAGCGGATTGCGCATGAGATGCTACAACCCGACAAAAAAGTTCAGCAAATCTTCTCGCCGTATGTTGACACCTAGAGCAAACTGCAGCTACTATCCCCGTCCGCTTGATGGACAGCGATGTTCAAAAAGCGGCTTTCGAGCCTGATATTATAACCAACTTGGTTGTGTCGGGGTTCAGAAGGGTAGCTTCGGAAACGAAGCGACTTAACGAAAAAAGTTAAGAAGTAGCCTTGACGAACCCCCTCAAATATCGGAAACTCGAAGGCCTGTTGCAAAGGTGACTAGCGACAGAAAACGCAGTAAAACAACTAGGTTATGGGTAGAAGTTGCTTAGATTTCAGGCTACAGCAGCCTGAAATACAAGAGAAACGGTTCATAGTTGAACCAAACTCTAAGTGCATTTTGAGCAGTAGTGGCCCTTGAAGTTTGAAGGGTCTGGCTTTATGTGCACTAGCAAGTGCTGGGCTTATAAATTTTCGTACGAACTTCGAAAGAAGTTCGCTTACGTAGCAGATTTTTCTTTGAATTAGAGAGTTTGATTCTGGCTCAGAATGAACGCTGGCGGCGTGCCTAAGACATGCAAGTCGTACGTGAAAGTAGCAATATGAGTAAAGTGGCGCACGGGTGAGTAATACTTGGATAATGCGCCTCTTCGCTGGGGATAACCAGGCGAAAGCTTGGCTAATACCGAATAGTTCAATCAAGGCTGCGGCCTTGATTGATAAAGCCGTAAGGCGCGGAGAGAGTAGTCCAAGTCCCATTAGCTAGTTGGTAGGGTAAAAGCCTACCAAGGCTACGATGGGTAGCTGGTCTGAGAGGACGATCAGCCACACTGGAACTGGAACACGGTCCAGACTCCTACGGGAGGCAGCAGTTAGGAATTTTGCGCAATGGGGGAAACCCTGACGCAGCAACGCCGCGTGAAGGACGAAGGCCCTCGGGTTGTAAACTTCTTTTAGCAGGAACGAACACAATGACGGTACCTGCAGAAAAAGCACCGGCTAACTCTGTGCCAGCAGCCGCGGTAATACAGAGGGTGCAAGCGTTATTCGGAATTACTGGGCATAAAGAGCGCGTAGGCGGCCTGATAAGTCTGATGTGAAATCCCTGGACTCAATCCAGGAAGTGCATCGGATACTGTCAGGCTAGAGTGCAGGAGGGGAGAGCGGAATTCCTGGTGTAGAGGTGAAATTCGTAGATATCAGGAGGAACAACAGTGGCGAAGGCGGCTCTCTGGACTGTAACTGACGCTGAGGCGCGAAAGCGTGGGGAGCAAACAGGATTAGATACCCTGGTAGTCCACGCCGTAAACGATGGATGCTAGATGTCGGGAGTTCTTACCCTCTCGGTGTCGTCGCTAATGCATTAAGCATCCCGCCTGGGGAGTACGGTCGCAAGATTAAAACTCAAAGAAATTGACGGGGGCCCGCACAAGCGGTGGAGTATGTGGTTTAATTCGATGCAACGCGAAAAACCTTACCTGGGCTTGACATCTGGTGCTATCCGGTGAAAGTCGGAGTTCCCTTCGGGGACGCCAAGACAGGTGCTGCATGGCTGTCGTCAGCTCGTGTCGTGAGATGTTGGGTTAAGTCCCGCAACGAGCGCAACCCCTGCCATTAGTTGCCAGCATTAAGTTGGGCACTCTA
>JBIIOE010000022.1:0-39506 GCA_044337105.1 Bdellovibrionota bacterium | reverse complement strand
CATGCTTTCCAAGCTATGCCTTCAGCCAGTGTGACTCCTCCTCCGGGTACGTTCACGTTTACGTGCACGAGCACGTTCACGTCGCGATAATACCGAGTCCTACCCACTCGATTCCGCGATGACCCTGAAAAATCAGCCGTGTGCTCCTCGTCAGTGTCAACGAACGAGGGATGAGTTGCTATACGAACACACAGGGGAAGCATGTGCCGCCACTAAAGTACCCAAACAAAGGACCCTCATGAGCCAGCCCGATTCAGAATGTACAAGGACTCCTCAGGAGGCGCAGGCGTCAGCATCCGACAACCCCTTGGAGCTGTTCTCCGTCATCAGGGATGATTTTGCCTACAAGGTGCAGCGTCGCCTCGGACTCATACCTGCAAACGGCCTTGGGATCGCCCGGAGAGCGCTTCTTTGGTCAATGGTCACGTGGCTACCGATCATTGGATGGGCCTTACTATCAGGCCGTCTGACCGAACACGCTGCAGACGAACCGCTGCTGGGGCACTTCGGTATACATGCCCGGTTCCTTGTAGGAGTACCGCTGCTCATTATAGCGGGTGGGGTCGTTCACTCTGCCATGTACAGGGTACTGCCGCAGTTTATTCGCGCTGGAATCGTGCCAACCGAAGAGCTTCATCGGTTACGAGAGATCGTGTCCAAAATTGCGAGACTACGGGGAGCGTCAACTCCTTGGTTGATCATTCTCGGTATCGTTGCGGCACGCGCGACCGTCGGAGACGTCCTTCACCAAGCACACGAGATAGCGTGGGCGACCACCACTGTCGAGGCTACGTTGAGCTTCGGGTTCGGCGGATGGTGGTTTCTGTATGTCGGTCGCCCGATCTATTTGACACTTCTGCTCGCCTGGGTCTGGCGCATTTTATTGCTGTTCATGCTCTTTCGACGCATCGCTGGCCTTCACCTCTCCCTCGTTCCGACGCACCCTGACCGCGCCGGGGGTCTTGGCTTCCTTGCGGCTATACCAGGAGCCTTTGCTCCGATCATGTTTGCGATGACCATAGTCGTGGCAGCATTGTTCGCGCACGACGTCGTGTATCACGGAGTACAGGTAAAATCTCTGCATGTGCAGATGGTGTCGCTAGTCGGGATATTGGTCCTTCTTTTCCTGAGTCCGATGCTGGCGTTTACCCCGGCTCTGGTTCGTGCTCGTAGAAAGGCGTTACTTGATTACGGAGGGCTCGTTTGTCAACACGGGCGGCTCGTTCGCGAGCGTTGGATCGACAAGCGCGAGATTACTCGAGATAGTGTACTCGAAGCTCCAGAGTTGGGGCCAGTCATCGATGTCGCCGAGATGTACGGGCTCGTCAAAGCGATGCGAAGCATTCCCCTTGCACAATCCTCAGTTGCCCCCTTGGTATTAGCAGCGGTAGTCCCAATGCTCGGAGTTCTCGCGATAGAGATTCCCTTAGCCGAGCTTCTAAAAACCGTACTACGCGCACTCTTCTGAGGAAGCGCGACGAAGACTACCTGTCGCGGGAAACAGGAAAGACACGGAACTCTCGACTGCTTCTCGAGAAGTGCCCTATACTACTTAGGGAAGCGAGGCAAAACCTACCCCATAGTCTCACTTTTGAAATAACCACGTGAACGTGCTCGTGCTCGTAAACGTGAACGTACCCGAAAAACTTGAGGTTTTTGTTTCGGGTACGTTTACGTTCACGTTCACGAGCACGCTCACGTGCGAGGAAACATAGGTTTTGCCTCGCTTCCTTAGGGAAGCAAGGCAGAACCACACCAAGGGAGGCACGATGAAAGTCGCGATAATCGGCGCGAAGGGGAAAATGGGGATACTAGCCGACGAAGCGCTCTCGGCGATGCCCTCGGTAAAGGAGATTATTCGCATCTACTCGAGCGATGACCTCAACCATGTCCTCGCAAGCACCAAACCGAATATCGCAATCGAACTCACTTCGCACATGAGCGTCGCGCGCAACGCGTGGTGTATCGTCAACAACGGTGTCAAACCGCTCATCGGTGCGAGCGGGTTGACAAAGACCCAGATTGACGAGCTCAGCCAACACTGCGCGGAGCATACCTTGGGCGGACTCGTCATACCCAACTTCTCGCTCGGCGTCGCATACATGACGAAGTTGACCACGATGATGAGTCGACATTTCAAAGACATCTCAATTGTGGAATTCCATCACGCACAAAAGAAGGACAAGCCGTCTGGAACAGCAAGCTACACCGCCAACCTCGTGGGAATCGCGCCTGAAACGATAGCCTCGATCCGCTCTCCGGGCTTCCTGGCGAAACAGCAGGTATACATCAATACGGAACACGAGCGACTCATCATCGATCACGAGAGCTTCTCGAGGCACAGCTTCGCACAGGGTATTCAGCTCAGTATCCAAGTACTCTCGGAGCTTTCGCACATGGTCGTTGGACTCGAGAATATTCTCGAATAGTATCGCTCGGTCCGAAGCCTCCGCAAAGAGGCGTGCTTGGAAGGGGCTCGCGCCCCCTCTTCTCTCCCTGTGGACAAGCCGATTGCTACGGTCCGCTTTAGACTTCTGACCTTTGTGCCAACCTTTACGGCGCCATCTCCACACTATGCTTGGATTTTAAAAGCTCCATCAGCCCAGCCATCGATTGATCGACCTCTTCGTGCCTCAAAGTGCGATCGGGTCGCTGGAAGGTCACACGATAGGTAACTCGCCTGAAATCCTCCTCTGGCTTTTTGAAGTCATCCACGATTGCAGCACCACTGAGAGACTCGAGATTCGCCTCTTGGATAAGCCTGACCACCCGACCCGCCTGCTCCTTACCTCCGACCTTGAGTGTCATATCCCGACAGATCGGCGGAAAATCACTGACACTCGGGGTCTCCGTGCGACGAAGCACCTTGTAGAGAGCCGACACATCGAACTCACAGTAGAAGGCCGCGTCCTTCAACTCGCATGCCTCGCGAATCCGCGGGTGTACGACACCGAAGAAACCAACGACCGAACGTCCTACCTTAATTGAGGCCTGCATGCCCGGATGCAACAAAGCCGAATCGCTCTTTCCGACTGACAGCTCGCCGCCCAGACTGCGCACTACCGACGCAATCGCACCCTTGAAGAGCCGCGCTGATTCTTCCAGCGACTCCTCCTTACGCCAATCAGCCTCGCTCCAGCGACCTGCAAAAGCCATCGTCAGAACGTCCCGTTCGTAATCATATACCATCGGCTCACGTGGGCGCGGCTCCCCTGATGATATCTGTTCAGGGTTTGCGAACACGTGACACAGCTCGAAGGCTTTTGCCGAAAGCACGCCGCGTTTACGATTCGTAGAGAGCACCTTCATCAAATGGATCACGTTGGTGATCTTCATGTGCGAATTGCTCTGTTCGAGCGCATTCTTGATACCGATATGCCTGGAAGCGCTCCCCTTCTCGAGCGACTCGAGCAGATCAACTTCCGCGACTGAATAGAAGCCCTTCGTGATGACCTCAGTGAATCCGCTCCCACGCAATGCAGGACGGATTCGAGCAGTGAGGACCTCGATCGGGTCCGGCTCTGGCAGATTGTACTCCAGAGGAGGCAGCTCAATTTTCACTCGACTGAAGCTCAGTGAGCGTGCAAGCTCCTCGACGATATCGTCGGGATTACATACGTCCCACAGCCGCCACGAGGGCACAGTTAAAACGAGCGCTTTGTCCTTACCAACGGCCGAGACCTCGACACCATATCCCAGGTTCTTGAGCCGCGCGACTATCTCTATCTCCTCGAGGCGCGGGAGATTAATCTGAGTGCGCAAAGCTCCAAGAGTTGTCGATACTTTTCGTTTCTCTGGAGGTGCCGCTTCCGAATATGTGAGGCCGAGAGCATGCGCCGCGTCTGCAACGCTCACCGCACCAGCAGAACCACCAGCGAGGTACACCAGGCGCTTCAGCGCGGGCATTATCCCCTCTGGATCACATCCACGTTCGAAGAAGTGCGAGGCGTCAGTTCCAATACCCATTGCGCGTGCCGTGATGCGAACACTTACGGGATCGAATATCGCAGCCTCCACCAAGACTTTGCGAGTACTCTCGGTCACCATGCTATTGGCACACCCTATTACTCCCGCGACCGCGATGATCTTCTTCCGATCACGTATGAGGATAGCCCCTTGTGGAACCTTGTAGGTCTTACCATCGAGGGCTTCGATCTCCTCGACCTGTGTTGCCAGATCGACAATCACCTCGCCATCAACCTTGTCGGCATCGAATGCATGCATCGGCTGGCCGAACTCTTGCTGAACATAGTTCAGAAGATCTACGATCGCGTGGCGCTTCCCTGGCTCCTCTAAGCAGGCGGCCACGTCATTTCTCAGAGGCATTGGGGAGGGAACCGTCATTTCGAGGAGTGCGTACCGCAGACACCTGTCCGTCGAGCGGCGAACTGGAACCCCTGCTTTGCGCTCCGGAAGCTGCCCAGCAACACTCGGCATCTTAATCTGCGCCAGCGTGCGCCCCGAAATCTCACGCGCAGCACCGAGCGCGTACAGGTGATCTCCACGATTGGCGAGGCTCTCGATCGTGAATACTACTCCCGTTTGTGGAGTTACCTCGACCCCCTTCACTTCGAGTCCGATGTCATCCAGCAGATGGCGAAGGGGCGATTTAGCGGCGGATTCCGGCTGACACTCGGGAAGCTCTATCATCTTCTCCAACATGCGCACATACAACTTCATACTATCTCCTTAAGAACTCGAAGATCGTTCTCATACACTGCCCGAAGGTGCGGGAAGTTGTACATCTGGGCGGCAAGGCGTGATGTGCCAAGCCCGAACGCGAAACCGGAAACTTTGTCGGGATCGAATTTGAACTCCGTGAGCACATTTCGATGCACCATACCGGCGCCACCGACCGTCGCCCAGCCAGCACCGCCGCACGCTCCACAACCGTCACCCTTGCACACGGAGCAATCAATCTGAGGCCCGAGGCTCGGCTCAGTATATGGGTAGAACTTCGGCACAAACCGCACCTTCCGGCGCTTGCCGTACAGCTCCTTCAAAATGTGCGTAATGAGCCCCATCAGATGCGCCAAGGTAAGCCCTGGCTCAATCCAGACCAACTCGTACTGGTGGAACATCGCTTGATGCGACGCATCTTCGGTCTCGTTACGATACACGCGTCCCAGTGAAGCTACCTTTATGGGAAGGCGGTTGTTTTCGAAAAAGTGTCGCTCTTGGAGAACACGCGCCTGAACCGATGTCGTGTGCGTGCGAAGCACGTGTCCGGTTTCGGTGTAAAAAGTGTCCTGCATGTCCCGAGCAGGATGATGCTTGGGAATATTGAGAGAGTCGAAGCAGTAGTAATCCGTTTCGATCTCCGGACCGCTGATATTTTGAAAGCCAAACGGACGAAGGATCTGCGTGATGCGCTCCTCGATAATCGTCACCGGATGGACAGCGCCAAATCCGGGCGAAGACTCCGGTAGCGAGAGATCGAGAAACTGCTCGTTTAGCGTACGCTTGAGCGCAGCGCTCTTGAATGCAACCTCCTTAGCCTCAATGCCCGCTTCAACCTGGTTCTTGAGATCGTTCAAGAGGGCGGCCACTGCCGGCTTCTCTTCGGGAGCAACATCCCGCAACCCTTTGAAGAGTTCCTTGACGAGACCCTCTTTACTAAGCCAATCCCGCCTGATTACCTCGAGATCCTCGGGTCGATCGACTGCGGCGATCTCTTTGGCAAAGCGAGCTCCAAGCTCCGAAATATGCGCTCCTGAGAGGTTAACCCCCATAGCTCTCCATATACATCCGTGTCGGTTTACGTCTATGCTCGACAGAATCCGCCGAGCGGAGGATCAATCGGGATAATCCCGATTGCACTCCCAGTCAGTAGAATTTAGGCTAAAGCCCGCCTAGGGTAAAGCGTGTCGTTTACGTATGGTTACACCCCCTGTTTCTCCCCGTTTCGCGGTTTTTCTGATCGTCCTGTTGGACATTATGGGAGTTGGCCTGATCATTCCGGTCCAGCCGTTCCTCGCGCAGCACTTCGGGGCCACCACTACCGTAGTAACCCTCCTTGGCACGACCTATTCGTTGATGCAATTCGCATGGGCACCCGTATGGGGAGCGCTCTCGGATCGAATGGGACGGAAACCTGTGCTTATTGCGACCATCCTCATTACCCTGATCGGACACCTCGCTTTCGCCGCGTCTCAATCCCTATTGGCGCTCTTTGCCGCCCGTGCGCTCGCGGGCACTGGGGCTGCCAACATAGCCACAGCGCAAGCGGTACTCTCGGACACACACGCCCCAGCGGAGCGCAGCAGAGCCATGGCTCTCATCGGAGTTGCCTTCGGAGTTGGATTCATCCTAGGCCCGCTGCTGGGAGGAGTTCTCAGCCAACTCGACTATCGAGCCCCCGCCGTCTTTGCGGCTATCTTGGCAACCCTCAACGCAGCATTCGTCGTCTTCAGACTCCGCGAAACGCGAACCACGAGTCGTGACGACGCTGCGCCTCGTGTTCGACTACGCACGATACTATCGGCCTCGGGAGAGCTTCAGAAACTCATCCTTACTACTCTCTTTACCATGACGGCTTTTTCGATCATGGAGCAGAGCATCAGCCTGTATATCGGCATGAACTGGGTCCCGCAGGATTCCGCTCAGAGGATAAAAGAGGCTAGTCGCTTGACGAGCACCTTCCTCGTGACCGTTGGACTTACTGCAATCTTCGTCCAGGGATTTCTCGTTCGTCGCTGGCTTAAATCCACCGGCGAGCTTACGATCGTACGCGCTGGTCTGGCGACCCTCGTCGCGAGCCTCGTTCTTGTTCCAGCTCTTGGAGCACTGGGGAACTTCAACCTATTTCTCGTATCAGGTGCGGCTCTCGCGCTGGGAAGCGGCCTGTTTAACCCCTCGATGGCGGGGCTGGTCTCCAAGAGTTGCTCGGAGCAAAACCAAGGCCTCGGATTGGCTATGAACCAGTCAGCTGTTGCACTCGGTCGAATCATCGGCCCCACGATAGCAGGAGCTCTCCTTGCCATGAGTTCCGCCGCGCCTTTCCTCACAGGAGCTACGCTCACGGCATGCGCACTTTGGGTTGCCTCGAGAATAGCAACTACTCGTTGACGGCGCGTTTCGCGGCAGCACCTTCATCTGCCTCGGGCTTGTCGAGGAGCGAGAGAAAGAGCCGCAGCTTGACCTCCTCAAAGCCACCAACGGCATCCTTTTCGGACTTTTGACTTTTCAAGTTCTGATATTCGCGCTGCAAAAACAACCGATACTCCTCAGAGGAATCCTTCCCAGTCCACCCCAACAGTTTCATAGCACCAACTCACACAAGCGCCGTGTGTACGGCTAGTTCGTAGAATTCATTTAAAGGCCAAAAGATCATCTTCCTGAGATCCCTGCGCCCCTCTCTTAGTTTAAGCAACCTAAAACAAGCCTACGGGTATCTGTATGAGATGCATCACCACAGAGGCTCTTAGGGAAGCGAGACAAAACCTACCCGTGGCGATAAAATCGGAGGGCAGCCCAAGATCGGCTTCGCTACAGGGAGAGGTTTTGCCTCGCTTCCGAGAGGCCCTGACAACCCTCAGCCTCTCAACACCCGAACTGGAGATATGCTCACCTGATTCATCTTTCCTATCGGAAAGAACTCGGGAGCCCTATGAAAAACATCAGACACATCCAATTTCTCGTCGCTGCCTTCTCTCTGCTCATGCTGAGTGCAGGATGCGCCAGCCATTCAGCACTCAATAAGGTGCAAAACGAAGCACGAGACGCCCAACGCACCGCCGACATGGCGCTTTCAACAGCACAAAACGCGCTGACCACGGCGCAGCACGCTCAGTCCACTTCAGATCAAGCAAACGACCGCGCTTTGAGGTCTGAAGAGATGCTCAACCGTGGGTTCCGATATTCGATGCGAAAGTAATGCTAACGAGTCGGCTATGTCGGGGAATGGGTTCGCCTCGACTACGCTACGATCTGCTTCGCCGAAACATCATCGTCGCAACGCCATGCCGAGACCTCGAGCCTCTTCGTTAACACCCTCAAAAGAAAACGCCGCGAGCCACCCCCTCCTCCATAGACAACCATGGAGGAGAAGATGACTCGCGGCGTCGCAGTCCGAAATTTTCTGCGTGAGATGCCTTACGCCTGATCGTCAACCGCTAGCATAGTGGGTCCGTCCTCTCCGCCTTCATCATGCGAAGCATGCGCTACATGTGAATCATCGTAGGAAGCACCATCTTGGGCATTCGATGAATCCTCCGACGCACCTTCTCGAGGAATAGAGAGCGTAACCGCCTTCTTGACGAAGTACTTCGCCCCGGTACCCACTGCTTCGTGCTCACCAAGTTTATCGATAACCTGGTTTGCAACCGCCTCGGGCACGTCGATAAAGGAGTAGAACTCTCGTACGCTCACACGATGGACGTCGGAAGCTTCAACACCGCACAGACTCACTACGTCCTGAGTCAATCCAGTATCGGACACACCGTGATTCTTCCCGATTCCAACATAGAGCCGGGCCTCCTTGTCTACTACCATTGGCTTACGGGGCTGCCTTGGCTGCCGCTCACGCGACTCTCCACCACGCTCCCCGTCTCCTCCACGACGACCGTGTCGACGACCCTGTCCACCTTCCTCGGAATGTCCGTGGAAGCTCTCTTCATCTTGACTGTACGAGTCGTGAGAGCGTTCTTGAGAACGACCACCACGGCGACCTCGGTTACCTCGTGAATCGCGCGAGTCGCGGGAATCGCGCGAGTCGCGGGAATCGCGGTCACGATCCCGACCCTGCGGACCGCGTCCACGACGGCGGTCTCCGGGCTGCGGCTGTTGATCCTCATCATCCTCATCGTCGTACTCCTGAACCTCTTCGCGCGAGGAAGAAGCAGCCGACTTAAGTGCTGGGATTACCGAAAGAGTGTTGTACACCAAGAGAGCAGCGATATCGCGAGCCTTCTCGTCGGCTAGTATCTTGTCCACCATTGCGGCGATACCAGAGTCGTTGACGAGCGCCTTCTCGACCGCTTGGTCGCGAAGCTGTCCAAACTTACCGAGGAAGAGCTGCTCGGGCGCCGGAAGCTCCCCTTGCACGAACTCTAGTTTGCCGAGCTTCTTGAGGTAGTGGAAATTCGATAGGTCCATCGCTGCAACCAGGCTGATGACCTTCTTGGTCTGACTCTCTGCGCCAGCAGCGTATCGATGGAAATAGACCTCTGGATCCGACGGCACTGAGTAGTTCACCACTACGGCAAACTCCTCCAGAGGCACCCCGCGAGCAGCGACATCCGTCAATACGAGCGTCGTAATCTCCTTCTTTTGCAGCTGCTGAATCGCCTTGCTCAACTTGAGCTGAGGGACATATCCGATCAGCTTCATCGAGGCGACACCGCGCTTCCTGAGAATCACATCAGCAAAATCGGCATCTGACGGCGAATTACAGAAAACGATGCACGAATTACCGCCTTCCAGCTCTATCAAGTCACACAGAGCTTGGGGTTTTGCCAAAAGGGATGTCTCAACTTCGTAGTAAACGTGCTCCATATTCTGCACTGCAGCTCCTTTAATCGAACAAGATTGTGGATCTCTGAGGAATCTCCTGCTTAGTGCAGAGATGTTCAGAGAAGGTTCCGAACCAATTAAAACAATTTGCGCTTCCGGATTAGACTCACGGAAACCGAGCAAAGCGGCCTCGAGCTCGGATAGTGGCCCTTGAGAAAGGATCGAGTCGACGCTGTCTACTACACAGCGAGGTGCAACTATCGTCGCGGCTTTAGTTTTCAGAAAAGCACTTACAGCCGAGGCAGGCGCAATCACACATGCATCTTCGGACACCCACGCGCCCTTCAGATCGTCTGAGGTCGAAGCCACCACGGTGTTTACTCCGAGCCCTTTTAACGCTCCCGCAATCTTCTCTACATCATCTACCGAGCCGCAGAGCACCACGCTCTTACCTGCCGTTGCAGATAACCATGCTCCGTAAGTGGCGGTCCGCTCGGAACCGGCAGCCGCATAAAGCTGAACGTCGGCTCCCTTACTGAGACTCTCCAGTGCAGCGGCCTTTGCCTCGCACAGATTGCTACCGTCGCACTCCTGAAGTTTCGCTTTGGCCGCCTCAACGATCTGGTTAGCTTCGTCGCTGCTGCGTGCTCCTTGTACTCCCATTACTCCTCCCATGTATCCCAAAAGTCATACTTTGAACGGGTGACTATCAGCTCGTGCCTCTCTCGTGGGCTTACACCGAAAGCGCCCTAGCGGACGCGGTCTCATGCAAAGCTCCCGATTACGGCGCATTTTCTCCGTTACACCATATTCGTGACAGGGCACAGAATTGTGCCAGGTCGATAAGGTACGTTTTTTCATTGGACGTTGTGCCCCTCTCTCAGTTTGTAAAGACGAGGAGGAACATTCGTAGAGCGACACAGTGTCGTGGGACCATCTCTTCAGTCGGGCACTTACCACGAAACGCACTGGCGATCGTTCTCAATTCCAAGAATGTATTCTATACCATATAGCCACATTAGCGGAAGTTTCGTCACCCTGATACCGCTGCGAGGCGATAAAAACACACAACCCATGAGATTCATTAGACTAAAAATCGCCTCTCTGTATACATCTCTAGCCCTTTTGGGCCTCTGCTTGGCGAGTTGCCAGCTAACAACCGACCTAACCAGCCTAGGTACTACACATCTTTCCAACCCCCAACTGCAGAGTGACCCACTTCCGGAATGGTCATCTTTGAGCCTGCGGTCATTACCCGAAGAGAACAAACACTCAGGCGCCGTCCTCACAGCGATCGAGAACCCCAACGCGCCTGGGCAGGTGATATCTGTTGGCGCAGACGGGTCAGTCATCGGATGGAATCTGAAAAGCTATTCTGGTCATCGCCTCACTTTACTCCAAGGCCCTATTTCGATAGCGGCTCTCGGAGAGAAAAAACCTCTCCTCGCATCGTACAACTCCGACGCCATCTCAATTACCTGCATCACCGACTGTCAACGGAGTTGGAAACTCACCCGCTTGAAGATCCGACCAACTGCCCTCGCTTTCCAAGCCGGGGACTCGAGCCTGCTCATCGCTGGCGCTGATGGTCGGGTGTACCGCTGGCGCTTTGTCGAGGAGGACAAAGCCAGCACAGTCGAGGAACAGGAGAAGATCCTCGAGCGCTATGCGGGTCACCAGAACATTGTGAGCGCCGTTGCATCACATCCGTTTGGCAGGGCTTTTTTCAGTGGCGATTGGAACGGCGCACTGTTCGGCTGGCTGCCGTACACTGCAGATGTCCATCAAGGCGCCTACGACAGAAATCTATTCGGCGGGCGCTTCTATTCTGACAAAAGCACCTTCGTTCAGGCCCTGAGAAAGCCAGACCGAGGCATCTCCAGCATGAGAGTCTCTTTGTCAGGAGAACGACTCGGCCTCGGCACCGAAGAAGGTTACGTCGAGGTATGGGAGGTCAAGGGCTTCGTCCTGGCCGCACGCGAAGTGCTCCATTCCGGACGAGCCCTGGCCGTCTCGTTCGATACGAAGGGGGAGCGCGTGGCTTCAGTGGGCCGCGACATGATGGTCTCGGTAGCGACTTTGCAGCGGGATCCGATGTTCGAAGCGGTGCCGCAAACGACCCCTTGGAAGCTCGTACGGGCGACGCATCAGCGGATCGACAACGCCAAAGACGTACTTTTTCTACGCAGCGGAAACCTCATCGTAACAACCAGCGATGGAGCTGTGGCAGAGATCAGCGACCTCAAAGCGCCCTTACCAACCCCTGTCCCGACACCACAGACCACTGACAAACCGCTGGACTCTGATTATTGATACAACCGTCGGTACCATCACAAATAGCACCCCGCCCATCGATTGCGACAAACCACTGCGCGGGGTATGTCTTAGAGCACGCGTATGAATACTACACCAACTCAAGCCACACGCTCAGCCCCCTTCACCCTCCTCGCCATCCTGGTTACGCTGGCAACCGCAGCTCTCGATCAACTAACCAAACACCTCATCCTATTGAACTTCGCACCCGGCGAGATTATGCCGGTCGTTCCGGGCTTCTTTAACCTTACCCTGACGTTCAACCTTGGAGCAGCCTTCGGTTTATGGTCTGGGCTGCCCAGTGGGGCACGAGAACTCGTACTTGCCGCTACCAATCTACTAGCCCTCGGTGTGGTGATCTACTTCATGCGACAACCGCACTATCGCACCCGACTTGCCCAGGCAGCCTTGGCCGGCATCCTCGGCGGCGCAGTCGGCAACATCATCGACCGTTTTGTGCACGGCTCAGTAGTCGACTTCCTCGATCTCTATGTCGGAAACGCACATTGGCCGGCATTCAATGTTGCAGACAGCGCCATTTGTGTCGGGGTGACGATCTTACTCGTGCTGTCGTTTTTCTCCCCCGCAGAAGAGGCACACACGCCATCATAGCCGAGAACTAGCTTTTCTAGATCCGGTTACCCGTTGCCCCACCTCTCGCCTACCTCTACAATCGCCCGAGGAATCCGAATAAGCCCGCTAGTTGGCGGCGCTCGGCGATTTATGTGAAGGGAGTATTGACGATGTCTCTCAAGTATCTGCGCTCATTAGCCTACGTGGCTATCGTAGTGATAAGCATCGGTTGTAGCTCGAATAGAGGAGCTAGCAACCCAGACCATCTGATCGCTAGTGGGTCTACCGACACCGCATCAACACCTTCGGAACCAAAGACCACCGAAGAGGAACGCTTCATCGAGCGACAGAAGAAGGAGCTGGAGAAGCAAGCTCAGGAGATCGAAGATCTCAAGAGACAAAAGTTTCATGATGACTACCTCCGTACGCGATACCTGAAGGAAGGTACCGACGGGAAGCCCTCGCGTGACGGTGTTGGAGGCTACTAATGCTACATAATCGTAGAAATCTCGCGCGAACCGTGTGCATAAGCGCTGCGTTACTCCTGGTAACCGTGGGATGCACCAAGCCCAAAGAAACCACCGCTGTAGGTGCCGCCACCGGCGGTGTGATAGGCGCCGGCCTCGGCGCCATCGTCGGAAACCAGACGGGAGATGCAGGCAGTGGCCTGGCGATCGGAGCTGTCGCCGGAGCTGCAACGGGAGCCCTCATCGGCAACGCGCTTCAAGCTCAACAGGAATCCGTTCGTTCACAAGATGAGGCTATCGAACGTCAAGAACGGATGATAGCGGCTCAGCGCACTGAAATTACGGAGCTGCGCAACCTCAATCCCGATGTAATAGAACAGAAGCGTCTCGCGCTCCAGAAGCGTGGGCCATCTCCGCACAGCTCCCGCAGCGCGCACCCCACTACACCAGGGTCTCTGTCTCGGAACTCCGCTGATCCGCTAGCTCGCCTCGATATGCGCTCGCAGTCGCTGAGCGATCGCAACCTTAACACCGCAAAAGCCAAGCCTGCTCCGATGCTCGCCGTGGAGAAACCGCCGCGCTCAACAACCACTCAGCCCAAGAGTGCGAAGATTGCAGAGGAGCAGATAACGGCTAAGCATGTTTCGATGAATTCGGAATCATCGGAATCGTGCGGAGAGGCGGAGAAGGATCGAACTGCCGCTCAAAATGCGATGGACAGCTCGGACAAGCTCTTTCACCTCCGACGCGCATTACGGCTGTGCCCAAACAACGCCCGTATGCATCACGAGCTAGGAAAGGTGTACCTGTCGATGGACCGAAAGAGCGATGCAGAGCATGAGTTCAAGCAAGCGCTCGATATCGACCCGTCGTACGCCCCTGCGAAACAGAGCCTCGACCGCGAGACGTCTGAGAACATCAAATTCTGAAGCCGTGGTAGCAACGACCCAGAGGATGACCACTGAGATGCGACGCTTGGTTTTTTCGACGATTCTCCTGCTTTCCGCTTGTGAAAACTATAGGTTTGGAGCAACCGATGTCGGAGCCCTGGGTGGGGCGGCCGCGGGCGCTGGACTAGGCGCGATAATCGGACACCAAACCGGTCACACGGGTGGTGGGATAGCAATCGGCTCTGCAGCAGGAGCGCTCGGCGGCGCTCTTTTAGGATCGCAGATTGAACGGCAGGACCGCGCGCTCGAAAGCAGCGATCGACGGATCGCCGAAAACAACAAGATGCTTGCCGAGAACCGCAAGCTCCTTGAGGAGCTACGCCAGCGAGGCGTCGATGTACGAGACTCGGATAGAGGTATCGTAGTCAATCTCCCCGATGTCCTCTTCAGCTTCAACAGTGCCAACCTAACGCCGCAAGCTCGCTCAACAGTCAGGGAGATCGCTGATGTACTGAATCAAGCACCGGCTCGCCGGGTTTCAGTCGAGGGGCACACCGACAGTATCGGCACGATCGAGTACAACTACAGACTTTCGGATTCTCGGGCTAGGGCCGTCCGAACAGAGCTCGAGCACAGCAATGTTTCCCCACGCAGAATTACCACGCGAGCCCTAGGGGAGAGCGAACCGATTGCGTCGAATCGAACCGATCAGGGACGCCGACGAAACAGGAGAGTGGAAGTTATTATAGAAAACGTGCGCTGAGGTATCGACCATCGACCAGATGGCGCCCACTCTCTCCTGCAAGCGATCAAAACAAGTAAGTGCATCCCCTGTTCACAGGCTAGATGCACGGCAGCCTGTATTTAGGCGCCATCCTTGACTCGCATGCTTTCATGCAACTCTGCAAACGAGGTCAAAAAACTCGACTTGGGTGCAGCGAGCCCACCCTTCAATGGCTGGGAATGCACAGCGATTTTCCGAGGACGTACTCGGGCCTCCCGCGAGGGTCTTGCACGCCGACTCTTGAGATACGCGATATCATCCCGCACAGATTTCTCTTCCAGAATGGCGGGGGGAAGTTTGTCATACGAGTCGAGGATTCGCCCCATTAGGCTGTCTGAGCACGCAAACCCCTTCCGCCTCGCAAGAGTAAAAGCGGCACATGCACGCGACAACAGCTCGCCTGGTTCCTCGGCTTCATACGCCGCAGATAGCGCGGCGAGCACAGCCTTTTCAATGCTCGCAGAATGCAACTTTCGGCGTACACTAGCTAGGTCCAAAGCCGTAGAAAGAATAGACAAGAGCGACTGCGCCTGATCTACCGAGAGTGCCATCGAGAAGAACGCCGCATTAAACAGAACGTTGACGGTACTTCCCCGAATCTCGTACATCGGCGCCCTATCGGGCCCACCGCGACCCCTAGACTTCATCGCCGCTTCCGTCAATTCGATTGCTCGAGACACTAAGTCGTAAGCCGGGGCCCTCAGATTCTCTCCTTTCCGTTCCCGAGAGATATGTGACCACAGTTTCGTATCCGCACCGAACTCTCGACGCAATCTGGTTACCTCTTGCGGGGAGAGTTGTTCCCAGATGCGAACTTGCTCGACGTCCAAAATCAGCGATGCCGAACAGAGCGCCCGAACAAAGAGATTTATTCTTCCTTCACTCTCCTTCCCTTCGAAGGGAAGATTCGCATTGATAGCTGCGCATGCTACAGGCGCCGCATTCAACAACCGCTCCGCTACATCGAGAGTATCAATGTCTCGGTACCGAGGTCCGACACGACTCGCTGTAGGGCTAGGCTCGCCACACGCCGCCAACAAGACATTGTAGAACTTAACAGTTTTCGAGGAAGAAACGGGTACGAGCCCACGCGTGAGCGCCTCCTCGGCAAGCCCAAAGATTCCGGCGATGTCCCTGGGGGACTCCGCCGTTAAAATCCCGTCCATGATGGTGCACAGCACGGTAGGCGCAGACAGGGTACCACCCTCTCGAGCGACAGAGCGTGCAACCTCCACCGCCAACTGGGGCTCGTATTGCTGGAGCATTACGACGAGTGTCGATAGAACTTTGGCGGTGCCGCGGGAATTATCATTCTGTATCCACTTCGGCAGCACCTCGAGCACGAGATTCGCAACCATTTCCAAGCCTTCCCTGCCCTCCTGCCACGCATACGTTCGCACAGCGCGCAGAGCAGGCTCGCAGGCATGCGACAATTTGCTCGACATCGCACAAATGCGGCGGGTATCACCATTAGAACTGTGAACAGCGGCGAGAAACTCGTCGGCCGCTGTTGCAAGCCTGGCGAACCTTTGTTGCCAAGACTGACCCAATCCGGGACCTTGAGCCGCAGAAAAAACGCCACTCTGACGACGCGCTTCAGCGGGGCTTTGCTCCGATGAATCATATGAAGGCGCAGTCGGCCTTCCCGATACTCGCGCGCCTCCTTCGGAGACCTTGATATCTTTAGGGACCGCATCTTGTGAGTGAAGGTTCATACAACCCGTCCTATAATCGCGTGTCAGTATAATCGTTGCCTCTCAAATTCAAAGAAAAAAGATGCGCTATGCGCCAAATCCTCGCCGCTTGCGCCCACCTCACAACCACGCGCTCGGGGCCTCGACTCTACTCGAAGGGTCTCTGTGCGACCGGCAGGTTCGGGGCTATGGGTCTCGATAGACGAGTTCAACAGGCTTTACCTCGCCTCGAAGGCGACTCCTCCTATCCTTTCTCGTTTCGAACAGCTTTTACCACCCTTCCCTTGCCAACCTAGACCGTACCCAATAACATCAGCCCCATATGCGCCAGCTCCGTGATATCATTTCTTTTCTACTTGTCTTACCGCTGATACTGGGACAAGCCGTCCCTGCGTTCGCCGCTCCGCAGGCCGAGGTGGTCATCGATGCTGTAGTCGCAACGGTCGATGACAAGCCTATCACGTTAAGCGAGCTGAGCGGACGCCTCGTGCCCCCAAGAAAGTTGAGCTTGGCGGAGGCTAGTAAGGACGAAGAGGCGCTCAAGGCGCTCGATGCATTGATTTTCGAGAAGCTCATTGAAGAAGAAGCCGTCGCGAAACGCATAACTGCTTCCGAGTCGGATATCGAGGATTATCTCAACGAAGTCGCGAGCAGGAACGGCCTCTCCAGAAAGGATTTCGAGAAGGCGCTCCTTGCTGAGGGTCGCACCCTAGCCGCATATAAACAGCAGGTCCGGCTCGACATACTACGTACCAGACTCGCCTCGTCGATGACTCGAGGTGGAGTGAGTATTAGCGACAAAGAGGTTGAGGAGTACATCGAAAGCCACCCAGAGCTAGCCCAGTCGGGGGAAACTGTAAAAATTCGACAGATCCTCATCTCCTCGTTCGGACGAGATGCTACGGCTCTCAAAGCTCGAACTGCAGAAATTGTCCAAGCTCTGGATGATGGGGAGAAGTTTGCGGACGTGGCGACGCGTTTTTCCGAGGGGCCGCACGCCTCCGACGGGGGGCTGATAGGGGTCGTTGCCGCGAAGGACCTTAGTGGTGATATATCCTCCGCTGTCAGCTCTCTTGATCCAGGAGAATGGAGCTCGCCACTGGAATCGGAAGCGGGTATCCAGATATTCTACGTGGAGCAGCGCTTCGGAGGCTCGGAAGAGGGCGAGGATGTCGCCTCGGATGCAGTCCGAGAAGAGGTCAGACAAAGCCTTCAGCAGCAAAAGAGCCAGGAAAAGCTCTCTTCGTTTTTTTCGAATGAACTATACAAGAATCATTCGGTAGACAAGAAACTGTAGGCGGCCACTACGATAGTGTGGGGCCTTGAGCTTTGCGCACGGAAGCGCACTGCCAGAATTTTAGACAAGGAGTGAGTGTATGCAGATAAATCCGGTCATCTTCAGAGAATACGACATTCGTGGAACGGTTGATACCGAGCTCAGTCCCGAGTTTGCACGTATCTTGGGCAGGGCATATGGAACGCTGGCTCAGGAACATAAACTAAATCGGATTGCGATAGGACACGATTGTCGTCTCAGCTCTCCTGATTACGCTCGAGCACTTGCCGAGGGCATGGCAGACGAGGGGATAGATGTGGTGATGACCGGTATGGGCCCCACTCCTCAGCTCTACTACGCTGTATTCGCGAACGACCTCGGGGGAGGTATCCAAGTTACCGGTAGCCACAATCCTCCGGACATGAACGGCTTCAAGATACTCTTGGGAAAACAAACCCTCTCTGGGGCGGACATTCAGGACATGAAGGTTCGATGCGAGCGGGTTCTTTCGAAAGCTCCGGCCTCCACGCGCGGCGCAATCACCAATCTCGACGTGTGTGAGTCGTACATCCAGAATTTGATCGAAAACTCCCGCTCGCACATGGGGCCTCGAAAACTCAAAATAGTCGTCGATGCGGGTAACGGAGTCGGTGGTATGGTTGGCCCAGCGGTCCTCAGAGGGCTGGGCGTTGAGGTCATAGAGTTGTACTGCGATCCTGATGGCCGGTTCCCGAATCACCATCCCGATCCTACAGTGCTGAAGAACGTCGTTGATCTCGTGGCGGCAGTAAAAGAGCACCAGGCTGATTTCGGAATCGGTTGGGACGGAGATGCAGACCGCATCGGTGTCGTCGACGAGAAGGGAGATCCTATCTTCGGTGACATGCTTCTTCTCATATACGGGCGAGCCATCTTGGAAGAAAAGCCAGGGGCGACCATTATCGGCGACGTGAAGTGCTCGAGCCAACTCTTCGCGGACCTCACTGCTCGCGGCGCTACTGCGATCATGTGGAAGACGGGTCATTCACTCATTAAAGGAAAGCTCAAAGAGACGCACGGCGATCTCGCCGGAGAAATGAGCGGCCATATCTTCTTCAAACACCGCTATTACGGTTTCGACGATGCGCTCTACGCCTCGAGTCGACTCGTAGAGATTGCGAGCAAACACTCGGGTCCAATCTCATCGCTGCTCTCTGGGCTTGCGCCGATGGTCTCGACACCGGAGATCCGAGTGGACTGCCCCGAGCACATCAAGTTCAAGATCGCGCAAGAAGCTCAATCGGCATTCAAAGAGTACAAGGTCGACACGATCGATGGCGTGCGAGTGTCATTCCCGCACGGTTGGGGACTTGTGCGAGCCTCGAATACTCAGCCTGTGCTGGTAATGCGTTTCGAGGCCGAAACCCCGGAGCTTCTGGAAAGCTATAAGCAAACGGTGATCGGCAAGATCGAGGACATCAAAGCGCGGCTTTCATAGTCACGGTTGGAGCGTGGTCGACGCAGTCGGCCACGCTTCGGTTAATCTCATCAACATGACCGAGCATTCGCAGACAACTATCAGCCTCTCGGTCTTCTCAGCTCGGCGCTTCTATTCCACCTCGCCGCACACGTCCTCTCAATCTGGCCTCATTCATCACTCGGTCCAGCTACCGAGTACGGGTATCCACAGTTCCTCGAAGGGGTTGGGATCACTCGTATGGGTCGATGGCCTAGCGGTACAAGCAAGTCGCACCCAAGCTTTTGTAGGGTCGCTCCGGC
The DNA here is from genome assembly GCA_044337105.1 of Bdellovibrionota bacterium. Taxonomy (GTDB): domain Bacteria; phylum Bdellovibrionota_C; class UBA2361; order UBA2361; family OMII01; genus OMII01. Next base: position 20,298 of record JBIIOE010000022.1, on the reverse strand, counting down.
GGGGCGAAATTCCCAAACCGCTCACGCAGGCGAGCGCTCTGCCTGCTCATATTCACGTCAACTATCTTTCCCCTACCAATCTAGCGCTCTCCGGCCACACCCTCATATCAGTGCTCGGACTTGCAGCTCCACTCCTACAAGTCCTCGCATCCTCGAATTATCGGGGATGCGCCACGTGTGCCACCCGACTGAGGATGTACTCGAGCGCCGCAGAGCTTACCGAGGAGATTCTGGAGGCATTTCTCGGTAAACGGATCGATATTCTACTTCGGGCACCTATGGATCTTCTCGACCAGTGGAGTGCAGTGCGCGGGTTCAGCACTCAGGAGTGCGTGGGCGGCGGGCACTTGGTCGAACTCGATTCTTTGATCGCCAAACCGGAACATTTCGAGCGACTCCGAAAAGTTCTCGATTTGGCCTGGACACTTCCCGACATGAACGTGTTGTGTCGTGACGATCGCTCCACCACAGCATACGCCCCACACGGATACTGCGCGCAGTGCAATAAGCCCGCCCCTGCAATCTCTAATCGCAAACTAAGCACTATTTTCCTCCAGGGTATCGCTGACAACGACGCTCCTGAGCTGTTACTGGAGGTGTTCGGCGTGTCGGTGAAGCACTTACTGACTTCGCCGTTGTCGTCCCTAGCTGAACACCTTGTCAGCAATTCGATAGCATCCTCCGACCTGAGAGAAGCACTGCGAGGTTTCGGATTGCACGGCCTCACCCTCGGGAGAACCTGCGACACTCTTGCGGCATCCGCTTTGGCTCGCGTTGCCATTGTCGCCGCAGCGCTGAATCATTCGAAGTTCGATCTGCTGACGATACTCGATATCCCGTCCGGCCTGCTCTCCTCCAGCGAAGAACTACGCGCCCAGCAGCTCCTAGAACACTCTGCGCGAAGCAGAACGATCGTTCTACTAAAACAACACGATGCGTCCCATCGCGGTATAGCTCAGTTCGACAAAACTCCACCTTCCGGTATGCGCTTGGGAACACTTGGACTGCGTGAACGACATGACGCTGCAACGAGCACTATCGAACTAGTGCGAGGAGCTCGGCACGAGATCGTCGTAAAAGATGAGACGTCGGCCGATCGCATCGCTGCGGAGATCTCGGCTGTCATGTCAGGCAGACAAGCCACACTGGCAAGTTACGAGGCACACACCCCCTGTGAGCCGCACCTCATAGATATCTGCTCTCTGACCTCTCATTCTAGACGCATCCTCGCGCAGGAATTCGGGTTGTATGAGCCTTTGACAAAGCTCTTTGCATCTTCGATGGAAGCTCGTGTGCGTGGGCTCACTCCGAAGGATTTCAATCTCAGCGCTCGCTCCAAGGCAAGTCACCTCTGCCCCGAGTGCTCCGGGGCAGGAGTTATTCTCGAATCAGTCCCCCACTTCGAACGTCCCGAGGTGCGCCCGTGTATGGTCTGCTTAGGAACGAGATTTAGGGCTCCTATCAAAGATATCGAATTTCGAGGGCGCCCTCTGTGGCGTGTATTGAATTCGACATTCACCGAAGAAGCGAGCGTCCTTCGTGCGCTTCCCAAGGTGAGCAAAACCCTCTCACTCCTCGCACTACTCGAGCTCGACAAACTCCCTCTCGGTATGCCCACATCCCTCTTAAGTTTCTCAGAGCGTCGTCTCACCGCTATCGCTACCAGCATCCTTTCGGCAAGCGCATCACGCCCCCCCGTTCTTGTGATCGAGGAACCGTTTGCAGGGCTTTCAGACAGACAGGCCCAGGGATTGACTGCGCTCATGAGTGAGCACGAGCTCGGAAGGGACGTGACGTGGATAATCGTAACCCTCACCAGCAGCCCCGCTCCTGTTCCTCATTAACTACAAGCACTTCAGGAAACAACCGAGGATTCCAGCGATCTCCACGAAGGGCTATAGTAATGTGCAAAAGTCCGTGCCAGTAAAACTGGCAAGGCTTTTGCCGAACATCACTATAGGTTGTTGTTTCGATTCGCATCCGCGAATCGATAGCGTTCTCCAGAAGTCCGGTTTTCGCTACGGACTTCTGGAGAACGCTATAGTAATGTGCAAAAGTCCGTGCCAGTAAAACTGGCAAGGCTTTTGCCGAACATCACTATAGGTTGTTGTTTCGATTCGCATCCGCGAATCGATAGCGTTCTCCAGAAGTCCGGTTTTCGCTACGGACTTCTGGAGAACGCTATATCTTTCAAATAGTCATATCAACGACTTACAGAAAACCCCTCTCAGAGCCGCACGTTTTCTGAAGCATCCACAACTAAAAGCACGAAATATCTATTTCGAACCATAACAGAGATAGAGAATCATACCGTTATCCGAGGTTACTATGGCGCGGCTGTTCCGAGACAAGCGTTCACAGAGAGGCGAGGCCGAGATGTTGCTGTTCGGCATAGTCGTGCTGCTGTGTGCCATAGTTTCCGGTTCCTTGATGGTTTTGAACTGGGTGAAGGACTCCAAGAATGCCAAAGTACAGGAGCACCTAAGCGCTCGCTTCAAGCGAGGCACACCCGCTCCCGTTTTGGTAGTTAGGGATCCTGCCGCTTACTATGCTCATTGCCAAAAATCTGCGGCATCTCTCATGAACGCGACGGTCAAGTGCGAGGTCATGGATGAATCGTACGGCGAGCTGTACGTCATGCCCTTTGAATAGCTCGAGTAGAGCTTTCAGAAGGTCTCGACTAACGAGGTCAAGCACCCCGCCGCATACCAGACTTGGCGAACCCAGCCCTGCGTGAGCCGATCTCGAGGAAAGACAAAATGGCTCACAGCAACCCAGTTATCACGGAGCTATCATGAAAGAAACGGCCTCTTCCAGATACACATCGGAAGAAGCCGTAGCTGAACAGGTCGCCTCATACTGAGCGACTACTTTTTCCCCGAGTCCACCTCGCCTTCATGGGTAGGAAACTCGGTGCTGTGCGGAACTACAGGTTCGTAAGCTTGGTCGGTTTCGAGAGGCGAATCCTTTGTTTCGAGTAGCACCATAACAAGCGGCAAACAGCTCATGTCGACGAGGGCAACTTGCCCTCGACTTTCGCGGTACGAATTCAGGAGCCATTGGAAATCGGGATCCGAGAGCTCGTGGGGATATATAGGTCTAGCCATCGATTACTCCTCCGTGAGTAAAAAGTACGCTCACCGTAAATCGCGGTGAACGAATTCGAACAAAAATCGAGTTGAGCAGCGTCACCTTGCCCTCCGGTACATACAGCCACATGCCGGAACGAAAGCCTTAGGTCCTCCCGTTCTAGACTCCTGGAGATCCGGCCGCATCGCACTGTGAAATGTCTGGAGAGCCAGCCGAGCCATGGCAGCTCTCTCCACATTCCCTTATAGAGAGAGAGTCGGACCTCCAGCTGTGTAACTTTAGTATCAAAATCGTGCTGTACGTAGCCGATCGAGGCCTATAACTATCTGAAATAACAACACTAAATCAATCTTGCCCTAGCAGTGACTATAACCTCCGGAGCGATTTTTCTGAGAAAGGCCTTCTCCTTTGAAGACAACTGCCGTTTGTTTTCAAGCGCTCACTAGCATCTTACGCCTAGCCCGGTAGTTTCCGACTCTCAGGCGCTTGAGAAATCAGTCCAAGCCCCGTACACTGCTCATCAGCGGCTGAGAAGGTCGCAAAATGTTGATTTTTTTAGATCAGTTCTCATTGCACGGGCGCATAAGCCGCAGCTGACGTGGAGTAGAGGCACTTGCCCGTTGGGCCGATCGAAGTCGTGACAGTCAGTGATAGCCGTATAGAATCCGTCCTCATGCCCTCACCAGAGCCCCCTACCATTGAACGCCGCATCGACCCCGAGCTGATTGTCTACGGCCCGGAAGATCACTCGATTCGAAAAGACGAAGTAGACGACGATGCGCGAAAGGTCGTCTATAGGCTACAGCGTGCAGGGTTCAAGGCGTATGTAGTAGGCGGTGGTGTCCGGGACCTCCTGCTTGGGAAGCAGCCAAAGGATTTCGACATCTCTACAGATGCCACTCCCAGAGAGATCAAGGCGCTCTTTCGAAACTGCAGGATTATTGGCCGACGATTTAAACTCGCCCATGTGTACTTCGCTCACGGCAAGGCGCTCGAGGTCTCTACGTTCCGTGATGTAGTCGACACAGCCGAACCCACCGAAGGGGACGAGAGCGCTCAAGGACCACTGGCGCGAGACAATGTATACGGCACTGAGGCGACCGACGCAGTTCGCAGAGACATAACCATCAACGGTTTGTTCCTGGATGTCTCCACGATGGAGATACTCGATTACGTAGGTGGAATGGATGACCTCAAGCACGGAGTAGTCAGGGTAATCGGAGACCCCGACGTTCGATTCAAAGAAGATCCGGTCCGGATGATTCGAGTCGTACGGCACTCGGCCCGAAACGGCTTCCGCATCAATCCTCCGTGCTGGGAATCTATCGTGCAAAATGCGGAAGTAATTACGCAGAGCTCTCAAGTTCGCGTATTCGATGAAATCAAGAAAGATTTTTCGTCGGGCTGTTTTCTCACAATCCTCTCCCTTCTCGGGGAAACGGGCCTTCTGGAGTTCTTGCTCCCTGAGCTTTTGGAAAACAACTCAAGACTTCTCTCCGCTGAAAGCGATTTCAGTGGGTGCCTAGAAAGGCTAGATGATCTGGCCATGCAAGGTGAGGATATCTCTCCAACCGTAGGACTTACGATCATAGCGATGTTCATGGCGGGAGACTCGATATGGTTGCGGGACCTTGCTGAGACGCTACCGGAAGCGCCGGACCTGGTCGAACGCCTCAATGCCTGCTTCACGAGACTCACGGTGCCCCGCAAAGAGCGCGAAAAGATCCAGATGCTGCTCTCGCTCTGGGCGCGTGTACGCTCCACTCCTGTGCGTAGCTTCAAACCGGGCCCGTACAAACGGTCGTCCTTGCTGCATGAACTCATCACGCTGCTCGAAGTCACCCCGCTCTCTCGTGAGGACGAACTGAGACTCAACATGTTGCGCCCATTGCTGCACAGCGAAGACGAGCCCGTGGAGCCCGACCACCATGACGAGCACCGAGGGCGCGGCAGGTCTCGTCGGAGACGGTAACCGCATGAGCATCCTCGAAACTCACAACGTGACCAAGAAATACGGCGGTAGGAAAGTCGTCGACGGAGTGTCTATATCGGTGAAGGCCGGTGAGATCGTCGGGTTGCTTGGCCCCAACGGGGCAGGAAAAACTACGACATTTTACATGTGCGTCGGCCTCGCTGCCCCAGATACCGGTCGAGTCTCGCTCAACGACATGGATGTCACTCGTGAGCCAATGTATGCCCGCGCGCGTCTCGGTATCGGATATCTTCCTCAGGAGGCCTCAGTCTTCCGCAAGCTCTCGGTGCGGGACAACGTCATGTCGATTTTGGAGACCATGGACTTCCCCAACGCCAAGGCTCGCGAGGATCGGCTCATTGAACTCCTAGAGGAACTCGGTATTCGGGGACTGAGCGACAGCCTCGCCAGCGCACTCTCAGGAGGAGAACGTCGTCGCGTTGAAATAACTCGCTGCCTTGCACGTAATCCACGATTTATCCTTTTAGACGAGCCATTTGCAGGTATTGATCCGCTGGCAATCAAGGATATCCAGGGAATAATTTCGAAACTGCAACACAAGGGGATTGGAGTCCTGATAACCGACCATAACGTCCGAGAAACGCTCGGGATTTGCTCTACTGCCTATATTTTGGTCGACGGCAAGGTACTGGAACAAGGTTCTCCAACGGAGATCGCATCGTCGGACAAAGCTCGAAGATATTATCTCGGCGGTGACTTTCAGTTGTAACCATTGCACCCACTTTGGTCATCTATAAAACGAGGGAGTGCTTTACAATAGCACTTCGAAACGTCGTTGCGGTGTGGGTGTATGGCTTTACAAACCAAGCTTGTTCAAAAAATGGGGCAGTCACTGCTGATGACTCCCCAACTCCAGCAGGCTATCAAGCTGCTACAGCTGGGCCGTCTCGAGTACAAGGATGCCATCGAGCGAGAAATGCTCGAGAATCCGGTTCTCGAAGAGGTACGAGAAGAGTTTTCGAGGAGCGGCATGCCGTTACCCGAGCCGATGCCACACGAACCCACTATCCTGACTGGTTCCGTGACAACCGATGCATACGATGCCACCGTGACCGTAAACGCAACGGAACCGAAGGCGGACTGGGACGACTACGTAGACGCGTTCACCGACTACAGAGGCTCTGCCTCCGCAAAGGGTGCAGTAGACTTCGAAGATCGGCAACTGCCGGAGGTGGTGTCGATCGCAAACGAGAGCCTCGAACAACACCTTCTTGAGCAGGTTCGCCTACACGACTTCTCCGAGCACGATCGGTACATCGCGCAATACCTCATCGGCAGCCTCGACGAAGACGGATATCTCGTGTGCTCGTACGAAGAGGTCGCGGTCGCATGCAGTGCGGAGGTCGAAGATGTTACCATGATAGCAGACACGATTCGGTTCTTCGATCCCCCTGGAGTGTGCACGCGAAACCTCCAAGAGTGTCTGCTCACACAACTCGAATCGAAAGGGCTTGCGGATAGACTTGAAGCCCGCATCGTCATTCATCACTTAGACAAGCTCGAAAAGAAGCGCTTAGACGCCATAGCCAAAGCCGAGGGAGTCCGAATCGACGAGGTCGTGCGGGCGATTGCGTCCATCAGAACTCTCGAACCAAAGCCGGGGCGTCCATTCGCCGGTGAAACAACGCGTTACGTCGTACCGGATGCGTACGTGCACAAAGTCGGGAACGATTATATCGTTACGATGAACGAAGAGGGGATACCCCGTCTGAGAATGAATCCGCTCTATACCACCATGATCAAAGAAGCTAGCTCATCGGAAGCGCTCAACAAGGCGTATCTTACCGAACGCGTGCGAGCAGCAAGCTGGCTCATAAAAAGCATTCAACAGCGCCAACAAACGATCTTTCGGGTTACCGAAAGTATCATGAAGTTTCAGCGCGATTTTCTCGACCACGGCATCGGTCGCTTGAAGCCTCTGGTTCTCAAAGAGGTCGCGGACGACATCGGCATGCACGAGTCAACGGTAAGTCGTGTGACGAGCGAGAAGTACGTTCACACTCCGCGAGGGGTCTTCGAACTCAAATTCTTCTTTACCTCAGGAATTAAAACGTCGTCAGGAGACATCTCGTCCTCATCGGTAAAGGAGCGTATCAAGTCGCTCATTGCGGCTGAATCCGCAAAAAATCCGATCAGCGACCAGCAGATCGTTGAGATCCTCAAGGGAGAGAAGATCGATATCGCTCGTCGAACCGTAGCAAAGTACCGCGAGACCCTCGGAATTCCATCGTCTTCACAACGCAAGGCTGCTTTTTAGGCAAGCGAGGGAGCCCCTACCCAGCATTGCAATGTGATATGCCTCATAGCTTCGCGAGCGCGATTCGCCCGTTTCTCCCCTCTGCGAAATAGCGGTTTTTCGTAGAGCTCAATTATCAATCGATAAATGTACAGGCCATGTGAATTAGGTGCTATACTGCTCGTCACAAATGGTCGATTGAAAGATTACGCATGAGCGTAAGAAAGGAGGGATTTACATGGCCGATACATCCAAGGTTATCAACGTGAGCATCGCGTTTCTCAACATCGACGCCACTGATGCCATCAAGCAGTACACGACCGATAAGATTCGTCACTGTGTACAGAAGTTCGCACACCAAGACACCGACGCACACGTCGTTCTAAAAGTCGAAAAAACCCGACAACTCGCTGAAGTGTCGATGCATCTCTCGGGAGCCGACTTTTTCGTCAAGGAGGAGAGCGAAGACCTGTATGCATCTATCGACAAGGTCGTTGATTCTCTGACCACTCAACTGCGTAAGCACAAAGAGAAGACTACGAGCCACCATTGAGCCCTGTCCTCTCGTTCCAGCACATAGCGTCGCTGATTATCGTTACTGGAATGTCCGGAGCGGGGAAATCAACGGCTATGGATCTACTCTCCGACAGTGGCTACTTCGTGGTGGACAACCTACCAGTGCCCCTGTTGGAGAGCTTTCTCGCCTTCTCCAAGCAATCGGTAGAGCGTTTTAAACACACCGCGCTCCTGCTCGACGTCGATTCTCAGGAGAGTCGGACGCAACTCCTTCCGAGCTTGCGCAACACCCCTGCGCACGTGAAGGTCGTTTTCCTCGACTCAGATACGCCTGCTATCGTGCGCCGGTACAGCGAAACACGGCGCCCGCACCCAGGCTTCGATCCTTCCAAGGACAAGACTCTCGAGGACACTATCCAACGAGAACGCGCCCGACTCCAACCAATCAAGGAGATAGCTGACCTCGTTCTCGATACGTCCACCTTCAACGTCCATGCACTCAAACGAGAGTTGCGGGGTTTTCTCTCGACCCTAGGGACACAGGGTGGGCGAACCATGCGGGTAAATTTCCTCTCGTTCGGCTTCAAAAGAGGAATACCCCTCGATTGCGACCTGATCGTGGACGTAAGATTCCTCCGCAATCCCCACTTTATCGAGGAACTACGCGAAAAAGATGGTCGAGAACCTCCGGTGAAAGACTATATCTTCCAATCTCCGGATGCGCACGAATTCGTTGAACGCTACGCCGATCTGCTCAAATTCCTCTTACCCAAGTATCAATTCGAGGGGAAAGCCTATCTGAACATCGGGATAGGATGTACCGGCGGCAAACATCGATCGGTAGCCATAGCTGAGGCATTGAGCAGCACTATCGATCCCTCGAGTTATCTTGTAAGCGTCAAGCATAGGGATCTGTAACGCGAAGAAAACACGGTATTTTCGTATTGTTCCCCCGAACTATTACAGCGTATTCTCAAAACCAAGGATGAGCACGATACCAATCTGCTCAAACATTGGCGAAGTAGGGACTTGGAGCAACTGCCCCATTTCATGCCTCGAGTACCTCGGAACTAAGTAGCAAGGAGAGCACACCTGTGAGCACAAAAGAGCACCTCTTTACCTCGGAATCCGTTGCCGAAGGCCACCCTGACAAAGTCGCAGATCAAGTGAGCGACGCCGTGTTGGATGAATTCCTCCGCGGCGATCCGAACGCTCGTGTGGCCTGCGAAACCTTGGTCAAGAATGATGTAGTTATTTTAGCTGGGGAAATTACCTCCAAGAAGATCGTCAACTACGAGAAGCTGGTTCGAGATGTCGTGAAAGACATCGGGTACAATGATCCTAAGTTAGGCTTTGATGCCTCCGGCTGTTCAGTGATGACTTTCATCAGCCAACAGTCCCCTGACATCAGCATGGGCGTAAACGAGGACGAGGGACTCTTCAGAGAGCAGGGAGCCGGGGACCAAGGTCTCATGTTTGGATTCGCATGCGACGAAACCCCTGAACTCATGCCTCTGCCGATCTCGCTCTCTCATCAACTGATGAGAGCGCTGGCGAAGGCGCGCAGGAGCGATCCGAATTCATTCTTGAAGCCTGACGCGAAAAGTCAGGTTACGGTGGAGTATCGAAACGGAAGACCGCACGCAGTCCACACGGTCGTTCTTTCCACGCAACACAGCGAGGATGTCTCACTCAAAGCAGTAGAAGAGTACGTTATCGAAAATGTGGTCAAAAAGGTCGTTCCTGAGCAATACCTCACGGATAAGACCAAATACCTGATCAATCCCACAGGTCGATTCGTAATCGGTGGCCCAGTCGGCGACTGCGGTCTCACAGGTCGAAAGATCATCGTGGACACCTACGGCGGGTACAGTCGACACGGAGGCGGTGCGTTCTCTGGAAAAGATCCTTCAAAGGTGGATCGTTCAGCAGCGTATGCCGCCCGCCACATCGCAAAGAACGTGGTAGCGGCGGGTCTCGCGCGAAAGTGTGAAGTGCAAGTAGCCTACGCTATCGGTGTAGCAAAACCAGTATCAGTCTACGTTAACACGTTTGATACCGGCACGGTGGCTGAGGAAAAGATCTCGGCAGCAGTTCAAGAAGTCTTTGATTTGACCCCAAGAGGAATCATTCACAGCCTCGACCTGTTGAAGCCCATCTACCGCGCCACGGCTACGTACGGGCACTTCGGAAGGGATTCAGGCAATGACGGTAGCTTTTCATGGGAAAAGACCGACAAGGTCGAGAGCCTCAAAGGAAGCGTTTAACAGGCTGCGGGAAAAGGGCCTCGTCAACGGAAGTAGTTTCCGTAGGTCGGTCCATTGTATTGATAATCGCGAAAACTCTCCGCAGGGTCTCCATGGGGACCTTCGTTGCGGACCTTTTCGCGCAGAAGATCGATCTCCCGTTGGCGAGCAAAAAGCTCCTCTTGGTTCTCCATGATGAGCTTTTGTTGACGCTCTTTGACACTCAGTTCGCTGTTGTAATCGTAGATCGCGGCAATCGCGAGACCAGCAGGTATACCTATGGCGCCTCCTAAGAGGGCGCTGGCGGCTACGTCGCCGTTTGCTATCACAGCTCCGATAATGGCCCCCGTTCCTGCCCCTGCGAGACCTCCGCCTACGGCACCGATAGCCAACGGTTTTGCATGAAACCCGCATCCACCGAATGCTAGCGAGGCTCCTAGAATGAGAGTAAGTACCGATCGCGACATATCCAAAACTTCCTCAATCGAACGTCTACAGTGATATGCACACCGACCGAAAAGATGTGCCTTTAGCGTAAAAGCTTTCTTGCGGATAGTCACAGAGCAATTTAATCTCGAAAATACAAATGGTTAGATATCCTCATGAGGGCCTTTAGCGCTGCAGCAGATAGTGCCGACAGTCAACAAGACTCACTGCTCGTGGTGAGCAGTATTACGTACTACCCCCAGGAGATATGAAGGACTCCCTTTTGAAGAATCGCCCTTCCGCCCCCTCGAACAATCAAGCCTCGAGCCCCCGAAATGCCGAGCGCCTTCGCTTGGCCGAAGACGACAATCGCATCAAGAATTGGAAACGTTGGGGACCATATCTCTCCGAGCGTCAGTGGGGCACTGTACGGGAAGATTATTCGGCTGACGGCTGGGTATGGTCGTACTTTACCCATGACCAAGCGCGCAGCAGAACCTACCGATGGGGAGAGGACGGATTACTCGGCATGACCGACCGCCAGTGTCGGATCTGCTTCGCTCCGGCTCTCTGGAACAAGAAGGACTCAATTCTAAAGGAGCGCCTCTTTGGACTCAGTGGTGCGGAGGGAAACCATGGAGAGGACGTCAAGGAATGCTATTACTATCTTGATTCCACCCCCTCGCATTCTTACATGCGGGCTTTGTACAAGTATCCTCACAACGAATTTCCCTACGCTCGCCTCGTAGAAGAGAATCGTCGGCGCAGTCGGCACGAAAAAGAGTTCGAGTTAATCGACACTGGGATCTTCGACAACAACGAGTACTTCGACGTCTTTATCGAGTACGCAAAAGCCGATCAGAACGATCTGCTGATCAAGATCGAAGCTGTGAATCGCTCCGACCACGCCGCTCCTCTCGTACTTATTCCTACCATCTGGTTTCGAAATACATGGGCGTGGGGACGCACGGGTGAAGGGTATACAATCAAGCCACGCGCCTCTCTACTCAGCAACGACAGATTCCTGCTCGTGCACCCACAACTCGACCCCTTTGTGCTTCTGCTCGATCCGAAAAGCGCTGCGCAGTCTCCACTCACCCTCTTCACCGATAACGAGACCAATAAAAGGCGCCTTTTCGGGGGAGAAAACTCTACCCCTTTCGTAAAGGATGCCTTTCACGAGTACATCGTAAATGGAGCGACCTCCGCCGTCGATCCTACATGCACGGGGACCAAGGCCTGTTTTGCGCTCGATACAATGGTCGCACCCGGAGCATCCGTCACGGTGAAGCTGCGGCTCAAGCCATCGCACGATCCCCTTCACGAAACCTTCGGTGACGATTTCGACGACACAATGCAGAGACGACGTCAGGAGTGCCTCGATTTTTACGAAGAGGTGGTTCCGTCTCTCGCTTCAACAGAAGAGCGTTCGGTCATGATCCAGTCCTATGCGGGGCTATTATGGACAAAACAGTTCTATCATTATTCGGTCAAGGAATGGCTGGACGGCGATCCCACGCAACCTACCCCGGCGGCATCTCGACGCTACCAACGCAACACGGAGTGGGAACACCTTTACAATAGAGACATCATCTCTGTTCCGGATAAGTGGGAATACCCGTGGTATGCGGCATGGGACCTCGCGTTTCACATGGTTGCGTTCGCGCGAATCGACCCCTCATTTGCGAAGAACCAGCTCCTACTCATGCTCCGTGAATGGTACATGCATCCGAACGGGCAGATCCCCGCATACGAGTTTGAATTCTCGAATGTGAACCCGCCTGTGCATGCGTGGGCATGTTGGCGCGTATACAAGATGACTGCCCAGAACGGACAGCCGGACCAGCTATTCCTGAAGCGCTGCTTCGCCAAGCTGCTCCTCAACTTCACGTGGTGGGTCAATCGAACGGATACTCACGGAAAAAATCTCTTCTCAGGCGGGTTTCTGGGGCTCGACAACATCGGAGTTTTCGATCGTAGCGCTCCCCTGCCCAAGGGTGGCACACTACAGCAAGCCGACGCCACCGCCTGGATGGCCTTTTACTGCGGCACCATGCTCACTATGGCACTGGAGCTTGCGGAGCACGACGAAACATACGAGGATCTCGCTTCGAAATTCTTTGAGCACTTCATCTCGATATCTTCGGCCATCAATCACTTCGCGGGAACCGGTCTGTGGGATCAGCTTGACGGCTTCTACTACGATCAACTTCAGCTGGACGGCACATCAATCCCGCTGCGTGTTCGTTCATTGGTCGGAATTATACCAATATTGGCGGTCGAAGTGCTGGAGAATCGGACGCTCGACAAACTACCCGGATTTAGGAAACGCTTCGAATGGTTTATGGCCAACCAAAGCGATCTCTCCAAGCACATCGCTCACAGCGAGCACGAATCTGGTGGCAAATCGAGCAAACGCGATGCACACTCGAGCGAAGGCTCCCGACTCCTTGCTATCCCATCCAAAGAGCGTCTCACTCGCATGCTCAAGTATGTTTTGGACGAAAACGAGTTTTTATCTCCTCACGGCATCCGCTCATTGTCGAAAATCCATGCCACCTATCCGTATCGCCTCACCTTAGAGAATCGCGATTACAGTATCGATTACTGTCCAGGCGATTCCAATACGGACTTCTTCGGAGGAAATTCCAATTGGCGGGGCCCTGTATGGTTCCCCATAAACGTGCTGCTCATCGAAGCTCTCGATCGCTATCACACCTTTTACGGCGATGGATTCCGAATCGAGTATCCGAGCGGATCTCGTAAGCGAGTGACACTCAAGCAAATCGCCGACGATCTCTCACGGCGACTGAGCTCCCTCTTTTTACCAGATACGCGCGGGTTTCGTCCGTGCCACGGTACGGACGATCGCTATGCGACCGACCCACACTGGCGTGACCTGATACTCTTCTATGAACACTTTCACGGAGACACTGGCGTCGGCATCGGGGCCAGCCATCAAACGGGGTGGACCTCTCTGGTGTCCCTGTGCCTCGAACGTATCGTTCTTGAAAGGTCTAACCGAGAGGTCAAAAAAACTCGCAAGACCACAACAGCGTCGTAATCACGTATCTGCGCGAGCCTCGACTAGGAGGCCCTCGTACACCTCGACGGTCTTGGCGGCTGCAGCATCCCAGTGCAGGTGCCGCAGCTCCTCCTTTGCCAGCTTAACGAGTTCCTCTCGAAGATCGTAGTCGAGCAGTACGCTGACAATGAGGTCTGCCATTCTGTCCAAATCCCAGAAGTCGACCTTGAGCGCGTGCGTGAGCACCTCCGAGACACCAGACTGCTTCGAGATAATCACGGGAGTATCATAGCTGATCGCCTCCAGTGCGGTAATTCCGAATGGCTCCGAAACCGAAGGCATCACGTACAGATCCGCTACCGAGAACATCTCTTCGAGCTCCTCACCACTCAGAAATCCCGGAAACAAAAAGTACTCGCTCAACCCGAGCTCGTGCACCTGCTTCTTAACCGCCGGAAGCATATCCCCCGTACCAGCCAGTACGAATAATACTCCCGGTACCTGAGGAATCACTCGTGACGCAACCTCGACAAAATAGTCCGGCCCTTTCTGAAAAGTTACTCGTCCCAGAAACAGCACCACATTTCGAGGCCAGGTCTTTTTGATCTTATAATCCTGAACTACCTGACGTGGATATACACCGTTGTGAACGACTCGAATTTTCGAACGTGAGATGCCATGGAACCGCTCGATCGCCCGACGTGTGTAATGACTGACCGCAATCACGCGCGCCGCACTTTCCAAACCGAGCTTTTCGATCTTCTCAATATCTCTGTTTACGAACAAACCGCTGCGGTCTTGCTCGAGACTATGAACGTGCACTATGAGTGGCTTGCCAGTTAGCTGAGACAACGCAACCCCCGCTGGAAAAGTCATCCAATCGTGCGCGTGAATGATGTCGAATTGTTGCGCCGAAAAGGAGGCGAGTACCTTCGTTGTAAAACGTTCCACTTCCCGGAAGATAGTGTTCCCAATCGGATACAAAGGCTGGCGGGATGGCTCTGCGCCTCGGGCAGTAGTCACGCAGGGCTGCTTCGAGAATCGCGTGACTACAGACGACTCGGCATCACTCGATGCCTCGGAAGCAGACTCCCCACTTTCAGACTCCTGCTGCGAGCCTCCGTATCTTTCGGCAAACATCGCCACTACCTCTTTGAAGCCCTGAGGACTCCAATACGGGGCGAGAAATGCGGGGATCCGTGTGATACCAAGTACGTGACTTACACTCTCATCGGAACAGTGAGCCCGAGACACCTGATAAGAGCCTTTTTCGTTCCCTCTCGGGCCGTCTTTCAGCTCAGGCGCTGTGAGCACCATATGAGGCGCCTGTTCATCTCCCAATAGCTGAGGAACAACGAAGCGAATCGCAACCCCGCGTCGGGAGAGCGCTCCAGTTAACCCTTCACAAGCGGTTCCTAGACCTCCCGCTATATGCGGCGGGTACTCCCACCCAAGCATGAGGATCTTCATATGTTGGGCAACCTCGGCTGCTTCGGCTCAGATCCCAGGATGGTCGAAATTCAGACCCCTCGAAACGTCGGCGGTCTCGAGCAAACGAACTCCGCATTTTCCCCTGAGCCATGTCAGTGTTCTTCAAACATTATCGCCTATTTAGCGAAAGGGCCAGCACCTTAACAGGTGCGGTATCAAGACGCGCATACACACTCTTTTACCCTCGTAGCGGCTACCTAAGCCTAGAAAGTGAGGTTCTTTTATCCCTTGTAAGACTAGAGTATGGTTAGGGGCCCCGTGCGGGGAGAGAGCGATTTAACTCACGAGGAGGATGCGCTAATGATTATCGCTGGTGATGTCGGTGGAACCAAGGCTCGCGTCGGCCTATTCGAGCGCCGGGCCGAAAAGGTCGAACTCGTGGTGTCTGAGCAGTATACGAGCAGCGAGTTCTCGAACCTCGAATCTATCATCCACCGTTTCCTCGAGCAGCATCATGCCGCAGTATCTTCGCGTCTAGAGGCAGCTTGCTTCGGCGTACCGGGACCGGTCGTGAACGGCAGGGTCAAGGTCACCAACCTTCCATGGGAGGTCGTTCAAAGCGAAATATCGCACTCGTTAAAGGTGCACAAAGTAAAGCTGGTCAACGACCTCGTCAGCACGGCAGCAGCAATCCCAAACTTCAGCCCAAGTAGCCTCCAAACAATCTACGAAGGAGCGGGCGACGTCGACAGAGCTGGCTCATGCGTAGTAGTTGCTCCTGGAACAGGACTAGGTCATTCACTCATTCACCGCGAAGCTGGATGGAGCGTTCTCCTCGCATCCGAAGGAGGTCATGCTAATTTCGCACCGACAAACGACCTGGAGATCGAGCTGCTGAAATATCTTCAACGGAAGCTGCCTCACGTCAGCGTGGAGAGCATCCTGTGTGGACCGGGATTAGTGAACATTTATTCCTTCCTGATAGACAGCGGAAGAGGTTCAGAGCCGTCCGAGATGAAGGAGACAAAGGGCGCTGTCGACCAAGCTGCCCTTATAACCAAGCTTGCGCTTCAAGGCACATCAGATGTGTGCGTTACCGCGCTCGACATGTTCTGCTCGATGCTTGGCGCCCACTGCAGTAATATCGTTTTGACCTACCTTGCCACAGGCGGGGTCTTTCTGGGCGGCGGCATACCACCGAAAATTATAGACACGCTGGCGAAGGGAGCATTCGTGGAAGGCTATCTCAAGAAGGGCAAACAGAGAGAGAGGGTCGAAGCTACTCCAGTGTTTGTCGTCAAGGATGATTACGCCGCGCTGTACGGGGCCGCTGCTATCGCCGCTACCTTGTAGGCGAGCGGCTCGAAAGCACGTTATCCACGAGAGGCGTCTGAGTGTACAACTGCAGACGTATAAACTCTCTTGAGATCTCCGTGGCTCCAAAAAAGAAGATATCTCCCACAACCCAGCTACCTGCTTTGTTGTCGAGAACGATGGTTACAAGCGCTTCTTTTCCATTTCTCAAAAACAACCGCATGCTGTCGTCGTTATCTCTGTCCCAAGAGACCTTGAGTCCAGCTATTATCCCTGCTGGATCGACCCAGTCAACAACCCGCTTTAGGGAGGGTATAGAATCGGCATTGCGAGCTAATGGATTTTGCTCAACCTCTAAATCGCTGGCAGAAGAGCTCTTATCTCCATGTAAAAATTGCGAAGCACTGCTTTCGAGTTGCTGACCGACCAGCGAATTCTTAGAGTCTAGCGACTGGGCCAATCCGGACACTATTTTCTCGAGCGCCCGTTCGAAGAGACCAAGCGCCCTTCGGTAAAGGCCCAAAGAACAATCGGGATCAGAATGAGCATGTTCCTGTGCGACTAGCTTCCACTCCCTGACCGACAACTCCCCACTCAATGGGACTGACTGTGGAGAGATGACGCTGATCGCGTCGGTTGGAGTGGTTGGGGCGGGAGCCGGAGGAAAGGCGAGGGTACCGCTGGAGGGAAATTGATCAGCCTCCTCTACTCCTTCAAGATTGCTACCAGTGCCTAGCTGAGAGCCCCTCACTTCATTTAAGCCTACAGAAGCCATTTCTATCCCTCTCATAATTCATTCCAACCGCAAAAGATACCCCCCCTCGAACAGGTCAATGAGAGGAACTCTTGCCGAGACGCGATTGGTCTCAGCACCCCATTACAGATAGATCCGCAGAGAAATTTTACAGAGAGATTGGAACGAAGAGAGCCTTAACGGACAGAGAGCAAAAGTACGCCCCTCTGTAGGAACTTTGAACATCCTCTCTCATCTTCCAGATCTCTCGAGCTCGCCACGAGCCGCTCGTTTTTCTGCCGGATTTGGCACCACTTTCACATGTCTGCGATATAACGCAGCCTATCGAACGGTTGCCGAGGCTTCACAGGGCCGGTCCCTCTGCCTCTCTGGATAAGAGTTAGGTGAGCCTATCTTAGAGCGCTTTATAGGTCAAATACCGGGCAGATGGCTTCACTAAGCAGCAGAAAAGCACAGGAGCGCACGCTTATCCGGGACAGGCTACGAGCGCTAGAATGTAGTCGGATAAATCGCGATCAAGAGCCGGCAAACGTCTACTTGCTTTCCTCTGCGTGAACGCTCTTCGACCGGCGAACCGCTCGCAAATTGAGCATCTCTACGAATAACGAGAAGCCCATAGCGAAGTAAACATACCCCTTCTGGATGTGCTGCCCGAATCCGTCCGCAACAAGCACCAAGCCGATCATGAGCAGGAACGAAACCGCCAGCATCTTCACGCTCGGATTAGCGTCGATGAATTCGACAATTGCGCCGGAAAAGACGAGCATTACGACCACGGCAGCGATAACCGCAGCACACATGACTGGAAGATTGTCGGTCATTCCTACCGCCGTAATCACCGAATCGAGCGAAAAAATTATGTCGATGATCAGTATCTGCACAATCACCGAACGGAATGTGATCGCTTTTCCTGGCTTGATGTCGAGCTCGCTTTCATGCCCCACAACCTTCTCGTGAATCTCCTTGGTAGCTTTGTAGATGAGAAACACACCACCTACGATGAGAATCAGATCCCTACCGCTAAGAGGGTGGTCAAGCAGTTGGAAGATAGGAGACGTGAGCGATGCCAAAAAGCTAAGCGTAAAGAGTAGCATCAGTCGGGTGACGATCGCCAAAGAGAGACCCACCAAGCGAGCCTTGTTGCGCTGCTCACGCTGCAAGCGACCAGCTATGATCGCTATAAAAACGATATTGTCTATACCCAAGACGATCTCCAGAGTCGTCAGAGTCAGGAGTGCTATACCGTTCTGGAGGGTGAAGAGGCTCTCGAATGAGAAAACGTCCATACAGATGATTGTTCGAATAAAAATTCTGTTGGACCGATCTTTAGCATGTCCACCAAACGACGTCGATGGTCACGAAATTACGATATCTTTCGACGTACTCGGGCCTCGACTCTGTGTATTTCACCTTCGTTGTCGGACTCGATGTACTGCGGTGCCAGGTGCCATAACCAGCAGGAAGAACCTCCGCCCTTGAAATACTCCTCGAGAAGGGCGGCGCTGTCCCCGTAGAGAGCGCTTTCAATTTCCCACTGCGGGTCGTCGGCGTCGTAGTAGTAATACTCCGTATCAGTTATTACGACCCGCAGCGCCTGCGTATCAGCGGTGAGCGCTCGTATGTGCGCACTCTGCAATGTTGCCATGCTCCGCTGCAATGCAGCGTATTCCGGGTCTGTAAGAGACGCCTTTACAGCGAGTACTCGATCACGCCAGTACAGCGGAATCTGTCCCAGAATGTTGAGGGATACAATCGCATCGAATCCATCGCCACTCCACGCAGGCTCAACCGCCTCAACGTTCGAGAGATACTCCACTAGGCCTCCCTTCCGAGCAGCAGACTTGAGAGGCTGCGTCCACGATTCCATTACTCCCGTGACATCCTCAATACGCGGAACGACGCGTCTTCGGTAGTGAGACCCAGCTGCGGTCCTCCACGCAGAGATACATTGCGGATCTGCATCGAAAAGGTGCACCTCGCTAACGCGTTCGAGCAGCGCAGGTAGATCGAGGTCAAGAAGCCGCCCTGCCCCAAGGACAGCCAAGCGCGAGCATGGTGCAACATTGTCCTCTATGAACTCTCGGGTACAGCGGAGATGTGGCTCCCACCACTCTTTGCACCGAGCGTACCGATCCTCGATCGCCCTGCCCATCAGACTGAAATCATTACCTCCAAAGGTGCTGAGAAATGTTCTCATAAATGGGTATGCGCAGCCTTACATGCGCTTTGCGAGCGAAGCTTCAACTCCGATAAGATTCGTTTGCTCAGCAAACCGCTTCACATCCCCAATTTGAGTTAGCCCCATACTTCGCGTATATCTTCCGCTATGACGTGGCAAAATCAGTACATGCAACTCGTAACAACCAAGCCGGAGATCATCCGAGCCGAGCAAGATCGCGAAATCTCTGAAGATTCCATGACGCTCCTACGAGCCAAGATGCGCGAGTTCGAGAGCTGCTATGTCGAGCTCGGGTCGGGCTCCGGAATGCATCTGCTGCGCCTCGCACAACAGTCACCCAAACACCTGTGTATAGGCCTCGAGATTCGCTTCAAGCGCGCGTTCAAAACCGGAGAGAAAGCTGAGCGCTGCGGCTTGGGCAATGTCGTTGTTTTTCGTACCGACGCGAAACAGCTGGCGTCCCTCTTCGAACCCGAGACTGTCGCGGGATTTTTCGTCAACTACCCCGATCCTTGGGACAAACGTCGCTGGTTAAAAAATCGGCTCCTCAGCGCCGAGTTGCTTGCAACGATGCACCGCTGTCTGCGGCCCGGCGGTTTTCTTCGCTACAAAACGGATCATCAGGAATACTTTGCGTCGACCTGTACGCTTTTGCAGAGCCATTCGTGGGAAATGAAAACACACACGACGGATCTGCTCTCGAGCCCTTGGGCCCAAGGTAATATCCCAACTGAGTTCGAGATGCTCTTCAAATCGCAAGGAAAACCGTTGTGCATGCTTGAAGTCAGCAAAAGAGCGCGTACCTAGCGACAGCGCGGTAGTGGGTTACTTAATAGGGGTCATCGCGGAATCGAGTGGGTAGGACTCGGTATTATCGCGACGTGAACGTGCTCGTGCACGTAAACGTAAACGTGAACGTACCCGGAGGAGGAGTCACACTGGCTGAAGGCATAGCTTGGAAGGCATGGCTCCAATCCTTGTCAGCAAAAGCTTCCCGGCTTGATACTCTTCCGGGGAAACATGGCTGAGAGCGTTAAGCAGATCAAAGAGGGCTCCACACTCCATGACTGATCCTCGTGCTATTGAGA